>JBGUZS010000191.1:0-9019 GCA_045223835.1 Oscillospiraceae bacterium | reverse complement strand
GACGGCGTTCATCTCCTTCACCAGGTCTCCCACGGCCCAGGTGTTCACCTGCCAGCCCAGCTTGATCTGGGCCTCGACCTTGTCGCCCTCGGTGACGGCCACCTCCCGCATATTGTCCCCGAAGCGCATGACCTTCATGCTCCGGGAAACGGCGGCGCCCACGGCGGTGCGCATCCACCGGCCCAGGCGCTCCCGCACGCCCTCTTCCTTCCAGTAGCCGGCGATGATCTTCCGCTTCATGCGCATCCGGGCCCCGATGAAGCCGTGCTCCCGGTCCCCGTGGGCGGCCTGGTTCAGGTTCATGAAGTCCATATCGATCTCCTCGTTGGGAATCTGCCGGTTATATTGGGTGGCCAGGTGGCACCAGGGCTTCTGGAGAGCGGCAAAGCCGTTGATCCACATTTTGGACGGGGAGAAGGTGTGGCACCAGGTGATGATGCCCGCGCATTCCTCCGCATAGTTCGCCTCCCGGACCACGTCGGTAATCTCCTGATTGGTCTTGGCCGTGACCTTATACACCAGAGGGAAGGGCAGAGCGGCGCTCAGCTCCTCCGCCATCTCCTTGGCGCGGGCAGCCACGGTCTCCAGGACCTCTTCTCCGTACAGGAACTGACTGCCCACCACGAACCAGAACTCATATTTCATCCTCAGTATCCTCCTTCATTCGTCTCCACCGCGGCGCGCTCCACGCCCAGGGCGAGGCGGAATTCTTTCATATAGGCGTCGAAACCGGAAACGTCCTCCGGCCGGGGATTCAGCACGGTCTTCTTCGCCGAGGCGAAGACCCGCTCCGCCAGGAAGTCCCGCAGGGTCTCCCCCTCTTCCCGCGTCCGCATATAGGCGGCCAGGAGAGCCATGCCGTAGGGACCGCCCTCTCCCGCGCTCTCCATGCAGGTGACGGGCGCCCTGCAGGCTGCGGCCAGGTACCGCTGGCCCACCACCGGGGTCTTGAACAGGCCTCCATGGCCCATAAGGGCGTCGATCCCCACCTGCTCCTCCGCCAGCAGATCCATGCCTATGCGCAGGGTCGCCATGGTGGAATACAGCTGGGCCCGGAGGAAGTTTGCCAGGGTGAACCGGGCGTCCGGCCGGCGCAGCACCAGCGGCCTGCCCTCGTCCAGATGGGTCACCCCTTCCCCCGCCAGGTAGTTCACCACCGTTATGCCGCCGCAGTCCGCATCCCCCTCCAGGCTCTTCTCATAGAGCTTCGTGAACAGGGTCCCCGTATCCGGCTGCGCCCCGAACAGGGCGGCGGTCTCCTCCAGCACCCCGGCCCAGGCGTTCATATCCCCGGTGCAGTTGTTGCAGTGCACCATTGCCACGGGGCTGCCCTCCGGGGTGGTGACCATATCGATCTCGGAATAGACCTTCTGCAGAGGCCGCTCCAGCACCACCATGGAGAAGATGGAGGTGCCGGCGGAGACGTTCCCGGTCCTGGGGGCCACCGCGTTGGTGGCGGTCATCCCGGTGCCCGCATCCCCCTCCGGGGGGCAGAAGGGGATCCCCGGGGGCAGCAGGCCGCCGGTGAGCTGGCTCCCCGCCTCCGTCAGCCTGCCCGCCTCCTCACCGGCGGTGAGGACCCTTGGCAGCAGGTCCCTGAGCTTCGAAAGGCAGCCCTTCTCCGCCGCCAGGCGGTCGAAGATCTCCAGCATCCGGGCGTCGTAATCCAAGGCGCCGCTGTCGATGGGGAACATGCCGGAGGCCTCCCCGATGCCCACGGCGTTCACCCCGGTGAGCATATAGTGGAGATACCCGGCCAGGGTGGTGAGATGCGCCACCCGGGAAACATGCTCCTCCCCGTTCAGGATCGCCTGATAGAAGTGGGCGGCGCTCCAGCGCTGGGGCACGTTGAAGCCGAAGGCCTCCGTGAGCGCCTCCGCCGCTTCGCCGGTCATGGTGTTCTGCCAGGTGCGGAAGGGCGCCAGCAGGTTCCAGTCCCGGTCGAAGGCCAGGTATCCGTGCATCATGGCGGAGATGCCCATGGCTGCGGGCCGCAGCTCCCCCGCGCTTCCCTTCAGCGCCTCCAGAGCCGCCCGGAAGCCCGTCCAGGCTTCCTCCAGGGGATAGGTCCAGACGCCGTTTTCCAGCTTGCTCTGCCAGGTATGATCCCCGGAGGCCACAGGGCGGAAAGCCCCGTCCACCAGGGTGGCCTTGATGCGGGTGGAGCCCAGCTCCACGCCCAGTACCCCAGTCTTCCCATCCATAATCCATATCCTCCGTTCCGCCCTTGGCCGGTTTTTCTTGTATTGTACCCGCACCGCTCCCCGTCTGCAAGTCCAAAGTAGGATTTTCTTCTCCTCCGCCTGCGGACCGACGGGGCGGGATCGGGGATTATTTGACCCGGGTCGGACGCTTTTCTCTTGCAAACCCGACCGGATGGGTGTATGATTGCTCTAGTCTGTAATACATTCGGATATTGTGTGGAATTATAGTAAAAGGAGGATAACCCTAAGATGGCAGTTCCGATGTTTGATCCCAAGGAAATCACCGAAGCGAAGAAGATCACCTTCGGCAACCGTACCCAGACCATTTTCAACTACCCCTGCTCCCAGCGGGAAGGCATCCTGGCCACCTACAACCGCGAGCCCTATTGGACGGTCAGCAGCTTCACCAGCATGTTCTCCCCCAAGGTGAATCCGGATAATATCGCCCGGGGCTTCATATACGAGGCCGGCAGCCGGGATCTGACTGCGAAGGATTTCGGCGGACCGGATATGTTCGGCATCGAGTGGGAGTATATCGAGTCCGTGGGCGGCTCCATGGTGCGCCCCGGCAAGCCCTTTATCGAGGACGCCAACGAAATCAAGGACAAGATCGTGTTCCCCGATCCCACCACCTGGGACTGGGCCGGCTCCGCCGAGGCCAACAAGAACTACCTGAACCCCAACAACTGCAACTGCATGTGGTTCCTGAACGGCTGGTACGAGCGCCTCATCTCCTTCATGGATTTCGAGGGCGCCATCATGGCCCTCATCGACGAGGACCAGCAGGACGCCGTGCATGAGTTCTTCGGCCGCCTGAGCGAGCTGTACATCAAGATCCTGGATCTGGCCATCAAGGCCTATCCCCAGATCGATATGTTCTGCATCCACGATGACTGGGGCTCCCAGAAGGAGACCTTCTTCGCCCCCGCCGTGGCTGAGGAGATGATCGTTCCCTATATGAAGATGGTCACCGATTTCCTCCACAGCAAGGGCAAGTTCTGCGACCTGCACAGCTGCGGCAACAACATGAAGCAGATCCCCAACTACATCAAGGCCGGGTGGGACAGCTGGTGCCCCCAGGCCATGAACGACACCGCCAAGGAATATGAGCTTTACGGCGACAAGATCATCATCGGCGTCATGCCCGAGAAGTTCGATCCCGCCACCGCCTCCGAGGATGAGCAGCGGCAGAGCGCCCGGAATTTCGTGGACCGCTTCATGCAGCCCGGCAAGCCCGCCACCATCAACTTCAACGCCATGAGCTACCTGACCCCCGCCTTCAACGAGGAGCTCTACGAGTACAGCCGCAAAAAGTGCTGCGGCATGATCTGATGCTGCGCATTCAACGCGGACCCGCTGACGCTGGGCTCCGCGTTGAGAAGGACCGCACTCCGCTTCCCGCACTCGCTTCGCTTGCACAGTCCGCTCCGTGAGAAGTATTTTTGGCAGAAATAAATTCCGCCAAAAATGATTTCCGATTCATTCGCGCCTGCGGGCGCGAACACTGCGAGACTTTTCGACCCGGCAGGGCTATTGCCCTGCCGGGTTTATTTTTCCTTTGGGAGATGATATAATCCCCATGATTCCATAGCCAAATCAGGAGGCGGTATCCATGCGCATCAGCGGACTCATGAAGCTCACCCTGCTGGATTTTCCCGGCCATACGGCCTGTACGGTGTTCACCGGAGGCTGCAACTATCGCTGCCCCTTCTGCCACAATGCGGAGCTGGTCCTGCGGCCCTCGGCGCAGCCGGAGATCCCGGAGGCGGAGTTCTTCGCCCTGCTGAAAAAGCGCCGGGGCCTGCTGGATGGGGTGGCCGTCACCGGGGGGGAGCCCACCCTGCAGCCGGACCTGCCGGACTTTCTCCGGC
This sequence comes from Oscillospiraceae bacterium, assembly GCA_045223835.1. Taxonomy (GTDB): domain Bacteria; phylum Bacillota; class Clostridia; order Oscillospirales; family Oscillospiraceae; genus UBA1774. Next base: position 4,944 of record JBGUZS010000191.1, on the reverse strand, counting down.
GGATCCGGGACCTGGGCTACGCCGTGAAGCTGGATACCAACGGCACCCGCCCCGACCTGCTGAGGCGTTTGGCAAGGGAGGACCTAGTGCAGTACGTGGCCATGGACATCAAGAACGCTCCGGGCCGGTATGGGGAAACTGCCGGGGTGGAGGATCCCCGGCTGGACATGGTCCGGGCGAGCGCCGCCTTCCTGCTGGAAGGGACGGTGCCCTATGAATTCCGCACCACCGTGGTGCGGGAGCTCCACCGGCCGGAGGACCTGCGGGAGATCGGCCGATGGCTCCGGGGAGCGGAGCGGTATTTTATTCAGTGTTTTGCCGATTCCGGGGATCTGATCGAAGCGGGTCTCCACCCCTGCAGCCGGGAGGAGCTGGAGCTTCTGCTGGAGGCCGTCCGGCCCTTCATCCCCGCGGCGGAGCTCCGGGGAGCGGACTGATTTCTTCTTTCCCGCCGTCCCCGGGCGAATACAACATATTATGGGTATTCTGAAAATAAAGCCCTAGATATTGTGCCCATCCTATTGACAGTCCGCCGTCCCGGAGATATAATGACCTGCAAAGAAACCGGGCCTTTCCGGGTTAGAAGCAGGAGGAATCACCATGTACCGCGTCGTGAAGCGCGACGGCCGCATCGTGGATTTTGAGATCGCCAAGATCGCCAACGCCATGAAGAAGGCCTTCGACGCCACCAATACCAACTATACCGATGATGTGATCGATTTTCTCTCCATCCGGGTCACGGCGGAATTCCAGCCGAAAATCAAGGATGAGCTGATCGCCATCGAGGATATTCAGGACAGCGTGGAATCCGTCCTCTCCAAGGGCGGGTATGAGAACGTTGCCAAGGCCTATATCCTGTACCGCAAACAGCATGAAAAGCTCCGCAACGTGAGCGAGACCGTGCTGGACTATAAGAAGACCGTGGACGATTACCTGGGCATCCAGGACTGGCGCGTGAAGGAAAACTCCACCGTCACCTATTCCGTAGGCGGCCTGATCCTGTCCAACTCCGGCGCCATCACCGCAAACTACTGGCTCAGCGAGGTCTATGATGAAGAGATCGCCGCCGCCCACCGGAACGCAGACATCCATATCCATGACCTGAGCATGCTCACCGGGTACTGCGCCGGGTGGAGCCTGCGGCAGCTCATCGCCGAGGGGCTGGGCGGCGTTACCGGGAAAATCACCTCCAAGCCCGCCGGCCACCTGATCACCCTCTGCAACCAGATGGTAAACTTCCTGGGCATCATGCAGAACGAATGGGCGGGCGCCCAGGCCTTCTCCAGCTTCGATACCTATCTGGCTCCCTTCGTGAAGGTGGACAACCTCTCCTATAAGGACGTCAAGCAGGCGGTGCAGGCCTTCATCTTCGGGGTGAACACTCCCTCCCGCTGGGGCACCCAGGCGCCCTTCAGCAACATCACCCTGGACTGGACCGTGCCTGCGGACCTGGCGGAGAACAACTGCATCGTAGGCGGCAAGGAGCTGGATTTCTGCTATAAGGACTGCCAGCGGGAGATGGATATGATCAACAAGGCCTTCATCGAATGCATGATCGAAGGCGACGCCAACGGCAGGGGCTTCCAGTACCCCATCCCCACCTATTCCATCACCCGGGATTTCGACTGGTCCGATACGGAAAACAACCGTCTTCTCTTCGAGATGACCGCCAAATACGGCACCCCATACTTCTCCAACTATATCAACAGCGATATGGAGCCCAGCGACGTGCGCAGCATGTGCTGCCGCCTGCGTCTGGATCTGCGCGAGCTGCGGAAGAAGAGCGGCGGCTTCTTCGGCTCCGGGGAGAGCACCGGCAGCGTGGGCGTGGTCACCATCAATATGCCCCGGATCGCCTACCTGAGCAAAACGGAGGAGGAGTTCTACGCCCGGCTGGATAAGCTGATGGATATCAGCGCCCGCTCCCTGAAGGTGAAGCGGGAGGTCATCACCAAGCTGCTGAACGCGGGCCTCTACCCCTATACCAAGCGCTACCTGGGCACCTTCGACAACCATTTCTCCACCATCGGCCTGGTGGGCATGAACGAAGCCTGCCTCAACGCCAGGTGGATCGGCAAGGATCTGACCCAGCCCGAGTCCGTGGAGTTCACCAAGCAGGTGCTGAACCATATGCGGGAGCGCCTGAGCGATTATCAGGAGCAGTACGGCGACCTGTACAACCTGGAGGCCACCCCGGCGGAGAGCACCGCCTACCGTCTGGCGAAGCACGACGTGGCGCGCTACCCCGATATCATCACCGCCGCGGAGTGCGGCGGCACCCCCTATTACACCAACAGCTCCCATCTGCCCGTGGGCTACACGGACGATATTTTCTCCGCGCTGGATATCCAGGATGAGCTCCAGACCCTCTATACCTCCGGCACCGTATTCCACGCCTTCCTAGGCGAGAAGCTGCCGGATTGGCAGGCGGCCGCCTCCCTGGTGCGGAAGATCGCGGAGAACTACAAGCTCCCCTACTACACCATGTCCCCCACCTACTCCATCTGCAAAAACGACGGGTACCTGGCGGGCGAGCAGAAGGTCTGCCCCAAGTGCGGCGAAGCCACGGAGGTCTATTCCCGCATCACCGGCTATTACCGCCCGGTGCAGAACTGGAACGACGGCAAGGCCCAGGAGTTCAGGCAGCGCAGGACCTACGATATCGGCCGCTCCCGTCTCCGCGGCGCCCGTCCCGTCCAGGCCGCCCAGACCGAGGCGCAGGAGGTGAAGGCCGAGGCCCCCGCCCCGGCGGAGGAAAAGCCCGGCCAGGCCATTCTCTTTGCCCGGGTCACCTGCCCCAACTGCCGCATCGCCGAAGCCCAGCTGGCCAAGGCCGGCTTCCCCTTCGAGAAGCGCATTGCCGAGGAAAACGTGGACCTGGTGAAGCAGTACGGCGTCAAGGGCGCCCCCACCCTGGTGGTGCTGAACGGGGACAGGGTGGAGAAATACTATGGCGTTCCCGAAATCAAGCAGTACCTGGCGGGAGCCGCAGCAAGAATCTGAACCATCGCCTTACCGGGGCCGGACGAGCCGTCCGGCCCCTTTTTACTCCGGAGGAGGAAAGAGGATGTACGATATCATCGTGGTGGGTGGTGGCCCTGCGGGGATGACCGCGGCCCTGTACGCCCGCCGCAGCAACAAACGCGTTCTGGTGCTGGAGAAGAACGGTTACGGCGGCCAGATCGCCTATTCCCCCAAGGTGGAGAATTACCCCGGCACCAAGCAGATGAGTGGGGTGGAATTCGCGGACCGGCTCCTGGATCAGATCCTGGACCAGGGGGCGGATACGGAGGTGGAGACCGTCTCCGGCCTGCGCCGGGAGGGGCAGATCTGGCATGTGCTCACCCGGGAGGGGAGCGACTATGCCGCCCGCAGCGTGATCCTGGCCACGGGGGTGAAGCACCGTATGCTGGGCCTCCCGGGGGAGACGGAGCTGGTGGGCAGCGGGATTTCCTTCTGCGCCGTGTGCGACGGGGAGTTTTACCGGGATAAGGCCGTCGTTGTGGTGGGCGGGGGCAACTCCGCTCTCCAGGAGGCCATCCTGCTGGCGGAAAACTGCAGCCGGGTAACCGTGGTCCAGGATCTGGACTATCTCACCGGAGAGGAGCGGAGCCAGGAGGTGCTCCGGTCCAAGGCCAACGTCCGCATCATCACCGGCGCCAAGGCGACGGGCTTCGAGACGAGGGATGGGGAGCTCACGGGGATCCGCCTCCGGCGCACGGCAGACGCCGCCGAATGGACGGAAGCCTGCGACGGGGTATTCGTGGCCGTCGGCCTTATTCCGGAGAATGAAGCCTTTGCCGAAGCGGCTGGGCTGAATGCCTATGGGTATATCGACAGCGATGAGCGCTGCCTCACCGCCTCCCCCGGCCTCTTTGCCGCCGGGGACTGCCGGGCCAAGGAGCTGAGGCAGCTCACCACCGCCGCGGGAGACGGGGCCGTGGCCGCCGTGGCCGCCTGCCGGTACGTGGACGCCCTGTAAGGCATGGGCAAGGTTGTCATTCGGCCCTGCGCCGAATATACGGAGGAATGCTGCCGGGCTGCCCTGCTCTCCGTCCTGGAGCCCCTGGGCGGATTGAGCTGGGTCCGGCCGGGGATGAAGATCGCCGTGAAGGCCAATCTCATCACCGCCCTGAAGCCGGAGACCGCCGCCACCACCCATCCCGCCCTCCTGGCCGCTCTTGTGCGGCTGCTCACGGAGCGGGGGGCCGAGGTCCGGGTGGGAGACAGTCCCGGCGGGGTTTTCAGCAAGCCCTATGTGGACCGGGTCTATGCGGTCTGCGGCCTGGAGGCGGTGAAGGAAGCGGGGGGAAGCCTCAACCAGGATTATTCCGTCAAGGAATGCTCCGATCCGGACTGCCTGGTGCTCAAATCCTTCGCCTATACCGGCTGGCTGGACTGGGCGGACGTGATCCTCAGCTTCAGCAAGCTGAAGGTCCATGCCATGATGAGCATGACCGCCGCCGTAAAGAACCTTTTCGGCTGCATCCCCGGCTCCGTGAAGGCGGAATACCATTACCGTTTCCCGGAATACCGGGATTTTGCGGATATGCTGGTGGACCTGAACCTCCATTTCAAGCCCCTGCTCCATATCTGCGACGCCGTCACCGGCATGGAGGGAAACGGTCCCACCCAGGGCACTCCCCGGCATCTGGGCGCCCTGCTGGCCTCCTCCGATCCCTTCTCCCTGGACCTGGCCGCCGCCCGGCTCATCGGGCTGGAGAAGGAGGACGTGCCCTATCTGGAGGCGGCCCACCGCCGGGGTCTCCTTCCCGATACCGCGGCGGATCTGGAGACGGACGGGGATCTGGAGGCCTTCCGGGTTCCGGATTTCCGGCATGTGGCCGGGCTCCGGGATCTCACCTCCCTCATCGGGGGCAATTCCCCCCTGCGGAAGCTGGTCCGCGGGACGGTGCGGCGGATCCTCCAGAGCTATCCCGCTCT
>JBGUZS010000190.1:0-13358 GCA_045223835.1 Oscillospiraceae bacterium | reverse complement strand
AAGGAGATCAAGCTCATCATCAACCGGGCTCCCGGAGGCGTCGCCTCCGAGGGAGTCCTGGAGGAGGTACGGAAGGCGGGCATGGATCTGCTTTGCGTGCTGCCCCATGACGATACCATTTATGAATACGACTCTGACGGGATCCCCACGGTGAACCTGCCGGAGGAGGACCCCTTCAAGAAGACCCTGTTTGCAGCCCTGGACAAACTGAATTTCTGAAGGAGGACGACCCACCATGCCCATTGTCACCTTCCGTCATACCGGCGGCGAAGAGATCCGAACCGAAGCCCCTGCGGGTCTGACCTTGCTGGAGGCAGCGAAGCAGGCCGGCGTAGCCATCGACGCCCCCTGCGGCGGCAGCGGCACCTGCGGGAAATGCCGGGTCCGGCTCCTGGCCGGTGATCCGGAGATGGAGGCCAATCCCCATCTGAGCCGGGAGGACTACGCCGCCGGGTGGCGGCTGGCCTGCTGCAGCCGGGTAACGGGGGATACGACGGTGGAGGTGCCGGAGACCGCCTCCGCCTACCGCACCGGCATCCGCACAGCCGACCTCTCGGATCCCACGGTCCGGGGCGCTTTCGAGGCAGTGCAGCGGGATCTGAAGGCTGCCGGGGTCATGGATGAGCCCGCCCTGCTGGTGCGGGAGATCGCCATGGATCCCCCCACCCTGGAGGATACCATGCCGGATAATGAGCGGCTGGAGCGGGCGGTTATGGCGGAGCTGGGGGCGGAGCGGGTCACCCTCTCCCTCACCGCCCTGAAGAAGCTGGCCGCTCTCCTTCGGGAGAATGACTTCCGCCTGGTCTGCATCCTGCGGGAGCACCGCGGCGCTCTCCAGGTGGCGGATATCCACGCCCCCGGGATTCCCCATCCCGCCTGCGGCCTGGCCATCGATATCGGCACCACCACCGTTTCCGCCGCCCTGGCGGATCTGGAGGACGGGACCCTTCTGGCCCGGGCCTCCGCGGGCAACGGGCAGATCCGCTTCGGGGCGGATGTGATCAGCCGGATCATCGAATCCACCCGTCCCGGGGGCTCCCAGCGGCTGAAAAGGGCGGTGGTGGAGGAGACCCTGGTCCCCCTGATCGCCGCCATGTGCCGGGATTCCGGCGTCCCTCTGGACCGGATCTATCGGGTGAGCATCGCCGGGAACACCACCATGAACCATCTGCTCCTGGGCCTGTACGCGGACCCGGTGCGCATGGAGCCCTTCGTCCCCAGCTTCTTCCGCTGCGAGACCCTGCAGGCGGCGGAGGTCATCCCCGGCCTCAGCCCTGCGGCGGAGCTGGTGATCGCCCCCAACGTGGGCAGCTACGTGGGGGGAGACATTACCGCCGGCGTTCTGGCCAGCTCCCTGTGGGAATCCGATGAGCTGAGCCTTTTCATCGACCTGGGCACCAATGGGGAACTGGTGCTGGGCAACGGGGAGTATATGCTCTGCTGCGCCTGCTCCGCCGGCCCCGCCTTTGAGGGCGGGGACATCTCCTGCGGCATGCGGGCGACGGACGGGGCCATCGAGGCGGTGAAGATTGATAAAACCACCATGGAGCCGACCCTGGAGGTGATCGGGGAACCGGGACAGAAGCCCCGGGGCCTCTGCGGCAGCGGCATCATCGATACCGTGGCGGAGCTCTTCCGGGCGGGGATCGTCGACGCCCGGGGCAAATTCACCCGGAACGGGGATCGGGTCCTGCGGGATGAGGACGGCATGGGCCGCTATGTGCTGGCCTGGGCGGCGGAGGCCGCGGACGGCCGGGATGTGACCATCAACGAGGTGGATCTGGATAACTTCATCCGGGCCAAGGGCGCCATCTTCTCCGCCGCCCATCTGCTGATGGAGCAGGTGGGGGTGACTCCGGAGGATATCAGCCGCTTCTGGATCGCCGGGGGCATCGGCGGCGGCATCGACTTCCACAATGCCATCACCATCGGCATGTTCCCAGATCTGCCCCATGAGCGCTTCCGGTATATCGGCAACTCCTCCCTCTCCGGCGCCTACGCCGTTCTCCTGAGCAGCAGCGCCTGGGCCAAGACGGAGGAGCTGGGCAAGGCCATGATGTATGTGGAGCTCTCCAATGAGCCCAGGTACATGGATGAATTCGTATCCGCCTGCTTCATGCCCCATACGAACCATTTCCTCTTCCCGTCGGTGGAGAGGGAACTGAGCTGAGATGGAAAAGAAAACGCCCTATAACCCCAATAACAAGACCGAGCTTCCCCTGAACCATTACCTGGAGCGGTTCCGGGCGGGGGAGCCGGAGGAGATGGCCGCCCGCACCGGCGCCGTCTGGGACGGAGAGAAATTCACCCTGGCTGTCTGCGGGGAGGAGAAGACCGTCACCTGGCCGGATTTTGCCGACCCGGGCTGGACGGATACCCAGCGCATCCTCTTCCTCCGCTATCTGCTGGAGGGGGTGAAGGCCCCCCGGTCCAACGCCTACCTCACCTACCGGGAAATGCCCTGGGGAGAGGTGTACGATACGAACTTCAAGGGGCGCTGCCTGAGCCGCCTGTGCCGGATGTACGGCAGCGCGCCGGAGCGGTTTTCCGCCGCCTGCCTGGCCCTGGGCGGGCTGGAGGTGGAGAGCAGCGGTCTGGGCTATGCCCTGGAGTTCCTCCCGGGCCTTTGGCTCCGCTTCTTCTTGTGGGAGGGGGACGAGGAATTCCCCGCCTCTGCCCAGATCCTGTTTTCGGATAATTTCCCCGCGGTGTTCTCCGCGGAGGACCGGGTCGTGGTGTGCGAGTACGTCATCGGAAAAATGAAAAGCGTGAACTGAAAAACTGCCCGGGCCTTTTCGCCCGGGCAGTTTGCCAAAAAAGGAGAAGGCAATGAAAGGAAAGGGCAGGGGAATCCTGGCCGCGGGAGCGGGTCTGGTGCTGGGCAGCTTCGTGGGCCTCACGGGCTATGCGATCCTGAATCTGCTCATCAAGGCGGGCATGGACCGGGAGGAGCCAAAGCTGCTCAGGGGCATGGAAGCCCGCATCAGCGGAGCCCGGGGAGGGGAGGCTTATGCCGCCGCCCTGGGGGAAGCCATGGCGGCCCAGGAAAAGCGGGTCACGGAGCCGGTGGAGATCACCGCCCGGGACGGGGTCCGTCTGGCCGGTCACTGGGCCCCGGTGGAGGAGCCCAAACGGGCCGTCCTGGCGATCCACGGCTGGCGGGGCGGCTGGGTCCAGGCCTTCGGCATGATGGCGGATTTCCTGGAAAGCCAGGGCTGCAGCGTGCTGTACGTCGACCAGCGGGGCACCAACGGCAGCGAAGGGGAGTACATCGGCTTCGGATTGGCGGAGCGGCTGGACTGCGCGGACTGGCTCAGCTGGCTGGCGGAGCGCTGCCCCGGCCTGCCCCTGTATATGATCGGCATGTCCATGGGGGGGACCTCCGCCCTCATGGCGGCGGGGGAGCCTCTGCCGGCGTCCCTCCGGGGCATCGTCGCCGATTCCGCCTTCACCTCCCCGAAGGCCATCCTGGGGCATGTCGCCCGGAAGAATCTCCATCTGCCCTTCGGGGTGGGGGTTCGGATGGCGGAGTCCGCCTTCCGGCGGAAGCTGGGGGCGTCGGCGGATTCCTGCAGCACCGTGGAGGCGCTGAAGCGCTGCCGGGTCCCCGTGCTCCTGGTCCATGGGGGAAAGGACCGCTTTGTCCCCCCGGATATGGCCTTTGAGAATTACCGGGCCTGCGCCGGCCCCAGGCGGCTCTTTTTCGTCCCCGGGGCCGATCATGTGGGCAGCTGGTTTTCGGATGGAGAGGGCTACCGCCGGGCTCTGACAGACCTTTGGCGGGAGTTCGACCGTGCGCCGGCATCGGCGGAGGAACACCAGGCCAAAACAGAATGAGGAAAAAGGAGAGCCGCCCACCCCGGGCGGCTCTCAGCCTGCAGACAAAGTACCAGACCATCGAAAATGGTCATTGCGAAACCGTGACCGATGTCACCGGTTGTGGCAATCCGTAACTCCCGTCCTTATGTTTTTAACCTGACCAAGGGGACGAGAGAACGGATCGCCGCGTCGCTTTGCTCCATTCCGCGCGCGAGGGCCCCTCGCGGGACGTGCGCGTACTCCTCGCGATGACAAAACGGGGTTTGTCGACACGCACAGAGCTGCCCGCCCCTAGGCAGCCCTCAGCCTGCAGACAAAGGGAAGGAGCAATACGCCCCTCATCAGGCGCCGCGCTTCGGCTTTTCCTCCAGGGGAAGCCGGGGGAACTGTTCGTTCCCGCGTCCGATTTTTCGCCGCTCATCCCCGTCTCCAGTCCTTCGTTCCCCGTCCCCGCCGTGCGGACTGGCTTCCCTCGGGGGAAGCTGTCAGACGCCGTCCCACGCAAGGCGGATGACTGATGAGGGCTCCCTCCCTCCCCGCCGCAGCGGATCATCATAGTCAGCGACGCCTTGCTGAAGCTTGGAAACGAAGAGCGTTCTTCCCCGTATTCCCAAGAAAAAAGCCGCCCGGGTGGGCGGCTCTTTCGTTTATCCGAAGGGGTTATACCGTGATGGTCCCGGTGATCCGGTCGCCGCAGATGTCCAGCAGGTCCTTGCCCGCCGCCACGCATACCGCGTCGTCCCCGGCGATATCCTCCAGGATCCCCATGAGGGCCAGCAGGTCCTCCGGCGTCGTGTGGATCAGGGCGGTATAGCGCCGGTCGATCTCCTCCTGGGTGACGCCCAGGAAGCGGCGGGTCTCCGCCGCGGTGAGCTTCTCCTCCGGCGTACGCAGGGGATCCAGGGTAGAAACGGAGCTGAGGATGAAGCCGGTGAGGTCGGGGGAGGCGGCGCAGAACTGCCGCAGGAAATCCGCCGCCCGGGTGATCACCCCCAGGGAGCGGACAGGCTGGGGATCCCGGTAGGTGTAGAAGGCGGCGTCCCCGGTGTCCCGGCCGATGAAGCCGCAGCCGTAGGCTCCCCCCTGGACCCGGATCTCGTTCCACAGGTACATATAGTTCAGTACGTTGGCCAGCACGGGGATGCTGCCGCTGTACTTCCTGCCGTGGAGGGCAAAGCTGGTGGCCATGACGGCGAAGCCCACCTGGGCGGGGATGACGATGCCCTCCCGGCGGATGCCGGCCAGGGGATAGGCGGCCTCGGCGGCCGGGGCTGCACCCTGGGCCGGGATCAGGCGGAGGAAACGATCCAGAGCTGCATCCCCGAAGGCCTCGGAGACGGAAACCGTCAGCCGCTCCCGGCTGACCAGCCGTTTTGCCAGCCCGGCCATATCTGCCAGCAGGTCCTTCAGCGCCTCGTCCCCTCCGTTCAGGGTCTTTTCCAGCCATTGGAGGAAGGTGACGCCGCTGACGGCTTCCCCGGCGGCGCCGTGGGCGGTCTGGTAGCTGAGGGCGCGGGTGAGGGCGTAGTTGATCCCGTTCCCGGCCAGGGTCATTTTGGCGGCGGCGGAGGCCTGCTGCATCACGTCCCGCAGCAGGTCGGCGTCGGCCCAGAGGGTCTCGGTAAGGAGCTCGGCCAGGAGGTCGGCGGCCTTTTCGCCCAGCTCCGCCAGGCAGGCGGCGGAGACGGTGAGCATCACCCGGCAATGCCGGGGATCGGAGCCCGGCAGCACCGCGGGGGAGAAGCTCACCCGGCCCAGAATGTTCTTGATCTCCAGGGGCAGAGCGCTGCGGCTGTGCTTTTTCGTAGCCATGCTCCCCAGCACCTGGCACATCATGGAAAGCTTGCTCAGCTCCTCCGTCGTCAGGTCGGAGGCCAGGAAATGGGCCCGAAGGAAGGCGATGCCGCTGCCTGTAATGTGCTTCATCACGGGGACGCCGTCCTTCGCTGTTTCGGTCATCTGCAGGGGTTCCGGCTTCTCCGCCAGATCCGCCAGCTTCAGCATGGGGATGCTGGCCAGGGCCTCAGGACTGTCCGGCGTCTGCTGCCAGAGCCGGAGGCTCTCCGCCCGGTCCCTCTGCGCAGCCTTGTCCGCCTCGGTCCAGCCCTTGGTCTCCGCCATGACCCGGGCGGCCTCCTTCTCCCGCTTTTCCCCGCCCAGGGTGCGGGAGGGGACCAGGACCAGGGTGACGGTATGGGCGTCCTCCAGGAAAAACTCCCGGACCAGCCCCTCAAAAAAGTCGGTTTCCAGACCGGCTTCCAGGGTCTTCAGGACGGGCTCCACCGTCAGCGCCTCCGCCGGGTCGCCGCCGTACAGCCAGGTATCCAGCATGCCCACAGCCTCCAGCAGGCTCCTGGGGGCCCAGCCCCCCTCCCGGTCCCGCTTGTTGAAGGCGTCGCGGTGGAAGCAGGCGGAGAGCCGTGCCTTATCCAGCCCCTCCTCTGCGAGCTTCGTCAGGGTATCCCGCAGGATCTTCCGCAGGGCCTCCAGATGCTCCTGCTCGGTATTCATGGCGATCCAGGAGAGGGCCGCCTGCTGAACGCCGCTGTCCAGCTCCAGGATGAAGTCCTGGGCGAGGCCGCTGTCCAGCACCGCCCGCTTCAGGGGGGCTTCGTTGTCCCCCGCCAGGTAATCCACAAGCACGGCGGCGGCAAAGAGCTTCTCCGTTTCGTCATAGGCGCCGATGAGCTTGGTGGCTCCGATCAGGGTGCGCTTCTCGGCGCTTTCCTCGGGGCCGATCTCGTAGGGGACCACCCGGGTGACCGCCGCCACCGGCTTCTGCATGGGGATGGGGAAATCCGCCTCATGACGGGTGAAGGCGGAGAGGAAGGAGTCGATCTTCTTCAGCACCGGCTCCAGGTCCACGCTGCCCACCAGGGAGATGCGGGAGTTGGAGGGGTGATAGTATTTCCGGTGATTAGCCAGGAACTGCGCGTAGGTCAGATCCGGGATGCAGGCGGGGTCCCCGCCGGAATTGAAGCGATAGCAGTTGTCCGGGTAGAGGAGGGCGTTGGTCTCATGGGCCAGGACGCTCATGGGGGAGGCCATGCTGCCCTTCATCTCGTTGAATACCACGCCCTGGTAGCAGAGCTGGTCCCCCTCCCCCTCATACCGCCAGCCCTCCTGCCGGAAGATCTCCGGCTTATGGTAGATGGCGGGGTGGAGCACCGCGTCCAGGTACACGTCGATCAGGTTGAGAAAATCCCGGTCGTTCCGGGTGCTCACAGGGTAGACGGTCTTGTCCGGGAAGGTGAGGGCGTTCAGAAAGGTCTGCACGGAGCTCTTCAGCAGTTCCACAAAGGGCTCCTTCACCGGATATTTGTCCGAGCCGCAGAGCACCGAATGCTCCAGGATATGGAATACGCCGGTAGAATCCTCCGGCAGGGTCTTGAAGGCGATGGAGAAGGCCTTGTTCTCATCCGGCCGGTCCAGCCAGCAGAGTTTGGCCCCGGTGCCCAGATGCTCCATCTCCACCAGCCGTCCCCCCAGCTCCTCCAGGGGGCGGATACGCGTCGCCCGAAAACCTGCGATCACTTCGTTCAGCTGCATCGTTTTTGCTCCTGTTCAAAATTGTCCCCGGGCCTGTCCCGGCCCGGGGCATGGTTTATGGGAGAATAGTATCATGTCTCCCCCCGCATTGTCAACGCGGAGGGAAGCCGTCGCCAATGACATTGGCAAACTGGCAGGAATTCTGCTTTGGAATGATTCATCCATCCAAACGACAGGGATGGAAGGAGTACATAATGACGGAAAGGGACGGGCTGACCGTGCATATTCGGGAGGGAGGATTTGGTATGAAACAGAGAATATCTTATTCAATCACTATTCATAAATCACTCACCTCTTAATTCTATGAAAACTGCACAGCCGATCTTTCCTGGCTTCCCAAGAACATCACATCATAAATCGGAAGATACGTGATCTTCCCATTCCTTGTGATCTCGCGGGTGTTGGACAGGACAAAAGCCTTCTTCACATGATAGTCTTCGTTCTTCACAAAGGCACTCAGCGCACTGTGGATGGTGTAGTCCTTGCCGGACTTGACCTCGATCGGAACAGCGGACAGGCTGTCGTAATCGTCGATCAGGAAATCGACCTCGCCTTTGCTGCGGTTATCGTAATAAAACAGCTTGCAGCCGTGGGCGGCCAGCTCCTGGGCCACCACGCTTTCATACACGGAGCCGAGATTGATTCCCATCTCGTCGTCCAGGATCGCGCGGATATTGCTGCTGTACAAAACGTCCGTCAATAGGCCCACGTCGTTCAAATAGAGCTTGAGGAGGTTTTTGCCGACAGACTGCGCAAGAGGAAACACGGGCGTGGAGATCGCGCCGGCATCCAGGGTGATCCCCGCGGAAATCAAATATTCAAACTCATCCTGATAGTCGGAGAAACGCTTGCCCCGCTTGTTCTCGATATCCTGAAATACCACGCGCTTCTTCTTGTTCCCCAGATTGGAGGGGATCATATCATAGATTCTGCGGATCTTCAGCTTTTTGTTGTTGTCCGCTTCATACTTCGAAGCATCGTCGGCATAGAACGCCCGAATATCGCGATGGATTGTCCTCACCTTCACAATATTGGTATCTGCGATGAAGGAGTTGACGGCGTCCGGCAGCCCGCCGATCAGCAGATACTTTTTGAAAAGATCCATCACCTTTTCGTGTGCGGCGGCGTCCAGACCCTCACCGGCCAGGAATTTCTCGCGCATCAGGTCGATGGCAAAGCGGTTAAAGCCATTGGCAAGAAGGAACTCTTCAAAGTCTAGCGGGAACATGCGATGGATCTCAATGCTGCCGATGGGGATTGAACTCGTCTTTTTCAAGGTCACGCCAAGCAGCGAGCCGCTTGCGATGTAGGTGAACCTGTCGTCCTGCTTGAGAAACTTCAGCATGGTCAGCAGGTGGGGATAGGCTTGAATCTCATCCAGAAAGATCAGCGTGTTTTTCTTCTCGTCCATCTTTTCACCGGCGATCGTGCTGACCTGGAAATAGAAATCCCGGACGGTGCGCACTTGCTCGAACAGCTTGGGGCCGTTCTGATCCTCCGCGAAGTTCAACTCTATATAATTCTCAAAAAGTTGCTGACCGACGTGACGGATGATATACGTCTTGCCGATCTGCCTGGCTCCGTCGATGATCAGCACTTTGTTGGAGTCCGACTTCAGGTAGCTTTCGATAAAAGGTTGGATTTTTCGATATAGCATAGTGCTCCTCCGCATTATTCGGTAGGGTCTCGTCTCAGAAAAAACACATTTCAACATTACTGGCGATATCAGATCCGCACATTTCAATATTTATTATACTCAAATAATCATACAAATCAACAGCACACGCGGACTATTGTGCTGAGCATTTTTTCATTCTCCCTCGCCGCGGCAATCATCACTTTTTCATTTTTGCAGCAGTCAGGAGAAAAGGAATACCGGCAGAAAGCCTTTCTGTCCGCCGGGCGGAAAAGGTGCTGCCGGTATTCGGGAGGGAAGCCGTCTCAGATCCACATTTTGTCGATCTTCATCACGTCGCTGTTCTCCATGTATTCCCGGAGGTAGAGCTGGCAGAGCTCCTCCATGGTGCAGTCCCCCTCGTTGTTCTCCAGCATGATGGTGATGACCCGGGTGGGGATCAGGATATCCGCGTTTTTCATACTGGCGCTGTGGGACCGGGCCAAGGCGCCGACGATCTTCCGGATGTCCGCCTGGCTGAAGGCCTCCTTATAGTAGGCGGCCTCGTCCTCCCGCCGCTGGGTGAAGCTCCGGTTATGCAGGACCCGGATCACCGAGGCAATGCCGAAGGTGAGGGGAAGGATCAGGCTCAGGGGGACCCAGTGGGGAAGCCGGGTGAGGAAGCCGTAGAAGTCGTTCCAGCCCCCGTTTTCCTCCCCGATCACCACCACCATGATGTAGTAGAGGGCGGAGTAGATCGCCACCGGGATCAGGGCCAGGAGGGAGTCCGGAAGGGTCAGACGCTTTTCGCTCATGAAGAAGCAGAAGGCCGCGAAGGCCAGGATGGGGCAGACGCCGTGCAGGAAGAAGCGGGAGCCTGAGAAGATCAGCAGGAAGCCCTTCACCGGGGCCAGAATGAACAGGGAGATAAGGAAGGTGAGGGATACCGCCGTGACCCCGGCGTAGACCAGGACTACGATCCACCGGGGCATATGGTAATTGTGGGTCCGGAGGCCGTCCAGGGTGTAGGGAAGGACCATGGCCATGGCTGCGGCGGCCAGGATATTGGAATTCACCGTGAACATGCAGAAGGTACGCAGCCCCATGTGGTCGAAATTCTCGTCATGCAGGGTCGTCAGATTCATGGTCACGCCGATGCAGACGCAGACGACCACGCACAGGGCACTGAACAGGGCAAACAGGCATTGCCGACGGGTGTGCTTCATGACTCTGTCCATATACATGCATACTCCTCTCCGTATGTCGGATTTTTATGCATTATAGCACAGATAAGCGGCAAAGGCAAAGAAAAGCCGCTTTTCCTGAATGAGAAATAGGGATAATGAAATTATGGAGAAAAAGTTACAAAAATCTATTGTCTTTTCCCGGTGCAGACGATATAATGCAGTTGTTGGCATCTTTGACAAATCGGGGATGTCCAACGCTTGTTTATTTGTCTGAAATTTCTGTCTCTTCTCTTCGCGAGCCGATCCTCATTTGGAGTTCCCCGCGGAAAGGGGAGGCGGTCTTTTTGGGAAGTATATTATTTTTATATGTAAAGGAGAATAAGGATGAAAACTGGCAGAAAATTCTTAGCCCTCCTGCTGACGCTGGCCCTGACGGTTTCGCTCATGAGCGGCGCCCTAATGGTCAGCGCGGCGGAGGGCCCCTTCGAGGCGGATACGGCCCTGACCAACGGCCGGGAGTACGTCATCGTCACCGAGGCCGACGGAAAGTATTTCGCTCTTTCCAAGGGCGAGGACGGCTTGGGCGCCCAGGAGGTCAGCGTGGCGGACGGACAGATCGCCGACGCGCCGGACGCCGTCATCTGGATCGCCCACTTCGATGATCCGACCACCACGGTGGAGAGCCTTGCCAGCCCCGGGAGCTATATCTTTGCGGGGTCCGGCGGGTTCATGACCTATTCCGGCGGCCGCGGCTTCGAATATGACGCCGAGACCCAGACCATCGCCCTCCATGGCGGCAAGTACTACATGACCTTCGACGGCGCCGCCTTCGATCAGGGCGCCCTGGAGGATGCCTGCAAGGTCCTGATCTTTGGCCGGGGCGAAGCCGTTTCCACGGAGAAGGTCAAGGTCGACTATCCCGAGCCCGAAACCATCGTCAAGAGCGCCGTGAAGGGCGCGGACGGCTCCATCAACCTGGCCTTCACCTCCGACGTCCACTATGACGGCAAGAACCTGAACCTGAAGACCTGGCTGGAGGCCGCCGAGGCAGACGTGGGGTATATCGACAGTATGGGCTTCTGCGGCGATATGGGCTCCGCCTATGCCAATGTGGACCAGTTCTGGCAGTGGACCGGGGAGATCATGGACTACATGGATTCCCAGATCGCCGAGGGCAAGGTGGGCTCCGCTGTTTATACCCACGGCAACCATGAATGGTTCCCCTCCGCCGGCGGCAACTATGCTGCGCTCTACGACCAGGTGGACGCCGCCAAGCGCCTGATGCAGGTGGGCGAGGCGGTCCGCACCGAGGACTACATCATCTACTGCTTCGGCAGCGGCGAGATCGCCAAAACCTTCAGCTATGATTATGACGAGGCGGATATCGCCGAGCTGGCGGAATACCTGGCCACAGCCCCCACCGATATCCCCATCTTCATCCTGACCCATTTCCCCATCCATTATTGGAACGCCGTTGACCCCACCTCCGGCCGCGCCGAGGAGCGGTACATGAAGAGCGCCGGCCCTCTCATCGACGTGCTGAACACCCATGATAACCTGGTGGTGCTCTGGGGCCATAACCACTCCAATTTTGACGATTTCTACTATGACCCCAAGTTTCCCGGGGATGAGATCGTCACCGGTCCCGAGGGCACGGCGGTCAAGCTGAACTTCACCTATCTGGCCGCGGGCTGCACAGCCGATACCGAGTACACCGGACCCGAGGCCGGCAGTGCCGCCACCATGAACAAGGGCCTGATCGTCAACATCGGCGCGGATAAGAAGCTGAGCTACACCTATTACACCATCAGCGGGGAAAAAATGGGCGTAGAGGCTCCCTGGCTGGTCCGCTTCCGGGATGGCGTGAAGTATGAGGTCTATGACAGCCGGTATGTTGAGGACGGCGGCACCCTCCAGCTCCCCGAAGTAAAGGCCTTCGACGGCTATGTCTTCACCGGCTGGTACTACTGGGATGACTGCGCCGCGGTTCCCTTCGATGAGACGACCCCCGTCACCAACAATATGCTGGTCACCGCAGGCTACCGCTACGATACGGGTCGGGATCCCAACTATGTGTATCTGACCGTACAGCTGGCCGACGGCATCGCCGTGGGCAAGAGCGGCACCCCCATCCTCATGTACCCTGTGCCCTATACCAAGGGCATCACCGGCGTCAAAGCCCTCCAGGCGCTGCAGGACGCGGAGTGCCCCGTGGAGACCAAGGTTGCCTCCGCCGGTTATGGATACCTGGGGAATGTCTGGGGCCTGGATACCGAGAATACCTGGCTGATGGCCACCAACTCCTCCAAGGGCTATGTTTCCGCCTCCACCGCCCTGGAGCCCGGCAACTGCTACTATGTGCTGACCTATGAGGATGAGGCGGACCGCGCTTCCACCAGCTTCCTGAAGCCCTTCACGGCGGAGGCGGAGGCCGGCGACGCCGTAGCCTTCGACGCCGCGTATTGGCACTTCAACGAGTCCAACGTCTATGAGATCTATGCCATCGACGGGGACGTATACTGCGGCAAGAGCCTGGACGCCCTGCAGGATACCGGCGTTGACGCCGTGAACGGCGCCTTCGACCTGACCTTCCCGTACGGCGGGACCTACTATGTGACCGTGAAGGCCGAGGGCATTGGTCTTGCCGCCACCGTGGTCACCGTCAAGGGCGCGGCTGAGCCTGAAGCTCCGGCCGAGCCTGAGGCACCCGCGGAGCCCGAGCAGCCCGCCGAGCCCGAGGAGACCGAGGGCACGTTCTACATGGTCGTGGCCGGGGATACCCTGTGGCGCATCGCCCAGAAGTACTATGGCACCGGCCTCAAGTGGGACGTGATCTATGCGGCCAACAAGGGCGTCATCAAGAATCCCAAGTATATCTTCGTCGGCCAGGTCCTGCTGATCCCCTGAATCCCCAATGACCGGACCTGATCCGGCAGCATAACGAAAGCGACGGGCGCCCGCATCTGCGGACGCCCGTTTTTTGGATAAACCCGATTCCCGGCTGCTTCCGCCCCCGACGCAGACAGCCTGTCCCCGCCGCGCGGTCTGCCTTCTCGCTGCGGCTCATTCCGCGCGCGAGGGCCCCGCACTGGGACGTGTGTGTACCTCGGTCAGGCGCGGCTCTGACATGCCACCGGCATGTCATTCACTCCAGCGCCCCTGCTTCGCAGCCCCAAGGGAAGCCAGGG
>JBGUZS010000189.1:0-8482 GCA_045223835.1 Oscillospiraceae bacterium | reverse complement strand
GTACAGCGGATGCATCTCCTGCTTCGGCTGCAAACGGGAAAAGAACCTGGGAAGATGCATCTGCAAAGACGACCTCCTCCCGGTTCTGGATAAGATCCGGGAGGCGGACGGACTGATCCTGGGAACGCCGGTGTATCTGGGGGAAGCGACAGCCGGGTTCCGGGCGCTGTATGAACGGCTGATCTTCCAGTACATCACCTATAAGAAGGAATCGCGCAGCTATGCCGACCGGAAGATCCCGGTTATCCTCGTTTTCACCGGCAATGCGCCGGAGGCTTTCTTCAGCGGCCCGGTATATGGGAAAATGGTGGAGAATTATCAGAATACCTTATCCGGTTTCCTTGGTCCCACCAAGGTGCTGATCTCTGCGGATACCCTGCAGGTGAATGATTATTCTCCCTTCGGATGGTCCATGTTTGATCCCGAGGCAAAGAAGCGGCGGAGAGAAGAGGTCTTTCCCGGGGAGCGGGCGGAGGCCCGGCGGTTAGGGAGAGAAATGGTCGCGGGCTGAATCAATTTCGCCCGTTGAAACTGTGATCCAATTGTGTTATACTGCAGAAGGATAATATTACTAAGGAGGAAAAAAGCAATGCAGGAAGTATATGATTTTCTGAAGCAGGCCGGCACCTATTATCTGGCCACCGTGGAGGGGGATCAGCCCCGCGTACGTCCCTTCGGCACCGTGAATATTTTCGACGGTAAGCTGTACATCCAGACCGGTAAGGTCAAGCCCTGCTCCAAGCAGATGGCTGCCAACCCCAAGATCGAGATCTGCGCCTTTACCGGCGGCAAGTGGATCCGCGTCGCCGCCACCGCGGTAAACGACGATCGGATCGAGGCCAAGGAATCCATGCTGGATGCCTATCCCAACCTGAAGGCTTCCTATAAGGCCGATGACGACAATACCCAGGTCCTCTGGCTGAAGGACGCCGTCGCCACCATCTCTTCCTTCACCGAGCCGGCGAAGGTAATCAAGTTCTGAGGCAGTACCCGGCGATCGGGGTCATGCGGCAGCAGGGCCCCGATCATTTTCTTTCGGGGAAAAGCTATTCTGTCGATCCGGATGCAAAGGGGAGTAGGCATGATCGGAAATGAACGGAGGAAAAAATGGACCATCGGTCTGTTGGTGATCCTGCTGGCCCTGGGCATCCTTGTTTCCTTTTTGCTGGGCCGCTATCCTGTGCCTCCGGGCGCACTCTGCGGGATCCTGGCAAACCGGCTGCTTCAAGGGATCGATGCCCTTCTGCACCGGGTTTTCCCGGCATGGGAAGGAAGTCTGGGGATCGCCCCCTTCTGGGAGGAAAGGATGGAAACGGTCGCGCTTCGCATCCGTCTGCCCAGGATCCTGCTGGCCTGCCTGGTGGGCTGCTGTTTGTCCACTGCCGGGGCGTCCTACCAGGGCGTGTTTCAGAATCCAATGGCGGCGCCGGATATCCTCGGTGCGACCTCCGGCGCCGCCTTCGGCGCGGCGCTGGCGATCCTGCTGGGCGGCAGCAGCCATATGATCACCCTGTCCGCCTTCTTCTTCTCCCTGCTTACCATGGCCCTGGCCCTGGTCATCAGCCGGACGGCCTCAGGGAAAAAGGTGCTGACCCTTGTGCTGTCCGGGATCATGGTATCCTCCCTGTTCAATGCGGGGACCTCCTATATCAAGCTGGTAGCGGATCCGGGGAATCAGCTTCCCGCCATCACCTACTGGCTCATGGGCAGCCTATCCGGCGCTGAGGGCAAGACCGTAGGGATGATCCTTCTTCCCATGCTGGTGGGGATCCTGCCGCTGGTCTTCCTCCGCTGGCGAATCAATGTGCTCACCCTGGGGGATGAGGAAGCCCGGACCATCGGGGTGAATGCGGGACTGGTGCGCTTGATCGTCATCTTCTGCTCCACCCTGGTCACCGCAGCCAGCGTCTCCGTATCCGGCATGATCGGCTGGGTCGGACTGGTGATCCCCCATCTCTCCCGCAAGCTTGTGGGGAACGATTATCGCGTTCTCCTGCCGACCTCCATGCTTTTCGGCGCGCTGTTCCTGTTGGTTGTGGACGATATCAGCCGCAACCTTCTGGCAACGGAGATCCCCATCGGTATCCTTACCGCCTTTATCGGCGCCCCCTTTTTCCTCTGGCTCATCACACGAAAGGGGGAAGTGTTTTGAGTATCGAAATCCGGTCCCTCAGCTTTGCCTATGGAGAACAGCAAGTCCTGGGGGATGTGAGCTTCACCGCGCAGACGGGGGAATTCCTCAGCGTACTGGGTCCGAACGGCGTGGGAAAGAGCACGCTGTTCCGGTGCATCCTCGGGCTGCTTCGAAGCTACCGGGGGAGCATTCTGGTCAATGGCGCAGATACCCGTCAAATGAAGGCGCAGCAGTTGGCCCGGCAGATCGCCTATATCCCGCAGTCCCATTATCCCTCCTTCAACTACAGCGTGTTCGATATGGTCCTGATGGGGACGACCTCCAAGGTTTCCATGCTGGGCGGCCCCAGGGAAGCACAGCGCGAGGCGGCACGGGGCGCGCTGGAACGGGTGGGGATCGGTCATCTGGCCGAAAAGGGATATACCAATATCAGCGGAGGAGAACGGCAGCTCGTTCTGATCGCCCGGGCTCTGGCGCAGGAAGCCAAAGTGCTCATCCTTGATGAACCCACAGCCAATCTGGACTACGGAAATCAGCTGCGGGTAATGGAACAGGTCCGGGGCCTGGCCGAAGCGGGGTATACGGTCGTACAATCCACCCATAATCCGGAACAGGCGTTCCTCTTTTCCCATCAGGTCGTCGCCATGAAAAACGGAGGCGTTCTCGCCATGGGCAGCCCCTCCGCCGTGGTGACGGAGGAATTGATGGAAGCGCTCTACGGCGCCGATATCCGGGTCTGCAGCCTGTATAACGACCGCGTCAGAGTGTGCATACCCAAAAGCGTATTGCCCTGATCATTATCGTATAAGAAAGGATTCCCGCCATGGTAAGACGTTTTTTGGCCCTTCTGCTGATGGTCGCCATGCTGACGGCCTTGGCGGCATGCGGCGGCTCATCGAATGCAGAAGGGGGGCATCAGACGGCGTCTGCGGCCCCTGCGGCCGGTACGCCCGCCCAGGATACCCGCAGCTTTACGGATTCCGCGGGCAGGACCGTGGAATTGCCTTCTGAGATCAAGAAAATTGCCGTAACGGGCCCCACCGCCCAGATCGTCCTGTTTGCCTTGGCTCCGGAGCGTCTGGTGGGTATTGCAAACAGTTGGGATGAGTCCGCAAAAGAGTATTTTGCTCCGGAATACTATCAGCTGCCCGTTCTGGGTCAGCTGTACGGCGGAAAGAGCGAGATGAATCTGGAAGAGCTCCTGAAAGCCGATCCAGACGTGGTGATCGACGTGGGCGAGCCAAAGGGCAGTATCCGGGAGGATATGGACAATCTCACGGATCAGACGGGGATCCCGTTTCTGCACATCGATGGGTTTACGGCGACCATGGGAGAGACCTACCGCCAGCTGGGCGAGCTGCTGGGCCTGCAGGAGCGGGCCGCTGCGCTGGCCGACTACTGCGACGAGATCTATGGCTTTGCAGTCGATCTGGAACAGAAGATCGCTCCGGAAATGAAGAAGACCGCCCTATATCTTTTGGGAGACAATGGACTGAACGTGATCCCGGAGGGCTCCTTCCATGCGGAACTGCTGAACCTGGTGGTGGAAAATGTCGCTGTGCTGGAGAATCCCTCTTCCAAGGGAACCGGAAACGAAACGGATATGGAGCAGCTCCTGCTCTGGGATCCGGAGGTGTTGTTCTTTGCTCCGGACAGCATTTATGAGACGGTGGGAGAAAACCCGGCCTGGCAGGATCTGCAGGCCATACGCAGCGGGAATTATTACCGGGTGCCCTTTGGACCGTATAACTGGATGGGCTTTCCGCCCTCGGTACAGCGGTATCTGGGGATCCTCTGGCTGGTGAAGATCCTCTATCCGGATGCGGCGGATTACGATCTGTATACGGAGATCGCCAGGTATTTCCGCCTGTTCTATGGCTGCGATCTCTCTCAGGCACAGTTTGACGCCCTGGTTGATCAAAGCCGATAAGCCAGAATAGCGAATGCCTCCGCCGGAAGTCTGCTTCCGGCGGAGGCGTCAGATTGTCAAAGAAAACGATGTTTCGCTTAACAAACACCGTTTTTTTGCCAGTCTGAACGGCGCTGCAAGCCTTGGCCTGCAGCGCCGGAATGGAGCGGATAATGGGAATCGAACCCACCTATCCGGCTTGGGAAGCCGGTGTTCTACCGATGAACTATATCCGCAATTGCCCATAAACTATAGCATAGTTCCACGCAAAAGGCAAGAAAAATTTCAAACTGGAGGCGCGGATTTACAGGATTCAATCTCCGTATTCGATAAACGGGCTCGCATCCTGCTCAGATCGCTGGATTTGTTCCAGTAAATAGGAGAGGGTCAGCCCGCCCTGGGCGGCAGGATACAGCCCGGGCTCCCACCAATAGCTGCCCCAGAGGTCGCTGTCCTGCTTCAGAAAGCCGTCCTCCAGCGTTCCGCCGATGCAGGCGGAGCAGTCCACATGGTAATAATCTCCGCCAAGGAGGATCAGGTTCCAATAGTGCGTTTCGCTGTTCAGCCGTCCGGAGATGACCTGGCAGGGGATCCCGCACATGGAGCAAAGCAGCTGATAAGCCATTGCGCAGCCCTCGGAATTCCCGGTACCGTTCACCAATACATCATAGGCAGTTCGCCCCCGGGTCGAGGTGCGTTCCAGCATATTCACCACCGCGGTGCAGCATCGCATGGCTGCAAACTCCGGTTGGGCATGGTTGATCCCTCTGGTGAGCGCTTCGGCGCGCTTCCGCAGCTCAGCCAGCATGTCCGATCGATCCTCGGGAAGGATATGATAGTCCAGAGTCAGGGTGATGATCTTCTGGACATAGTCCTCGGAGGGGAAAAAAGAGACATTGAGATCGGGGAGGGAGAGAAGACTGTCCGGATGCTGCTGATAGTATCCGGAAATGTAATTCCTGATGCTTCGATCGTTGATTGCCAGGGTCGCAATCTGCAGGGCCAGATGTTCCTTGCCGGAGTCAAGGCCCTCGTCTATGCGCGCATAGAAATCGCTGAGGGAGGAAACGCTGCGAACCTCTGCGATCTCCTCCTGGGATAATTTATAGTGGATGTGAATCGAGACCTCGTCATAACTCAGGATCCGATTGACGGTATGGGTCATGTACTCCACGGCGTATGCGCCCATGGGCGTGCTCCGGGCTACCTCCAAACAGGCTTTGGAGATGTCGTCCCGAATGATCCCGCTGTATTCCACCGCTCTGACGATCCCATCCTCCGTGCCGGTGTCCACCAGATCCTGCACCGCCCGCTTCAGCCCGGAATAGGTGTGGACCTCAAAATACCGGCCTATCGTCTCCGGATTCATCCCGGTTTCCACATGCTCCGTCACGACCTGGTATTCCCCTTCTGCCAGGCGGCTGCAGCCGCAGAGCAGCAGAGCAGCCAGAAGCAGCGGCAGTAAACGGCGTGTAAACATTGTACTCCTTCCCAGAAAGCGGATCACAAGTCCATAGAAAGCTGTGTTTCCCCCGTGTCCTCGGGCTTCAGGAGGGCTCCAGCAGCAGGCAGACTGCGGATGCGGTAACGCGCATGATTTCGAATCGGCGTATTCTCCAGAAATGCGGCGGAAAGGACCCGATACTTGGGCTTCATCGTGATCACCTGAACGCCCTGGCTGTCCCGCGTGCTTTTTTCTGCCAGCAGCGCAGTGTTGAACAGCAGGGCGCGGCCCTCTGTTGAATAAACCACCGCGTCTTTTTCCTGCGTAAAGCTGAGAATGGCGCGAAGGGGAGATCTGTCGGAATAAGCGCCGGTAAGCTTCCGCCGATTCGACTTGGTGCTGTATGCGCCGATCCCCACTCGGGCAGCCTTGCCGTTTTCAAATACGAAAAGGATGCTCATGCGCTCATCCTGGGGCAGGACCACGGAGAACATGCTTTCACCCTCGTCCATCTGCAGCTTGCTGGGCAGAAAGGCGCCCAGGGCGGAAGCCCGGCTGTCCTCAAAATCAGAGAGACGGGTTTTGTATACCTGGCAGCGGTCGCTGAAAACCAGCAATTCGCTGTTGTTTGTGGCTTCAAAGCTCATCAGAAGACCGTCGTCCTCCTTGAACTTCTGCTCGCTGCTCATGCGAAGCGACTGCGGCGTGATCTTTTTCAGATAACCGTGGCGGGAGATAAAGACCGTTACGGGATAATCCGGCGTTTCTTCCTCCGGCTCAGGCTCCGGCAGCTCATCTTCATACAGAATTGCGGTATGCCGGGGCTCGGCATATTGCTTGATCACCTTCTGCAGCTCGGCAGCAATGATGGCCTTGATCCGGTCTCTGCGCTTGAGGACGTCCTCCAGATCGGCGATTTCCTCCTCGAGAGCCCGGGTATCCCGGGTCTGCCGAAGGATATACTCCTTGTTGATGTTCCGCAGCTTGATTTCCGCGACAAACTCTGCCTGCACCTGATCGATGCCGAAGCCGATGATCAGATTCGGGATCACTTCGGAGTCCAGCTCGGTACCCCGGATGATGGCGATGGCCTTATCGATATCCAGGAGGATCTTTTCCAGCGCCCGCAGAAGATGCAGCCGTTCCTTCTTCCGCGTCAGCTCATAATGGACCCTTCTTCGTACGGATTCGATCCGCCATGCGGTCCACTCCTCCAAAATCTCCCGAACACCCATGACCCTGGGCATTCCGGCAATAAGAATGTTGAAATTGCAGGAAAACGTATCCATCAGCGGGGTCATGCGGAAGAGCTTCTGCATGAGCTTATCCGGATCGGTGCCCCGCTTCAGGTCGATGGCGAGCTTCAGACCGCTGAGATCCGTTTCATCCCGCATGTCCGCGATCTCCTTCAGCTTCCCCGCCTTGACCAATTCCGAAACCTTGTCCACAATCGCTTCAGAGGTCGTGGTATAGGGAATCTCGCGGATCTCGATGATATTGTTGGCCTTGTCATAGGACCATTTGGATCTGACCCGGAAGCTTCCCCGTCCGGTCCGGTAGATTTCCTCCATCTCCTCGCGCTTGTAGATCAGTTCGCCGCCGGTGGGAAAGTCAGGCGCCGGAAGAAGGTCCAGCAGGTCGCAGTCCGGGTTTTTCAGATAGGCGATCTCCGCCTGGCAGACTTCCCCCAGGTTAAAGCCGCAGAGGTTGCTGGCCATGCCCACGGCAATGCCCTGGTTTGCGGAGACCAGCACGTTGGGAAAGGTGGTGGGGAGGAGGGAGGGTTCCTTCATGCTGCCGTCGTAGCTGTCTACCAGATCCACGGCATCCTTGTCAATATCCCGGAACAGCTCGCCGCATACCGGCGCAAGCTTCGCCTCCGTATACCGGGAGGCAGCATAGGCCATATCCCGGGAATAGACCTTGCCGAAGTTGCCCTTGGAATCCACAAAGGGCGTGAGAAGAGCGCCGTAGCCCTTGCTCAGCCGGACCATGGTGTCGTAGATGGGGCCGTCTCCGTGGGGATTCAGCTTCATGGTGCTGCCGACGATGTTGGCGGATTTGGTGCGGGCGCCCGTGAGCAGCCCCATTTTGTACATTGTGTACAGCAGCTTGCGGTGAGCGGGCTTGAAGCCGTCGATCTCCGGGATCGCCCGGGATACGATCACGCTCATGGCATAGGGCATGTAGTTGATCTCCAGGGTCTCGGTGATGGGCTGTTCCGTGACTTCCGCCCGCAGGCCCATGACGTTTTCGTTTTCGGAGGGTTTCTTTTCCGGTTCGATGCGTTTTTTCCGTGCCATCCTTCATGCCCTCCCTTCAGGAAATATCGATCTGGTCGATATAGCGCCAGCCGTTTTCCGCGATGTGATCCTTCCGGCCCTGCAGATTGTCCCCCTGGAGTAGATCGAAGGTCTGGGCTGTGGCGGTTTCATCCGTGGGCATGACCTTGATCAGACGCCGCGTTTCCGGATTCATGGTGGTGAGCCACATCATTTCGGGATCGTTTTCTCCCAGCCCCTTGGAACGCTGGATGGTCGCCTTGGCGTCGCCCAGTTCTTTCAGAATATCGGCCTTGTCCCGCTCGGTATAGGCAAACCATGTCTTGCCCTTACAGTTTATCTCATACAGGGGAGACTCTGCGATATACACATACCCCTGACGGATCAGCGTGGGGGTAAGGCGGTAGAGCATGGTGAGGATCAGCGTACGGATCTGGTAACCGTCCACATCGGCATCGGTGCAGATGATGATTTTGTTCCAGCGAAGATTATCCAGATCAAAGGCGTTGATGTCCTTATTATGCTTATCCTGAACCTCAACGCCGCAGCCCAGCACCTTCAGCAGGTCGGTAATGATTTCGCTTTTGAAGATGCGGGCGAAATCCGCCTTGAGACAATTGAGGATCTTCCCGCGAACAGGCATGATGCCCTGGAATTCCGCGTCCCGGCTCATCTTGCAGGAGCCAAGAGCGGAGTCGCCCTCCACAATATAC
>JBGUZS010000188.1:0-5906 GCA_045223835.1 Oscillospiraceae bacterium | reverse complement strand
GGAGTGGGTGGTGAGCCGGGTATCCCAGACCAGCTCCATCCCCCTGATCGCGGATATCGAGGACGGCTTCGGCGGCCCCCTGGCGGTTTACCGCTCCGCCCGGCGGCTGAGCAAGGCCGGGGCCGCGGCCATCCAGCTGGAGGACTCGGCGGATATGGAGGAGAGCACCCGGCTCCTGCCCCGGGAGAAATACCTGGCCAAGGTGCGGGCCGCCCTGGACGCCCTGGAGGGGACGGACTGCCTTCTCATCGCCCGCAGCAACGCGGACCCCTTCGATCCGGAGGAGATGAGGGAGGGCTGCGAGCGCCTCCAGGAAGCCATCGATATCGGCGCCGCCCGGGGGCAGTATGTCATCGCCATGATGGTGGCCATCATCAACCTGGAGCAGGCCAGGGAGATGGCGAAGCGGGTCACCGGACCCAAGATCTTCGCGGACGTGCGGGCGGAGAAGGGACCGGACGGGAAATACAGGCCCTCC
This sequence comes from Oscillospiraceae bacterium, assembly GCA_045223835.1. Lineage (GTDB taxonomy): Bacteria > Bacillota > Clostridia > Oscillospirales > Oscillospiraceae > UBA1774. The sequence continues at coordinate 5,428 of JBGUZS010000188.1, read as the reverse complement.
GTCACCATGGCGGAGCTGACGGAGCTGGGCTTCGTCATGTGCAGCACCCATTATACCCTGAAGGCCGCCATGGAGGGCATGCTGGAGCACGGGCTGCAGAACTACAGGAACCAGGACGTGACCTATACCTTCTCCACCGCCCCCGCCACCGGCATGGAGAGCTTCTCCGCCTCCGGCATGTTCGACCCCCAGGCCTACATGAAGCTGGAGAACCAATACACCAGCGGAGACAAGGAATACACCATCGTGGGGCATAAGGTGGAGGATTATCCCGAGGGCTTTGTCCGCCCGGATGTAAAGGAGCGGCTCTGAGCTTGAGGATCATCGACGCCCATGTCCATCTTTCTCCCCCCTCCGCCCTGGGCAGGGGGGAGGACCGCCTGGGGAGCCGCCTGGAACGAAACGGCTGGCGGCGGACGGCGGAGGGCGGCTTTGCCGCCATGCCCCCCTATCTGACGGACAGCTGCTTTTCGGCGGAGGGGCTCATCGCCCTGATGGACGCCAATGGGGTGGAGGCGGCGGTCATCCAGCAGACCCCCCTCTCTCCCCAGAACGAGGAGACGGCCCGGGCGGTGGAACGGTATCCGGACCGGCTCAGCGGAGCCATGCTCCTGGAGCCCCGGGAGAGCTGGCGGGAGGAGATGGAATACTGGTATGGCCGGGGGCTCCGGAGCGTGAAGCTGGAGATGCGCTCCCTGACGGAGAAGACCATGTATCCCGGTCTGCGGTATACGGACAGCCGGATGCTGGCCCTGTTCGCCCGGGCAGGGGAGATGGGGCTCACCGTCACCATCGATCCGGCGCCCACGGACTATGCCGTATATGATCCGGAGGAGCTGCGCGCCGCGCTGGAGGCCTGCCCCCGGACCCGCTTTGTCCTCTGCCACCTGGCCTATCCCCGGCCCCTGGACAGCTTGGAGAGCCGGGAGAAGTGGGAGCGGATGGCGGACCTGGCCGGGCTGCCCAACTGCTGGCTGGATGTGAGCGCCATGCCGGATTTTTTCGGGGAGGAGGGCTGGCCCTATCCCTCAGCCCTGGAACTCCTGGGCCGGACACGGGATCGGGTGGGGATCCGGAAGCTGATCTGGGGTTCGGATATCCCCGGCACCCTGTGCGCCGCCGCCTATCCCCAGCTGATCGAAATGTTCCGCCGGGCGGAGCTGACCCCGGCGGAGCGGGAAGCCCTGTTCAGCCGGAATGCGCCGGAGGCCTACGCCCTCCCGGCGGGAAAGGGAGAAGCATGAGAAAGATCGTTTCCTTCTTCGGAGACCGGTCCGAATTGTTCACGGAGCTGAACCGCCGGGCGGGGGACTATGCCGGAAGCCTGGACCTGGAATACCGCTGGGTCCCCCAGCTGCCCTTCTCGGAGGAAGCGGTGGTGGAGGAGCTGCGCCGGGCGGATGCGGGGATCATCGACGTGGAGCCCTACGGGGAGCCCATCTTCAGCCGGATCCGGGAGAGCACGAAGCTCCTGGTGCGCTTCGGCGTGGGCTACGATAAGGTGGACCTGGCCGCCGCCTCCCGGGCAGGGATCGCCGTGGCCCGCACCACCGGAGCCAATACCGCCGCCGTGGCGGAGATGGCCCTGACCCTGCTGCTGAGCTGCAATCGGCGGATGAAGCTTGCCCAGACCCGCACTGCGAGCGGCGTCTGGGCGAAGGACGTGGGCCATGAGCTCATCGGCGCCACCCTGGGCATCCTGGGCTACGGGAGCATCGGCCGGAAGCTCCGGCAGCTGGTGACCGGCTTCGGCTGCCGCGTATTGGTATGCGACCACCGGCTGACCCCGGAGGAAGCCGCGGCGGAGCGGGTGGAGCCGGTGAGCCTGGAAGTGCTTTTCCGTCAGTCCGACGCCGTGAGCCTCCATATCCCCGCCCGGCCGGAGAACGATAAGCTGGTGGACGCCCGTCTCCTGGGGCTCATGAAGCCCACGGCGGTGCTGGTGAACACCGCCCGGGGGAGCATCCTGGATGAAGAGGCTCTATATGAAGCCCTGAAGGCGGGGAAGCTCGCGGGAGCGGGGCTGGATGTGTATGCCCGGGAGCCCCTCCCTGCGGATTTCCCCCTCCTGACGCTGGAAAACTGCGTCCTCACCCCCCATGTGGCCAGCCAGACCGTGGAATCCCTCTGGAACATCTACCGCATGGCCCTGGATATCTGCGCCGATTTCTTCGCCGGGAAGGGGAGCCCCCATATCCTGAATCCGGATTACGCGGGGAAGACCTGAGATGAAATACTATCTGGGGGTGGATAACGGCGGCACCTCCACCAAGGCCGCCCTGTATGACGTCCGGGGGCGGGAGCTGTACTCCGCCGCCCGGGAAACGGCGGTCCTGACCCCGGGACCGGACTGCTTCGAGCGGGACATGGAGGAGATGTGGGAGGCAAACTGCGCCGTCATCCGGGAAACGGTGACGGGCAGCGGCGTGGACCCTGGGGATATCGCGGGAGTCGCCGTATGCGGCCATGGGAAGGGCCTTTACCTCTGGGGACGGGAGGGGAAGCCCGTCCGGAACGGTATCCTCTCCGCGGATAACCGGGCTTACGCCTATGTGGAGCGGTGGCGGAAGGACGGGACGGAGGAGCGGGCCTTTGCCCGTTCCTGCCAGCATATCATGGCCTGCCAGCCCGTGGCCCTGCTTCCTTGGCTCCGGGATCATGAGCCGGAGGTCATCCCCCGGATCCAATGGGTCTTCGGCTGCAAGGACTATGTCCGCTTCCGCCTCACCGGGGAGGCCCGGGGGGAGCTGACGGACTGCTCCGGCGCCGGGGCAGTGAACCTGCGCACCCGGCAGTATGACCCGGCGCTCCTTGCCCTCTACGGGCTGGAGGATCTGGCGGCCGCCTTCCCGCCCCTGTGCCGCTCGGTTGAGGTCGCGGGCTGCGTCACCCGGGAGGCGGCGGAGCGCTGCGGCCTCCGGGAGGGGACCCCGGTGCTGGGGGGCATGTTCGATATCGACGCCTGCGCCTTGGCGGCGGGGGTGCTGGATGAGCGGAACGTATGCATGATCGCCGGGACCTGGAGCATCAACGAATATCTCCGGCCCAGTCCGGTGACGGACGGGCGGGCGGCCATGAACTCCCTCTTCTGCCTGCCGGAGTATTATCTTATCGAGGAGAGCAGCCCCACCTCCGCGGGGAACAGCGAATGGTTCATCCGCACCCTCCTGCCGGAGGTGAAGGCGGAGGCGGAGGCGGCGGGGGAGAGCGTCTACGCCGTGCTGGACCGCTGGGTGAGGGAGACGGGACCGGAGGGGTTTGTGCCCCTGTTCCTGCCCTTCCTCATGGGGTCCAACGCCCACCCCAACGCCCGGGGGGCCTTCGTGGGCCTCTCCGCAGACCAGGGACGGGAGCTCCTGGCCCGAAGCGTATATGAAGGCGTTGTCTACTGCCATAAGGTCCATCTGGATAAGCTCCTGGCCACAAAAGAAACCCCGCCGGACTGTATCCGTCTGGCGGGGGGAGCGGCGAGGAGCGAAGTATGGGCGCAGATGTTCGCGGATATCCTGGACCTGCCGGTGGAGCGGCTGGAGGCCCGGGAGACCGGGACCCTGGGCTGCGCCATCGCCGCCGCGGCGGGCACGGGCGCCTACCCGGACCTGGCCTCCGCCGCCCGGGCCATGAGCCCCGTGGGGGGACGGTTTGAACCGAATCGGGAAGCGGGCCGGAGGTATGAAAAGCGTTATAGGCTGTATAAACGGCTCATGGACTGCCTGGATCCCTTATGGCCGGATATGCAGGGAGTCATCGAAGGAAAATAAAAGCGCCCGCAGCGGGGGATCCGCCTGCGGGCTGAAATCAGATGACAAATGATGATAAAACAGCAGGAGGCGTACGATGAACAACAAGGGCGTGGGCGCTGTCTTTTTCCTGATCGCCGCTGTATTGATGGCGGCAAGATACGTTGCTGCAGCGCTGTTTATGAGCAATTTATCGAGTTGGAGCGCAGAGCTCTTTCAAAGCGGTCTGGATTATGTGGGTTCTCCGCTGAAGACCGCGGCTGTCGTTTCCCTGATCGCCGGGATCGTTTTCCTGGCTCTCGGCGTCTGTCAGGATCTGAGAAAGTCCAAAAGGGACTGACTCCGGGGCGTTGTTTCATCCCGCGGAAAAATACAGGGCGATCTCATCGATTTCCCGGTTGGCGGCGATGATATGGTCCCGACCGGCGCCGTTCCGGAAATGCATCAGGTTGGCGCAGCCCGCCGCCGTATCCAGGGTCTCCGTGCGATAGTTTCCCGTCTCCGGGTCCCAGGCGACGGCGATGGTGCTCCGGGTTCCACCCCGCCAGCCCACCAGCCAGGCGGGCCTGCCCTCCAGGGTGCAGCACCAGGTGGCGTGGAGAAAGGCGGTTTCCCTTTCCGGCAGGGGCAGCTTCCACCGGGGCACATAGCGGCCGAAGTCATCCAGGTGGTAGACGGTGAGGCCGCTGCCGTGGAAGGGACTGATGCACCCCAGCTCCTCCTGCCCGTCTCCGTCCAGGTCCGCCAGGATGGAATCGCTGCTGGGCACGGCGCAGAGCTGCCGGATCGTCCATTCCCCCTCCGGGCTCTCCGGGGGCGTATAGAGGAAGGACCCTTCCTCACAGCCGATGAGACCTTCGTCGTATCCCTCCCGCCGGAGCTTGCAGAAGCCGTGGTTCTGCAGAAGGGTTTTTCCCACCTGCCGGAGCTCCAGACCGGCGCAGGTCCGCAGGGCAAGGGGATCCGCCGGGAGCAGCGATGCATAGCAGGCGCCGGGGTCCCGCCAGTCCCCCGGCCAGGCGCAGGAGGATTTGAGGCAGCATACCAGGAGCCAGGCGCAGCCGCCCCGGCGCAGGATGCCGATGCGGTGGGCGTAGGGCGCCCTGCACAGGGTATGCACTGCCCAGCCGCCTCCCTCCCTGGGGAAGGCCAGCACGATCTGCGCTTTGTCCGCGTCATCCGGACCGTAGAAGCGCTGCACCGCCAGGAAATCCCCCTTCCCCCCGGGGAGCTGTTCCATGCTCATCACCCCGCCGGGGGAGGTCCAGACCGTGTCCAGAAGCTCTCCCTCATCAGAAAAGAGCAGGCAGGCGTCCTCCTTCTCCGAGGCCACCAGAAAGCCGTTCTTCCCGGGCCAATCCAGGGCGGCAATGGAGTAGCACTTGTCCAGCTCCGCCAGTTTCCGCTTGATGAATCCCATCTCTCTTCCCCCCCGTGTATCGTTTTTCCTCAGTATACTCTGCGCCGGAGCCCGGCGCAAGGACAGGAGCGCAGCATGATGGAATACTCCCTCGGCCTGTATGAAAAGGCCCTGCCCCCCGCGGACGATCTGATCTCCCTTTGCCGGAAGGCGAAAGAGGCGGGTTTTGACCGCCTGGAGCTGAGCATCGACGAGTCGGATGCCCGCCTGGCCCGGCTGGACTGGAGCGAAAGGGCCCAGCGGGAGCTGGGGCTCCGGAGCCGGGAGG
>JBGUZS010000187.1:0-10049 GCA_045223835.1 Oscillospiraceae bacterium | reverse complement strand
GGATGACTGATGAGGGATATAGGATGGGCAAGCGCCATGGTGCAGGAAGAAAGCTGCCAGGTCCCTCATCGGTCTCCGGCTTCCGTGAGACGCCGGAGCCACCTGTCTCGCTGCGGCTCATTCCGCGCGCGAGGGCCCCAGGCTGGGACGTGTGTGTACATCGGTCAGGCGCGGCTCTGACGTGCCACCGGCACGTCATTCACTCCCGCGCCCCTGCTTCGCAGCCCCAGGAGAAGGCAGACCGCGCGGCGGGGACGGGGGCCTCAACCATCACGCGCCCAGCGTTTTCTCCATCCGGAAAAACGCCCCGTCCCGATCCTCCGCCTCTTCGTAGACCGTGAAGCCCAGGCTGCGGTACAGCCCCAGGGCCGGGGTATTATCCCGGTCCACCCCCAGGGCGATCTCCCGGTACCCCCGCCCCCGGGCCAGGTCCAGGAGGTATGCGGAAAGCGCCCTGCCGTATCCCTGTCCCCGGCGATCTCTTCTCACGATCAGCCGGGAGAGGTACAGCCTTTCCCCGGGAATCGTGCCGTACTCCGGGTTGTCCTTCACCAGGTCGCACTCGGCCGTATACTCCCCTTCCACCGTCAGGATATACACCTCCCGGTTTCCCGCCCGGATCTGTTCCCGGAACCTCTCCGTATAGGGGAACGCCGCCATGTTCCAGATGGCGGAGCACTTCGGCCAGTCCTCCAGACCGATCCGAATGATTTCAAAGGGCTCCATTCCTACAGCCTCCCGATGGCGTCCGCCAGGAGCCCGACCTGCGAAGGGGCGGTGACGGTGAAGCCCATATCCAGCAGCTCCTTCGCCCCGTCCCCGGCCACGAAGGCCCGGTCCGCCGCCCGGAGCAGGCTCAGGTCGTTCATGGCGTCCCCGCAGCACACCAGGGTATGGCAGCCCAGAAGGGCCTGGAGGCGCTTTGCCGTCTCCCCCTTGGAGCAGCCCAGGGCCTGGGCCTCTATGAGGAAGGGGAGACTCCGGCTGCCGAAGCAGCCGGTGCCCGGGGCGTTCACCGCCTCCAGAATGCCCCCGAAGAGGGTATCGATTTCCCGGTCGGAGTAGCGGAACCAATCCGTTTCCTCCTTTTCCTTTCCCCGGGAGCCGCCGGGGCTGCCGGAGACGGCGAACTGGAGCCAGGGCCGGGGCACCGCCTCCAGGGGCGCCTGACGGATGGGGACCCCCATCCTCCGCATGATCTCCGCCAGGCCCATGTCCTCCCCGAAGACATAGGTCTCCTCCGGGCACTGGATCTCAAAATGCAGAGCGGGATACCGTTCCAGAAGCCGGGTGAAAAGGGCCCGGCTCTCCCCCGGGAGCGGCCCCTGCCAGAGGCTCTTTTCTCCCCGGTAGTCATAGATCTCCGCCCCGTTGAACACGATATGGGGGGCGTTGGTGGGGAGCTGGTCCCAGCGGCTTTTGTGGCTGATCCGGGTATGGCCGGTGGCGATGGAGAGAAGGCCGCCTCCCTCCATAAAGCGGAGGACCGCCTCCGTGTTGGCCGGAGGGACCTTGCGGTCCGGTCCGGTCACGGTGCGGTCCCAATCGCTCACCAGCAGGATGCCGGTGTATTTCCCCATGTCAGCAGGAGAGGATATAGCCGCCGTCGATAACCTGGGCGGTGCCGGTGACCTGGGCGGCGGCAGGGGAGGCGAAGTACACCGCCAGGGCGCCTACCTCGATGGGCTCGCCGAAGCGGCCGAGAGGCATCTGGTTATTGATGTAGTCGAACTGATCCTTGGGGATGAACTGGCTCAGATCGGTGTTGGTGAAGCCCGGGCAGATGGCGTTCACGCGGATGTTGTGCTTGCCCAGCTCGCAGGCCATGCAGTGGGTGAAGTGCACCACGGCGGCCTTGGAGCTGCTGTAGGGGCTCATGGGCTGGGTCTTGTTCACGATGAAGGCCGCGTTGGAGGCAATATTGATGATGCTGCCGCCCTTGCCGGCGTCCCGCATCCTCTTGCCCACCTCATAGGTCATATGGACGGTGCCGTTCAGGTCGGTGTTCAGGACGCGGTACCAGTCGGACAGCTCCTCGTCCATATCCAGCAGCTCGCTGACGCAGGTGACGCCCGCGTTGTTCACCAGGATTTCGAAGCCGCCGAAGGCCTCCCAGGCCTTGGCTACCACTTCCCGCACGTTCTTCAGGTCCACCACGTTGCAGCTGAAGCTCTCGTACTTGCCGCCGAAGGGCTTGAGCTCGTCGATGGCCTCAGCCGCCTTCTTGGCGTCCCGGCAGAAGATGGCCACATTGGCCCCCTGTTCCGCAAAGGCCTTGGCGATGGCCAGGCCCAGGCCCCGGTTGCCGCCGGTGATGAGGGCGTTTTTCCCCTTCAGGCTGAAGGCGTCTTTCATAGAGGTAATGGAGGGAATCATAGTCGATCATCCTTTCCTTAAAATTCAAAATGGGTTTTCTCTATTATACCACAGGCCGGGAAAAATGCAACGCGCTACTTCAGCACCCGGTCCAGGAAGCGATACACCTCCGTCTGGTGCCTGGGCTCATACCAGCCGAAGCTGAAGCCCCCGTGGTTCCAGCCCTCCATGAGCTGGAGGGTGCTGCGCCCCTCGCCGCACACCGCCCGGATCTTCTCATGGAGCAGGATGCTCTGCTGATGGGGCACCACCTGGTCCCCGGTGCCCGCCTGGATGAGGATGGGGGGAAAGGCGGGGGTGACGAAATTCAGGGGATTCGTGAAATACATGAGGCCGTGGATCTCCCTGGGCTTGGCCCCCACCAGGAACTTGTACAGGTCCGGCATGGGGGGCCTGTCCGCCGGGGGCGGAGGCGGCGGATTATCCGGATCCGGCTCCGGAGGGAGCATTTCCATCAGGTGGTAGCAGCCATACCAGCCCACCACCGCCTGGACCCGGCTGGAGACTTCGGGATACCCCATGGTGAAATCCTCGTAGCCGGGGATATCCTGGGTGGCGGCAGCCATGACGGCATAGTAGGCTCCGGCGCTGTCCCCGCTGAGGGCGAAGCGGTCCGGATCCAGGGAATACTTTTCCGCGTTGGCCCGGAGGAAGCGGATGGCCGCCTTCAGGTCGAACAGGCCGTAGGGGAACTGGGCCTCGAAGGCCAGGCGCTGCTCCACCGTCACTACGGCGTAGCCCTTGTTCACGCCGTCCACCGCGTGGAGGAACTGCATATCCCGCTTGGAGCCGAAGAGATAAGCGCCGCCATGCATGAAGATCAGAACGGGGAAGGGGCCCTCCCCCTCCTCCGGCAGGAGGATATCCAGCTTCTGGCTGGGGGACTGGGAAGCATAGGGGAGATCCAGCCATTTCCGCCTCACGCCGGAGAGATCCACCTCTCCCTGGGACCCGGGTACCTTGGGGTCCGGCGGAGTGAGCTTCCAGGGGGTATCGAGCTTGGGCATATCCATAGGTCGGCCTCCTTATCATTCAAATATTTATTTTATTGTAGCATGGAAGGTAAGCGGGCGCAAGAGGGAGCCCCCTGCCGGAACGCCCCCCGCCGGAGGCGATCCCGGTCATCGGGAAAATCACTCCCCGGCTGGGTCGGCGCCGCCTGGGCGGCGGGACAGCTCCGGTCCGCGTTTTTCAGCTCCGTATCCCCTATTGTAAATCCCGCCGGAAGATGTTATGATATGAAGCAGTCAGACAGGGGGGCTCCCGCCGCAGGAAGGACCCCCGGAAAACACGGATTGATCAAATTGAATTATATTGAAAAGAGGAGTGCAAGAGATGAAACGTATACCTTTTGATCCCAAAGAACTGGAGCCCATCGGCTTCAACCCCGGCTTCGGCCCCAACATGAAGCCCACCCCCATCTTCAATACCCCCATCAGCCCCAGGGACAACCACATGCTGCTTCTGAGCAAGGAGCTTCCCCTCTGGATGCCCGGCAACGGCGACACCCAGGTGATCACCCCCATGTGCCCGGATAATATCGCCCGGGGCTTCGTCTTTGAGGCGGAGAAGCTGGACCTGAGCAAGGCCGGCGGACCGGATATGTTCGGCGTGGAATGGGAGTATATCCCCACTGTGGGCGGCTCCATGGTCCGGCCCGGCGAGCCCAAGGTGAAGGATCTGAACCACTGGGAAGACTACATCACCTTCCCCAAGGTGGAAAACCTCATGGACTGGGAAGCCGCCGGCAAGCGGAACAAGGAGAACTACATCAAGCCCGGCAGGACCCTGGTGGTCACCATCCTCACCGGCTTCTTCGAGAGACTCATCTCTTTCGTAGACTTTGAGGACGCCGCCTTCGCCCTCATTGACGAGGATCAGCAGGATGCGGTGCATCGCCTCTTCGATAAGCTGGCCATCTTCTACGACGAATACATGGGCTACTACAAGAAGTACTTTGACGCGGACGTGATCAACTTCCACGATGACTGGGGTTCCCAGCGGGCACCCTTCTTCAGCCTGGCCACCGTGCGGGAGATGATCGTTCCCTACCTGAAGCGGGTGGTGGACAGCGCCCACAAGTACGGCATGAAGCTGGATCTCCATTCCTGCGGCAAGAACGAGATGCTGGTCCCCGCCATGATCGACGCCGGGGTGGATTCCTGGTCCGGCCAGCCCATGAACGACTTTGAAATGCTCTATGAGAAGTACGGCGACCAGATCGTCCTGGGCATGCCCATCACCGGCATCCAGGAGGACATGGGCGAGGAGGAGCTGCGGGAGGTCATCGAAACCTTCGTGCGGAAGCACCCCCATGCCCTGGGCAACCTGCGCTTCGCCCCCGAGAAGGCACCGTATATCCTCTATGAAGTTTCCAGAAAGGTTTACTGTGCGTAATCCGTGAAAAACAGACCTCGCGGCAGTTGTCTGACGGAGGTCCTGGTGGGCTGCCTGATCCTGGCCCTGATGATCACGGGCGTCCTGGCGCTCCTGATCTGGACCGGAGATCCGGCTCCCTCCGGGACCTCCGCCCCTGAGAAGGCTCCCCTCTTCACTGCAGATCCCGTTTCGAAGACAGCGCCGCCCCCCACACCGGAGCCTGCCCCCGCCCCGGAGACCACGCCGGAGCCAACCCCGGAGCCAACCCCGGAACCCACGCCGGAGCCAACCCCGGCGCCTTCCGCCGCGCCCGAAGCCAGGGACTTCACCCCTGCGGGCCTTTCGGCGGAGTCCGTCGTCAACCCCTACTGCCTCTATGACTATGCCCAGCTCCGGGCGGACCTGACGGCGCTGGAGGAGCGGTATCCGGAGCTCATCCGGGTCTACAGCCTGGGGGAGACGGCGGAGGGACGCACGATCCCCGCCTTCGACTTCGGCCGGGGGGACCGGGAGGTGGTGGTCATCTCCTCCATGCATGCCTGCGAGCACATGGCCACCAACGTGGTCATGTACCTGGTGGACCAGTACTGCCAGGAATATCGGGCGGACGGGGAATGGAACGGGGTACGGTACCGGGAGATCCTGGATCAGGTGAAGTTCCGCATCCTCCCCATGGCCAACCCGGACGGGATCGAGCTGGCCCAGAAGGGGCTGGGGGCGGTGCAGGACCCGGACGCCATCCTGGCTATGGGCTATACCGAGGATCACGACTTTTCCGACTGGAAAGCCAATATCCGGGGAGTGGACTTAAACGGAAACTTTGCCCATAAATGGGGGATCCGGGACGAGATCCAGGGTCCCTGCGACGCGGGCTGGTGCGGGCCGGAGCCCCTGAGCGAGCCGGAGGCCCGTGCCATGCAGGACCTGCTGGACAGCAGCGACTGGCTCCTGCTCATCTCCCTGCATATCCGGGGCGAGGTGATCTACTGGCTGGATACGGATACCCTGGACCTGTACGACGCCCATTTTCCCATTGCCCGGCGGCTTTCCAACGCCTTCGGCTACGGGCTCATGGGGGCGGAGGACGTGACGGACCGGGGCGGTTACCTGGTGAACACCGCCCGGGTGGAAACGGGAAAGTTCTGCGCCACCTTGGAGCTCTGCCCCTATCTGGCGGAGGATCCCTATCCCCCGGAGCTGTTCCCGGAGGTGGTGGACGGGATCTATTCCCTCTATCTCACCCTGGGGCAGGAGGCCCTGGATATAGCCCCATGAGGGCTGCTGCGAACAGAGTCTGGACCCCCGCGGATGCGCTCCGCGGGGGTTTTTGATCGGAGTTTTTCCCGGGGCGGGAAAGCCCGCCGACCGCTTCCCCAGGGGCCGCCGGCCCGGGTATACTTTTCTGCCCCTTTGTCCATACTTTTCCCATGAAACGCTTTTACCGATCTGTCCTCCCCCCTGGGGCGGGGGCGTTGCTGGGGGCCCTGGCTGCGTGGCTCCTCCTCTCCCGCGGCCTGGCCCTGGGCCTGGCGGGGCGTGGGCAGGCGGGCAGCCCGCCGCCGGGGGAGGAATGGACACTCACCGCCGCAGACGGAGTCCGGCTCCGGGCCTCCGCCCGCACCGGGGGAACCGGAGAGGCCTGGGTCCTGCTCCTCCATGGCTGGGGGGAGACAGGGGAGAGCCTCACCGGACTGGGGGAGGCCTATGGGGAGCGAGGCTGGAACACCCTGATCCCGGACCTGCGGGGCTGCGGGGGAAGCGGCGGGAAATACAAGGGCCTGGGCATGGGGGACGGGAAGGATATCCTGGCCTGGATGGACCTGATCCGGGACCGGTATCCCACGGCGCAGATCGTCCTCCACGGCGTGGACCTGGGGGCCAACGCCGCCTTGGCCGCCGCGGGGGAGCGGCCTGCCGGGCTCCTGGCCGTGGTGGCGGACAGTCCCGTTCCCGATCCGCTGGCTCCGGGGAAGCGGCTTTCTGCCGGGGGAGGCCCGCTCCTGGAATGGGGGGTCTCCGCCTTCCTCCGCCTGGCGGCGGGGGCGGATCCGGCTTCCCCCACCCTCCGCAGACAGACCGCCGGGACCAGGGCGCCCATCCTGTTCCTCCATGGGGAGGGGGATGACCTGGTCCCGGCGGCTGAGGCCGAGAGACTGTATTTCCTCGCGGGGAAGTCCAGCCGCCTCCTGCGGCTCCGGTCCGGCCACGGGGACGGGTTCCTCCGGGACCGGGAGGCCTATCTGCGCGGCCTGTTCGCCTTCCTTACAGGCTGTTCAGGATCTCCTCGAATTCCGTAAGGGTCTGGGAGAAGACCGCCAGGGCGTCCTTTACCGTCTCCGGATTCGTCAGATCCACCCCGGCGAGCTTCAGCTCCTCCAGAGGGTAGTCGCTGCCGCCGGTGGTGAGGAAGCGGAGATAACCCGAGGCATCCCCGGTATCCAGGATATGCCGGGCGATGGCCACGGCGCTGCTGAAGCCCGTGGCATACTGATACACATAGAAGGACCGGTAAAAATGGGGGATGCGGGCCCACTCGATATCCCCGTAGTCGTCCGTTACGCAGCCCTCGTAGTACAGGGCGTTCAGGTCATGGTATACCTGGGAGAGGGCGGCGGCGGTGAGGGGCTCCCCGGCGGCGTCCATCTCATGAGCCTTCCGCTCGAACTCCGCGAACAGGGTCTGGCGGAAGAGGGTGGTGCGGAAGCCCTCCAGGAAGCGGTTCAGCACATAGGCCTTCCGCCGGGGATCCGTCTCGGTTTTCAGCAGGTACCGGCTGAGCAGCACCTCGTTCACCGTGGAGGCCACCTCCGCCACCATGAGGGAATACCCCGCGTTGACATAGGGGTTGGCCCGGTCGCTGAAGAAGCTGTGCATGGAATGGCCCAGCTCATGGGCCACGGTGAAGGCGTCCTCCAGGGTATCCGTGTAATTCAGCAGGACATAGGGATGGGCCCCGTAGACGCCGCAGGAGAAGGCGCCCGTATCCTTGCCCTTGTTCTCGTATACATCCATCCATTTCTCGTCGTAGGCCCGGTCCAGCAGGGTCTGGTACTCCGACCCCAGGGGCAGGAGGGCCTTCTTCACCAGGTCCCGGGATTCGGCGAAGGAAACGGGGAACTCCACATTCTCCACAATGGGGGTATACAGGTCGCAGAGGTGGAGCTCGCTGAGCCCCAGGCGCTTCCGGCGGAGCTCCAGATACCAGTGCATATCCGGCAGGGCCCCGTGCACCGCGGAGATCAGGCTGTCATACACGCTCACGGGCACATTGTTCCTGTCCAGGGAGGCGGCGCAGGCATCCGGGTAATGCCGGGTGGCGGCCCGGAAATTATCCATCTGCACGTTTCCGGCGTACAGGGCGGTAAGGGTATTCTTGAACTGGGCGAAGGCGCCGAAATAGAGGCGGAAGGCGTCCTCCCGCACCCGGGGATCCCGGCTCTCCCGGAACACGGCGAAATTGCCGTTGGTGAGGGTGACCTCCTTCCCTTCCTCATCCCTGATCTTCGGGAAGGTCATGTCCACGGCGTGGAGCATGGAGAAGGCGTTTCCCGGGGCGGCGGCGGGGCGGTCCAGCCGGGCCAGCATGCCCTCCGCAGCCTCGTCCAGCACATGCTCCCGGGTCCGGCAGAGGTCCTGGATCCGGTGGCGGTAGAGCTGCAGATCCGGCCAATCCAGCCAGGCGGAGAGCTGATCCGGATCGATGGAGAGGATCTCCGGCTCCAGGAAGCTCACGGCGGCGGAACAGGCGTTGGCCAGGTTTTCCGCCCGCTCGTTCATGGCCTGGTATTCCTCGTCTCCCCCGTCGGCGGAATGGTGGAGCATGGCATAGATGACGCATTTCTCCAGCCGCTCCTCCAGGGCGAAAAGGGCGTCCAGCCCCCGCTTCAGGCTCTGGGGAGAGGTCCTGAAGGTCCCCTTCAGGGCGGCGACGGCTTCCACCTCCTGCGTCAGGGCCCGGAGCTCCGCCTCCCAGGCCGCCTGATCGGGATAGATGGGGGTAAAGTCCCACTGGTACGCCGGGTCCATCTCCCGGCGGGCTTTCAGTTCTGACATGATCGTATTCCTTTCTGGTATTCTGGCGGATCAATTATACCCCCGATGCGGCGGAAGTCAACGAAAGAAGCAAAAATTGCGAAAAAAAGGCTTGCACTTGCGGATGGGTCTTGCTATAATTATTCGGCATTACGCACACGGACTGCTAGCGAAGCCCCGTTCCCGGTCAGCCGGGCGGTTTCGCCGGACCCCGTGGAGGTAATAAACAAAAACAGGAGGAATGCAAAATGGCAGTCGTATCCATGAAGCAGCTGCTGGAAGCCGGTGTCCACTTCGGCCACCAGACCCGGCGCTGGAACCCCAAAATGGCGCCCTATATCTATATGGAGCGCAACGGCATCTATATCATTGACCTGCAGAAGACCGTGAAGAAGCTGGAGGAGGCCTACAACTTCGTGCGGGATACCGCCGCAAACGGCGGCACCATCCTCTTCGTGGGCACCAAGAAGCAGGCCCAGGACGCGGTGAAGGAAGAGGCCGAGCGCGTGGGCATGTACTTCGTCAACGCCCGGTGGCTGGGCGGCATGCTCACCAACTTCAAGACCATGCGCACCCGGATCGACCGGCTGCAGCAGCTCCGGAAGATGCAGGAGGACGGCACCTTCGATATGCTGCCCAAGAAGGAAGTCATCAAGCTCACCGGCGAGATCGCCAAGCTGGAAAAGTACCTGGGCGGCGTGCAGGAGATGCGCCGGCTGCCCAGCGCCATGTTCGTCATCGATCCCCGCAAGGAGCGCAACGCCATTGCCGAGGCCCGGAAGCTCCGGATCCCCATCGTGGCCATCGTGGATACCAACTGCGATCCCGATGAGGTGGATTACCCCATCCCCGGCAACGACGACGCCATCCGCGCCATCCGGCTGATCAGCTCCACCATGGCCAACGCCGTGCAGGAGGGCCGCCAGGGCGCCGACGCCGAGGAGGCCGCCCCCGTCGAGGCCGCCCCCGCGGAAGCGAAAGAGGAGGAATAATCATGGCTTTTACCGCTGCTGATGTAAAGAAGCTCCGCGAAATGACCGACTGCGGCATGATGGAGTGCAAAAAGGCCCTCACCGAAGCCGACGGAGATATGGACAAGGCCGTTGAGCTCCTGCGGGAGAAGGGCCTGGCTACAGCCGCCAAGAAGGCCGGCCGCGTGGCCGCCGAGGGCATCTGCGCCGCCTATGTGGCGGAATCCGGCTGCCCCGCCGCCGTTACCGAGGTCAATATCGAGACCGATTTCGCCGCCAACAACGCGGATT
>JBGUZS010000186.1:0-11129 GCA_045223835.1 Oscillospiraceae bacterium | reverse complement strand
GTACTCGCTTCCTGGGGGAACCGTAGAAGATGGGGAAGATATCCTTACTGCACTAAGGCGTGAAATCCAGGAAGAAATCGGTTGCACTTGTAATGTAATTAATGAGCTGGGGTACATTTACGAAAACCGGGCTTACTGTAATTTGCAACAATACAGCTACCTCTTTACAGTGACTACCACAGGCCCTTCTAAGGCACCCACCTTTACCAGCGAAGAGATCATCGTAGGAACAAAACTGAAGTGGTGTACGCTGGAAGAAATGGTATCCTTGATTGAAAATGGAAAACCGAACACTAATCAACAGATATACCTTAAAGCCCGTGATACTGCGGCGCTAAAAGAATACTTCGCTATGGAGCGTCAGAAGATTTGCAAGAGCATGTGAGAAAGTAGGGATCGTGAAACAGAATGGAGTTTCTTTCAATGAGCCCGGTATCAGCAGGATGGTCGGGCGACAAGAAATATTGCGCAATCGACGAGAAAGGACAAAAGTACTTTCTTCGTATTACGCCACTTGAAAAAGCAGAAAGGGCGAAAAAGTCGTTTGAACTGCAAAAGAGAATTCGAGCTTTGGGCGTTCCGATGTGTGAGCCGCTTGAATGCGGTGACATCGAAAATGGATTCTACACCTTACAAAGCTGGATAGCGGGTGAAAATGCAGAGGATTATGTTCCGTCCATGCCGGAAGATGACCAATACAAGCTCGGACTTGAATCCGGCGTGATACTAAAATTGATTCATTCGATCCCGGCACCAGACGGAGCGCCGGATTGGGAGACCCGTTTCAACGCAAAGATCGACAGAAAAATCAAAGGCTATTGCGATTGCCCAATCAAGTTTGTCGGAGCAGAAGCGTTTTTGAAATACCTCGCGCAAAACCAGCCCCTGCTTCGCGGAAGACCGCAGTGCTTCCAGCACGGGGATTATCATATTGGGAATATGATGGTCGAACACGGAAAACTGGTAATCATCGATTTTGACCGTTTTGATTATGGGGACCCTTGGGAAGAGTTTAACCGCATCGTTTGGTGCGCGCAATCATCTCCCCGCTTCGCTGCTGGAATGGTAGACGGCTATTTTGACGGAAACGTTCCAATGGAGTTTTGGCGGCTCTTGGCGCTGTATATCAGCAGCAACACACTTTCGTCGATCCCATGGGCAATACCCTTCGGAGAAGAAGAGATCAAGAAGTTTCTTGACCAGGCGGAAGAAATCCTCGGATGGTATGACGGTATGACAAAAATCGTACCGAGTTGGTATTCAGGATGATTGATACCCATAGTCGTTTTCAGAAAACGTGGTGTGGACAGTTTGAGCTGTCCACACCACGATGCTATTTACATTCTCTTCAGATAAAATCATCCTTGACAAATCTCTTGCCATTTTGGGGCGGAATTCATTTCTGCCCCGAAATACTTCTCGCGGAGCGGACTGTGCGAGCAAAGCGAGTGCGGGAAGCGCAGCGCAAACCCACTCAAATCGGAGCCCAGCGAAGCGGGTCCGATTTGAATCACCGATAGGTGGTGAAATCCTTATCCATGAAGCCCGCGTTGAAGGGCATATGGATGTGGTCCGCCTGGCCCAGGGGCATATCCGCCGGAGTGACGGGGATACTCCCCTCCGGCACGACGGGAGGCGGCGCCATCATGGGCGGCATGGCGGGGCGCTCGCCCTCCGCTCCCTCTCCCCTCGCGGCAAACATGGGGGGCATGGGCTGGGGCAGCTTCTGGAGGCCCAGCTGATTCTGGAGGAAGCGCCAGCAGGGCTCGAACCAGTCGTCGATGCTGGGACCTACGGTGCCGTCCGCGCCCAGGATTCGGGCGGTGGAGCCCGTCTCCCCATGGCCGCCGCAGCTGGAGATATAGGTGGCGAAGGGGCGCTTCTGCTTCTCGAAGGAGGCGATCATGGCGATAGTCTGGTACACGGAGACCAGGGTATCCAGCCGGGCATGGTGGAAGAAGGCCGGAGGCGTCTGGGGGCCCACCAGGTCCCCGTTTGGAACGTACACCAGGCCGTCGTCCGTCTGCTGGCCGCAGAACATGGGGCCGAAGCCCAGGATCATGGCGTTGGGCTTCCCCTCCTCCCCGGTGCAGCCCGCGGCGGCCATCAGATCCGGCCGGTTCCACAGGTTGCCGGTGCTCATGCAGATAAAGGCTCCGGCGGAGTTGCCGGAGATGATGATCTTATCCGGATCCAGACCCCATTCCTCCGCATGCTCCCGCAGGATCCTGATGCTGCGCATCAGGTCGATGATCACCTGAGGCCAGCGGTAGTCCCGGGCCACGGGATAGAGATAGGTACAGATGACCCCCACGCCCTTGCCCATGAGCCGGCCGCCCAGGGCGACGGTATCGCTCTCGCTGCAGAACATGAAGCCGCCTCCCGGCACATGGATGAGGGCCGGGGTCTTCTGGAAAAACATCTGGCCCTGCACGTTGGCCACGCTGACGATCAGCCGGGAAGTACCCTTTTCGTTCAGGTCGAAGGTGAATACCTGCATATGTGTTCCTCCTTGTTTGTTTCGTTTCTGTTTCCATATTACCCCTATCCGGCTCCGTTTTCCAGCCCTTTTTCTCTTGCCCAAAGAAAGAATCGACGCCCGGGATCACCCGGAGCGTCGAAGCGCACTTGTCTTTTATTTCTTGAACAGCTTCCGATACAGCCAGATCAGGATGCAGGCGCCCAGCACCGCCAGGATGAGGCCGACGATCCAGCCGCCGCTGATGCCCAGGATGCTGCCGATCCAGCCGCCGACGACGCCGCCCACCAGGCCCAGGATCAGGTTGATGATCAGGTTCTGCTCGGATTTCATGATCTTGCCGGCGATCCAGCCCGCCAGGACGCCCAGGACCAGAGTGATGATAAAATGCATGGGTTCACGCTTCTTTCTCTCAGGATTTTCCGGTACTCCGGCTTCATCAGTTTATCCCTTCCGGGGCCGCTTTGCAAGGGCTCTCAGGATTTTGGCCGCTCGCCGACAGCCACCACGATCACCTCATCCCGGGCGCTGTACACGTTCACGGCTTCCGTTACCCGCTCGATCAGGGCGCCGTCCCCGTCATACCGGACCCGGTAGGTGGTGACCTGCATCCCGTCCCGGCCATAGTCCGTAATCACCCGGTTCCCGGATTTCACCCGCTTATGCTCATAGTAGACCGTCCTATGGGGGACCGTATAGTCCACATGGTATTCCAGCTCCACATAGCCGTCATCCAGCTTCGTTCCCCAGATCTCCGTCCTCAGCTTGCCCCCTTCGATCCAGGCCTTCATGAGGATGGGATACTCGTCCTTCAGCTTGAAGCGGAAATCCGGCCCGCCCCAGCTCACGGTGGCGTCCATGCCCAGGGGAAGATAGGTCTGATAATACATATGATTGGTACGCTCCAGGATCTCCTCGTCCGCCAGCATGCAGCAGTAATACAGGGCGCTGGAGAGCTGGCAGATGCCGCCCCCCACCTCCTCCACCAGCTCCCCGTTCAGGTAGGCGGTGGCGGGGCCGTAGCCCTTTTCCTCCGTGCGCTCCCCCAGGGCGCCGTTATAGGAGAATTCCTGTCCCGGCAAAAGGATGGTCTCATTTAGCATGGAGGCGGCGATCTCAATATTCCGGGTGCGCACGGCATTGTTGGTGAGGGGAGTATCCACGCCGGCCAGCAGATCCCGGAACAGCAGGGCTTCCAGCTCCTCCGCCTTCACCTCCGGCTCCAGGGTCAGGATGGGGATGCGTACCGTCTCCCCCTCCTTTGCCTTGGCCAGGGCTTTCTTTCCTTCCTCCAGATCGAAGGTGCGCCCGGCCTTCTCCGGCTGCACCCGGTAAGTATCGTCGAACCTGGCGTTTGCCGGCTCCGTATGCAGCTCTTCCCAGATGGCCTCCAGGTCCGGGGCCTCGGCGGGGATCGTCTCCGGGGCATAGCTGACCTCCAGTTCTCCCCGGCCCAGCGCCGCCTTCAGCTCCTCCAGCAGGGCCTCCTGGTCCACCTGCGCGCCGTCGGCGCCCAGGGTGATCTGCAGGGCTTCCTCCTCCGGAAAGACGACGCAGCGGGTGGGCTCACGATCCAGCGTTTCCGCCGCCAGGCGGCACAGCTCCCGAAGGGGCTCCTCCCGCAGCGCGGGTTCCCAGGTCCGGGGGAAATCGGCGGCGCGGTTCCGGTCCAGGAGCCAGTTCAGGGCGTCCCGGTTCCGGTCCCCGGTATGGCCCCAGGCCAGGATGGCGTCCGCCTCCGCTTCCCTATCCGGCACCAGGCCCAGCTCCTCCGCGGAAACGCTGAGGGTTTCCCCGGGCAGAGACAGGGTTAAGCTTTTTCCCGCCAGGGGCGCGAAGCCCTTCGTCCGCAGAATATCCAGCACCTGGGCCCGATCGCAGCCGGCAATATCCGAGCCGAACAGCCGTACCCCGGGCGCAACCCGATCCGGCCCGCCGACCTGATCCCTTGCCCAAAGGAAGATCCCGCCGCAGGCCAGGATCAGGGCAAGGAGGAAGATCAGGAGCCCCAGCAGCCAGCCCCAGCCCCTCCGGGTCCGGGGACCATAATGCTTATAGGACATTTTCGCCCTCCTTAAAACAGGGTGTCGTAGTAGTCTTCCTTCCGCCAGGGGATACCCATATGGTACTTCTGCTCCGCCTGGGCGTCCAGCAGCTCCCCGATGAGCCGGTTGGACAGGAGGAAGCCCCGGGGGGTGAAGCGCCACCGGTCCCCCACCCGCTGGGCCAGCCCCATGCGCACATAGCTCTCCATGAGCTTCTCCAGGGGCTCGAAGCTGTTCTGATACCGGGACTCGTATTCCTTCGGGTCCATGCCCCGGGCGGTGCGCATCCGCAGCATCACGTATTCCGAGGCCTGCTCATACAGGCTCACTTCCTCCAGCTCGCTCACCAGCTCCCCGCCGGAGCCGATGGCGGCGATATATCCCTCCACATCCGGCAGGATGGTAAAGCGCTTCCCCCCCAGCCAGGAGGCGGCGGAGGCGCCGAAGCCCAGATACTCTTCCCCCATCCAGTATTTCAGGTTATGCCGGGAGGCATAGCCGGATTTGGCAAAGTTGGAGATCTCATACTGCACATAACCTGCGGCGGCCAGGGTATCCACGGCGTAAAGGTACAGGTCCGCCTGGGTATCCTCATCCGGCAGATCCGGATCCTCCCGTCTGGACCAGAGGGGGGTCCCCTCCTCCACCTTCAGGCCATAGCAGGAGATGTGCTTCGGCTGCAGCTCCATGGCCTTCCGCAGGGTATTCGCCCAATCCTCCCTGCTCTGCCCGGGAAGCCCGTAGATCAGGTCCAGACTGATGTTCTCAAAGCCCGTCTTCCAGGCCAGATCCACCGCCCGGACCACCTGGGCCCAATCATGACGCCGGCCCAGATCCCGGAGGATTTCATCGTTTGCGCTCTGCGCCCCCAGGGAGATACGGTTGAAGCCTGCCTTCCGCAGGGTGCGCAGGCCTTTCTCCGTAACGCTGTCCGGATTGGCCTCGAAGGTGACTTCCCCATCCGTCAGCACCCGATACCGCTCCTTCATTTCGCCGAAAAGGTCGGCCAGCCGCTCCGCCCCGTACCAGCTGGGGGTCCCGCCGCCGAAATATACCGTATCCACCAGATAGCCTTCCGCCCGGGGGGCGGCTTCCCGCAGATGCCGGGTCAGGGCTTGCTGATACGCCGGGATCAGGTCCTTCCGGTCCGCCGTGGAGCAGAAATCGCAGTAGGCGCAGCGGGAGGCGCAGAAGGGGATATGGATATACACGCCCAGGGTCTTGTCCGCCATGGATATTCCTCCTTGATCGGATCATGCCGCCGCCCGGAAAAGGGCGGGCGCAATCGGGGTTTTTCTATTATCCCTCTACAGCTCCGGCTTGTCAATTCGTTTTTCCTGTGATTGCTTTTCCGTCATGGATATGCTATTCTATTGTTGTATATTCTACATTAAAGCAAGGAGGCGCGGAGCATGGAAATCCCCTGGATCATCGACCTGGACGACCACGAGGCCAGCGGCATCCGGGACTTCACCCGCTACCATGCAAACGGCGAGCGGGAGGAGGTCATGAGCGCCGTGATGGACGGCCTCGGGCCCCACGGTCTGTACAACATCACGGATACCATCATGTGCAGGATGCCCACCGGGGTCACCCCGGAGGAAGCCTCCAAAATGAACCATGAGCACCGGCTGGGCTTCGAGCTCTTCTTTGTGGACAGCGGCAGCATGTACCTGTATCTGGAGGGGCGGCGCTGCATCATCAGGGAGGGGGATATTCTCCAGCTCCAGCCCACCCAGATCCATGCCATGGCCTCGATCGAGGACGTGAAATGGCGGGGCTTTTTCCATGATCTGGACTCCTTCAATACCTCCATCGCCGTGAATCGGGTGGCCGATCGGCTCGGCCCCGACGTGAAGCAGGATCCGGCCTTCCAGAAGGCCCAGGGAACGAAGGACTATCGCCGCCATGAGCAGCCGATCTTCGTGGATGTGCCTGCGGAGGCGGTGAACGCGGTGAAGAATCCCGCCCGTCCCCTGGCCCGGTTCGAGTTCCCCGGACTGACGGCGAAGGTGATCGTGCCCCGTTGGGAAAACTGGGGCGTGACGGAGCTGGTCCTGGGGGAGATGAAGGCCGGCACCCGGATCAGATGGGGCTACCATCCCTGCCGGGAGCAGTACTATGTACGCAGGGGCAGGGTAAAGCTCTCCCTCTTCGGGGAGGAGCGGATCGCCGGAAAGAGCTGCGTCATCAACGTACCCATGCTGGCTCCCTTCAGCCTGGAGGCCCTGGAGGACGCGGAGGTCTACGACGTGGGCGGGCAGACGGAGTGGTTCAACTTCCTGCTGGACTATACTTCTCTGAAAACCTACAGCCCGGAGCGGCTGGAGGAAGCCCTCCCCGCCCTGAAGGAGCGGGACGGCGTGGCCATCGAGGCGATCGAAGTCTGATCCTTCAGGAGGCCTTTTCCCTTATTCTTTTGTCTATTCTTTGTATAAATTTGGAGGTGTTCCCTTGAACAAGCAGGAGATCATCGACCTCTGCGCCAAAGCGGCGAAGGAGGCCCAGATCCGGGACGACGTGTGCTCCCGGAGCGTACTGGTTGGCCTGAAGGCCTATTTTGATATTCCGGAGGATCTGATCCGGGCATCCTCCAACCTCTGCGGCGGCGCCGGCGCCGCCAGCGGCAGCTGCGGCACCTATACCTGCGGTCAGCTGGCTCTGGGGCTGAAGTACAACCATACTCCGGAGGAGGAGCTGGAGAACCCAGAGCTCTTCGACGTGACCAGCGGGAAATTCATGGAATTCCGGGACCGCTTCATGAAGGAATTCGGCACCACCCTCTGCCCGGAGATCCACAAGCAGGTCTTCGGCCGGGCCTACATCTACTATAAGCCCGAGGACGCGGCGGAATACTTCAAGATTACGGATCACCATATCCGCTGCGCGGAGACCGTGGAGCGCGCCACCCGTCTCATTGCCGCCATGCTCCTGGAGGACGAGGAGGAAACGGCATGAAGAAGCTGCTCATCATCGGCGGCGTAGCCGGCGGCGCCGGCGCTGCGGCCAAGGCCCGCCGCACCAGCGAGGACTGGGAGATCATCATGTTTGAGCGGGGGAGCTACGTCTCCTTTGCCAACTGCGGCCTACCCTACTATATCGGCCGGGTCATCGAGGACCGGGAGGAACTGCTCCTGTTCACCCCCGAGCTGTTCAAGTCCCGCTTCAACGTGGATGTGCGGCTGAACACGGAGATCCTGGAGATCGATCGGGCGAAGAAGACCGTCACCGCCCAGGGGGCGGAGGGTAAGCCTTATACGGAGAGCTACGATAAGCTGGTGATCGCCACCGGCGGCAAGCCCGTCACCCTTCCGGTGCCCGGAGCTGAGTTGGAGGGCGTCTATCATGTATTCACCGTACCGGATGCGGACAGCATCGCCGCGAAGCTGGAGACCGGCACCCGGAGCGCGGTGGTGATCGGCGGCGGCTTCATCGGCCTGGAATCCGCCGAAAACCTGGCGGCCCGGGGTGTGGCCGTCACCCTGGTGGAGAAGCTTCCCCAGGTGATGAGCAACATGGATCCGGAGTTCTCCGACGTGATCGTGAAGGAGCTGGAGAAGCTGGGCATCCGGGTCCTCACCGGCGTGGGCCTGAAGGCCATCACCGGAGATGGGGCCGTGAACGGCGTGGAGCTGGATAACGGCGACCGGGTGGACTGCGATATGGTGGTCATGGCCGCGGGCGTCCGGGGCAGCACCGAGCTGGCCCAAAAGGCCGGCCTGCGCATCGGGGAGACCGGCGGCGTCTGGGTGGACGCGGGCATGCGCACCAGCGATCCGGATATCTATGCCGCCGGGGATATTACCGAATCCCTCCACCTGGTGAGCGGGAAGAAGGTCCGCATCCCCCTGGCCGGCAGCGCCAACAAGCAGGGCCGCGTGGCCGGAGCCAACGCCGTGGGCGGGGACATGCTGTTCCGGGGCGTGCTGGGCACCGCCATCCTCAAGGTCGGCGGCATCACCGCCGCCCGCACCGGGCTGAGCGCCCGGGAGGCGGAGGGGTTCGGCCTGGATTTCGTCTCCGTTTACGTGCCCGGCAATTCCCACGCCACCTATTATCCCGACAGCAAGCCCATCATTATGAAATATACGGTGCAGCGGCAGACCGGCAAGCTCCTGGGCGCCCAGGCCGTCGGCCGGGAGGGCGTGGACAAGCGCATCGATGTGCTCAGCACCGCGCTCTTCGCGGGCATGACCGTATTTGACCTGGAGAATCTGGATCTGGCCTATGCCCCTCCCTATTCCTCCGCCAAAGATGCGGTGATCGTTGGCGGCATGATCGCCGCCAACCAGATCCGGGGGGAAATGGACTATGCCAGCCACCTGAAGCTGCCGGAATATCTGGCGGATCCGGAGACCATCGTGCTGGATGTGCGCAGTCAGATGGAATGGGACATGGGCCATGTGGAGGGCGCCGTGCTCCTGCCCGTGGACGAGCTGCGAGACCGGTATGCCGAGCTGGACCGGAGCAAAACCATTGTGGTATACTGCGGCGTGGGCTACCGGGCCTACAATGCCTGCCGCTTCCTGATGAGCAAGGGTTACCGGGTGAAGAACCTGGGCGGCGGCTGGCGGCTCATCAATATGCATAAGGGGCTGTGAGCATGGGGCAGGGAACGGAATCGCGGCCCTACGTGCCCTGGGCTCTGATGAACGCCTTCATGACGGAGGTGTTCATGGCCTACGGCGTGCCTGCCGGAGACGCCGCCATCTGCGCGGACGTGCTGCTTGAGGCGGACCGCCGGGGGATCGAGAGCCACGGCTGCAACCGGTTCAAGCCCATCTATCTGGACCGGATCGATAACGGCACCCTTCTGCCCGTGACGGAGCTGGAGGTGCTGAAGGAGACCCCCACCACCCTGGTCATGGACGCCCACAACGGGATGGGCATGGTGGCCAGCTATCGGATGATGGAGAGGCTCGTGGAAAAGGCGCGGATCTTCGGCATGGCCGGAGGCAGCATCTGCAACTCCACCCATTACGGCATCGCCGGATACTGGACCGGCATGGCGGCCAGGGCGGGGATGATCGGCATCACCGGCACCAACGCCCGGCCCAGCGTAGCCCCCACCTGGGGCGTGGAACCCATGATGGGCACCAACCCTCTCACCTTCACCCTGCCCACGGACGAGGAGTTTCCCTTCAACTTTGACTGCGCCACCAGCATCGTGCAGAACGGCAAGTTGGAGTTTTACGCCCGGGAAGGAAAAAACTCCCCGGCAGGTCTGGTGGTGTCCAAGGACGGCAGCAGCGATATGACCGACCCCGACCGGATCCTCACGGAGATGCGGAAGGGCAACTGCGCTCTCCTGCCCCTGGGCGGCGCGGGGGAAGACACCGGCGGGTACAAGGGCTACGGCTTTACCGCCATTGTGGAGATCCTTTCCGCCGCCCTGACGGGAGGCCCCTTCATGAAGGCCCTTTCGGGAAAGACGGAGGAAGGCGCGAACAAGCCCTACCGGCTGGGCCATTTCTTCTTCGTCATCAATCCGGAGTTCTTCATGGGGCTGGACACCTTCAGAAAGACCGCCGGGGATATCTGCCGGGCTCTCCGGGCTTCGGAAAAGGCCCCCGGCGCGGAGCGGATCTACACCGCCGGAGAGAAGGAATGGCTGGCCTGGCAGGATCGGAAGGACAAGGGCGTTCCCGTGGGCGAGTCCATTCAGAAGGAGCTCCTGGACCTGCGGGACCGGCTGGGTCTGAAATACCGCTTCCCCTTTGAATCGTAAGCAGCAAAAAACAATATATTGCGAGAGGAATGGATGAATGATGGAAATCAAAGATCTGAACCGGTACGGCGAAGTACTGGAAACGAGCCTCAAGCTGCGGACCATGCCCATCGGCGTGAAATTCTGCGAGAGCGAGGCGGACGTACCCAAGGAGGCCGTGTATCCCAAGGAGAAGTTCGGCAAGCACATGGCCCTCTGCCAGGCCTTTTCCTACGCCCGGATGAAGGGCATGACCATCGCCATGCGGAAGGAAGACCACTGGTGCTGGAATCCCCTGGTGGGCTTCGGCAACGTGGACTGCGACCCCGGCACCCCCTCCTTCGACGAGGTCTGCAAATTCATCGGCATTCCCGGCAAGGAGAAGGCGGCGGAGTTTTTCGCGGGCTTCCCCCGGCTGCCCAAGGGCAAGTATCCCATCGTGGTCATCGCGCCCATCAAAACCTGCTCCTTCATGCCCGATGTGATCCTGGTCTACGCGGAGGCGGCCAAGGTGAACCACATGTGCCGCAGCATCAAGACCGCCATCGGCGGCACCTTCACCAGCACCTTTGACGGCATCGATTCCTGCATCTACTGCACCGTGCCCACCTTTACGAAGGGCGAGTTCCGCATCACCTTCCCGGATCCCGGGGACCGGGAGCGGGCCAGGGCTTACGACGACGAGGTCATCCTCTCCATCCCCCCCGAAAAGATGGACGCCTTTATGCAGGCCTTTGAGAGCATGAACAAATTCATGGGCTTCGACGGCCGGCTGCTGGAGTTCAATCTGGATTTCCCCCACCCCCCCTTCTACAACACCCTCTTTGAGATGTGGGGTCTGGATAACTACGGCACCACCTGGGACGTCCCCGCAGGAAAATAAATCCATATTTCCCGG
>JBGUZS010000185.1:0-2223 GCA_045223835.1 Oscillospiraceae bacterium | reverse complement strand
AAGATCATCGGGGACCGGATGGACCTGAGCACCGCGGACCGGATGATGATCCAGGTGCCCATGTTCCACTGCTTCGGCATGGTGCTGGCCATGACCGCCTCCATCACCCACTGCGTCACCATCCTCCCCCTGCCCTATTTCTCCGTCCGTCCCGCCCTGGAGTGCATCCATCGGGAGCGGATCACCTGCTTCCATGGGGTGCCCACCATGTTTATCGCCATGATGGAGCATCCGGATTTCCAGAAGACGGACGTTTCCTGCATCCGCACCGGCATCATGGCCGGTTCCCCCTGCCCCGAGCCGGTGATGCGGGAGGTCATCGAGCGGATGCACATGACCGAGATCACCATCGTATACGGCCAGACGGAGGCCAGCCCCGGCTGCACCATGAGCCGGACGGACGATCCCCTGGATGTGCGGGTCACCACCGTGGGCCGCCCCCTGCCGGAGGTGGAATGCCGCATCGTGGACCCGGAGACCGGGGAGGACTGCCCGGATAACGTGAGCGGGGAGTTCCTGGCCAGGGGCTACAATGTGATGAAGGGGTACTACAAGATGCCCCACGCCACCGCCGCCGCCATCGACAAGGACGGCTGGCTCCATACCGGCGACCTGGCCTGCCGCACCCCGGAGGGGAACTTCCGCATCACCGGGCGGCTGAAGGACATGATCATCCGGGGCGGCGAGAACATCTATCCCAAGGAGATCGAGGAATTCCTCTACACCCATCCCAAGATCGCGGACGTGCAGGTGGTGGGCGTGGCGGACGAGGCCATGGGGGAAGAGATCGGCGCCTGCATCATCCTCAAGGAAGGGGAAAGCATGTCGGCGGAGGAGGTCAAGGCCTATGTGCGGGCCAACATGGCCAAGTACAAGGTCCCCCGGTACGTGGATTTCATGGAGGAATTCCCCATGAACGCCGCGGGGAAGATCCTCAAGTACAAGCTGCGGGAGGATCTGGCGGCAAAATACGCGGCAAAGGACTGAAGCACGCGGCTCCGGGCGGTTCTCCGCCCGGAGCCTTCTTTTCTCTCCCCTCCGTTTGTTCTTGCAAATTCCCTGTCTGTATGCTATGCTGTTATAAATTAGTCATAATTTCCGGATCTCTGTGATCATCAAGGAGGAAAGAGAATGAACGCAAAGACCTATATCGAGCCTCAGACTACCATCCCCGTATATGATGAATGCGATGTTCTGGTGGTGGGCGGCGGCTCCGCTGGCCATACCGCCGCCATTGCGGCTGCCCGGGCGGGCTGCAGGAACATCATCCTCATGGAGCGGTACGGCTACTGCGGCGGCGACGTCACCGGCGGCTACGTGCTCCTCATCCCCAGCCTCTCCTTCCATGAGAAGATCTATGTCCGGGGCATCCAGGAGGAGTGGTTTGACCGTCTCCGCAAGATCCCCGGCGCCGTGGCCGGCCCCGACCAGTCCCTGACCGGCAGCCACGATCCTCTGCTCATGAAGGCCTACCGGGGCGTGGGCGGCGCCACCCGGGACCGGGTCGAGTTCGGCTTCACCGTGGAGCCCAACCAGATGAAGATCGAGATGGACGTGATGCTCAATGAGCATGCGGACGCCATCCGGGTCCTTTACCACAGCTGGGGCACCAAGCCCATTATGGAAGGCAATATCTGCAAGGGCGTCATCTTTGAGAGCAAGGAAGGCCGGA
Source organism: Oscillospiraceae bacterium (assembly GCA_045223835.1). Classification (GTDB taxonomy): domain Bacteria; phylum Bacillota; class Clostridia; order Oscillospirales; family Oscillospiraceae; genus UBA1774. The sequence goes on along the minus strand of JBGUZS010000185.1, from coordinate 551 downwards.
AGGCCGTTCTCGCCAAGGTGGTCATCGACGCCACCGGCGACGCGGACCTTTGCCGTCTCTCCGGCGCCCCCACCTCCTCTGCCATCGACGACGAGTGCCGCTGCTCCTCCACCGCTTTGGTCTACCGCATCGGCGGCTTCAGCAAGAAAGCCTACGGGGAATGGATGCGCGGCCATATGGAGGAGGCCCGTGCCATGGGACAGGCCATCGCGCAGATCCATGGCTTCCGCGCCGGCATGATCGACGGCCCCACGGACGACGTGAGCTGGATGAACAACTGGCAGCCCAAGCATGACTGCTCCCTGATCAAGGACCTGACCGATACGGAGATGAAGACCCGTCTGGCCCTGCGGAAGGTCGTGGACTATTACAAGACCGTCTGCCCCGAGGTCTTCAAGGACGCCTACCTGTACGATATCGCGCCCCAGCTGGGCACCAGAGGCTCCCACCGCATCGTGGGCGAGTACGTCATCTCCTCCAACGACTGGGCCTTCCCCAAGGAGCATGAGGACTGCATCGCCTGGCACTGCACCGTGGACACCCTGAACGAC
>JBGUZS010000184.1:0-13015 GCA_045223835.1 Oscillospiraceae bacterium | reverse complement strand
CGAAACGTCCAGAAAGCCGCTTAAATCAAGGGGTTTTGAGCGATGGGGACGGATCGGAATTTCGTCCCGATTTGAGGACAGTTCGTGAGGGAAGTCACGACTAGCGAAACGAAAGAAATTTAGCCTTGTAGCTACAGAAATGCTGTAGTTACAAGGCTTTTTCTATGTCCTGACGCCTTGACAAACCCAAGTTTCGACCGATACGTAACGCCATATAACGTACCCTACCGCGTACCATGCGAGTAAAAGCTGGTCCCCGACATATGGCGTTTCTGGGAAGCAAAAAATATGAGAAGCATGAAAATCCTCCGACGGCCGCTTCGGCGTCTCCCGCCCCGCGGCTGATTTCCGTGCGCTGTGAGGGAAACACGGGGCGGCACAGTTCAAAACTGGAGGAAGAAACGAAAAATTCGGAAAAAAAGACTTTAAAGTTGTGCGGATTGACGGTTGACTTTCCGGAGATTAAAGCGCAGAATACAGCGGCAATGAGAAATCGTTCTTCCCGGAGCGGTCATCAAAAGTGATCGGAAATCCGAGGAGAAGCCGGTAAAAGTTTGTTGGCCATGGGCCAAAAAGCTTTTGCCTTTTTTTATGCGATTTTGGGAAAGAGAAAAGGAGGCGGTCATACGCAGGACAAAAACACGGTGCTGCTGTCCGGGTATGCCAAGCTGCCGACGAACACAACGGCTGAGACCGTATATCAGTTCCTGGCCATAGCCATCCTGTTCGACAAGCGCAGCGGCATCATCCTGGAAGCGGAGGCTTCCATGGTGACCCACATTGCGAGGAAGTTCATTGCGCAGCTGCTCATCGGGTATAATCTCAACGATGGTCCGGATGAGCTGATGGAGACCTTTGAGGAGTATTACCACGGAAACGCCAAACGGGCGCTTGAAACAGCCATGCGGATGGTTTTCTCCAAGTATCAGGACTACATAGCGGAACAAAAACAGAAATGAATACTACCGTTGTGACTGCGGGCGTTCAAAAAAACGCAGAAAGCAGATCATGAGCCGGCGTATCACGGTCATCCCTGTTGGGGAGCCGTTGATAAGCCGGCTTTTTTGCTGTGGAAAGGGGGGAGAAAATGAAAATCGATCAGGATAAGCTGGTGATCACGGTGGAAGGTGAGCTCTGCGCGGAACAGGAAGTCCTTGGCGCGACCCTGGCAAACGTCCTCCGCATGCCCTGTTACCGGGGTGAGATCCTGGAGACGGCAAAGCGGATCAGCGGGATATCCTGGAAGCTGCTGAAGCGATACGAAGAAAAGCCGGTCCGCAGCGCCTACGATCTGACCGCAAGTGGGGAGAATGACCTGTACATGCCGCCGGCCCGGGATTTCCTGGCGGCCCAGATCGCAGCCTGTCGGGAACTTGCGGATGAAGGCCCCTGTATCCTGGTGGATCACCACGCAAACGCGGCTATATCTGACCGGGCGGATCACCTGAGCGTATTCGTTCATGCCGACCGGGATCTGCGGCTTCTGGAATATGCCCGCCGCTGGGGACTCAGTCCGGAAGAAGCAAAGCCGCGTTTCGCCCGGGAGGATCGGGTGCGTAGCCGGTATTTCCGAAGCGTGTTCCCCGGCTGGGGAAAGGCAGGAAGCTATGATATCGCCCTGAAGGAGGGTGGCATCCTCCCGGAGGAACTGGCGAACCACGTTATCCGCTATCTGGAGGCGGTGACGAGGGAGCGGCTTGTCCACCCTACACCGGCGCGAGAGCGCAGCGCCTAATAAAACGCGCCGATATCGTCTACCTGGACGCGTTCCGGAGACACCGGGAAGGCCACTTCGTACAGACCGATAAGGCTGCAGGCGGGGAAGACCGTTCCGAAGGAAAGATCACCTATCTACCATTCAACTGATTCAAAAACAAATATTCAAATCAATTCAAAAAGAGAGGCAGAATAACCATGAAAATCAATAAGGATAACATGATCATCACCATCGACACCGAACTCTGCGCCAACGGCGAAAAGATCGCCAAGGAGCTTGCGGATATGCTGCATCTTCCCTGCTACGGGGAAGAGATCCTGGACAAGGCGTCTGAAATCAGCGGTATTCCGGCCCGGCTGATGCACCGCTATGACGGCCGGGCTGTTCACGCCGCATACGACCTCCTGGCCAATGACCGCGAGCCTCTGCACATCCGGCCTGCCGCCGACTTTATCACTGCCCAGGTGGCCGCTTGCCGCGATCTGGCCGCGAAGGGCTCATGCATCCTGGTAGACCGCCATGCCTCCATGGCTATGGAAGGGACCAAGGACCGCGTAAGCGTGTACATTCATTCCAATTTCAGTGACCGTGCCGCACGCCTGGCGGAGCAGGAAGGTCTGTCCGCCGCAGAAGCAGAAAAGCAGCTGAAGCGGGCCGACCGGGCCTATCGCAGCTACTACCGGGGGAACCATAAGGGCTGGGGTGATGCGGACAGCTACGATATCAGCGTTAACGCTTCGGACGGGGATGTGCACACCCTGGCCAGTACGCTCCTGAGTTTCCTGGAGACCATGGTCGGCGCGGAGCTGGTGGACCGGAAAGCGTCCAAGGCGGTCTGATCCTCCTGTGATCTTTGGCGGGGGCCTCTGATCGGGAGGCCCCATCCCACCTATCCTTTTCAGAATCGAGATGTTTGACATGGTTCTTTCCCCCGCACAATTGGCCGGCCTTCTGGCCGCAGTCCTCGGTATCGCACTTCTGGCTGTATTTACCGGGACCCGCCGGAAATCTGCCCCTGCTTCCAATGGGACCGCCATCGTCGCCGGGATCATCATGGGCACGCTGGTGGGCGGTTCCGCCACCGTGGGCACGGCTCAGCTGGCTTACCATTACGGCATGTCGGCCTGGTGGTTCACTCTGGGCGGAGGACTGGCCTGCCTGGTGCTCGCCCTGGGCTTTGTCGGCCCCTGGCGGCGCTCCGGGAGTCAGACGCTCATCGGGATCCTGGCCGGAGAGTTTGGCCCGAGGGCCGGATTGGCTGCGTCCCTGCTCAGCAGCGTGGGCACGTTCATCAACGTGATTTCTCAGCTGATCGCCGGGACTGCCGTGATCGCCGTTGCCGCGCCGGGTCTCGGCCTTGTTCAGGCCCTGCTGATTACTGCTGCCTTTATGGCTCTGTACGTTGTGTTCGGCGGGACCCACGGCGCCGGCGTGGTAGGCATCCTGAAGTTGGGACTCCTCTATCTTTCCATGATCGGCTGCGGTGTCGTGGTGCTGGTGCTTTCCGGCGGCATAAGCGGTTTCCTGCAGACGGCGGGCGGGATCAACGACCCTGCCGGCATCCGCTTCGGCAGCCTTTTCGCCCGGGGTATCGGCAAAGACGGGGGCGCTGCTCTCTCCCTCATTCTGGGCGTACTCACGACCCAGACCTACGCCCAAGCGGTACTTGCCGCAAAATCGGATGCGGCTGCTCGGCGTGGCGCCATCGTCAGCGCGGTCCTGATCCCGCCTATCGGCGCGGGCGGTATCCTGGTAGGCCTGTTTATGCGGGCGCATCATCCCGGGATAGCGGCAAAAACCGCCCTCACCGCCTTTGCGACGGGCTATCTGCCACCGGTGCTCAGCGGCATCCTGCTGGGGACCCTCTTCATCGCCGTGGTGGGAACCGGTGCAGGTCTCGTCATGGGGATCTCCACCATCGTCCGCCGGGATATCTTGGCTCGCTTCTTCGATAAAGCTGCAGAGGACAAAGCAGGCAGCCTGATAGGGAAGGGGATTATTCTCCTGACTTTGCTTCTGGGGGTCGCCCTTTCCTCCGGCTCCTTGGGAGATACGATCCTGAACTTCGCATTTATGTCCATGGGACTGCGCGGCGCAGTGGTTTTTGTACCCATGCTCTGCGCTCTGTGGCTGCCGGGTAAGGTAAATCGGCGCTGTGCTATGGCGGGAATCATCTCCGGGCCGGCCGTAGTGCTGCTCTTCGGTACGCTGTTCAAGCTGCCCGCCGGTATTGATCCCCTTTTCGCAGGGGTGACAGCTGCTATGGTCTGCTGCGGTGCGGGCCTCCTTCTGGGCAACCGCACGGAGCATATCCGCGTGCTGCAAGGAAACGCTGCCGAAGACGGCCTGCCGATCATCGCTTTGGACACGGAGCTTTATTCCGGCGGCGAAGCGCTTGGCGAAGCGCTTGGTCAGCATTTGGGCATTCCCTGCTACGGGGGGGAAATTCTGACGAAGGCTGCGGAGCTGAGCGGGATCCCCGAATCCGTCCTTCGCCGCTATGACGGACGCAGCGTTGTGGCCGCCTACGATCTGCTGGCGGGTGATACCGCTGCCATGCGTCTGCCTACCACCGGCAACTTGGTTTCCGCCCAGCTGGAGGCGTGCAGGGCGTTTGCCGCTGAGGGCCCCTGCATTTTGGTAGATCATTTCGCTTCCCAGGCAATTTCCGACACAGGCATACATATGTATCTCCATGCGGACTTTGAACAGCGGGCTCTGGAATATGCCCGGGAAAAAAACCTTGGGCCCGCAGCCGCTCGCAGACAGCTGAAGCGGCAGGATAGGGCCCGCAGCCGATATTATCGAAATGGAAATCGGAATTGGGGTTATGCCAAAGCCTATGCTGTTTCGGTCAATGCCACAGGCGCAGATCCGGAGGAACTTGCCGCCAGTCTGACGGCATATCTCCTGCCGGATACACAGAAGCCACAACGGAAAACCGCAGGCTGAGCATGATCGTCAGATACCGATTGGGGAAAAGACGTTAAATCTGCAACAATAAAGCCGGCCCAAACAGCTGGTATGAGAAACTTGAAAAAGAGTGGAAATACCCTCCCCTGGCTGACATGCGCCCCGGAACCGTTGATGCACAGCGGTTCCCGGGCGCTTCGCAGTGTCCCTTCCTGCGATCGGCAGCGCTTTGGCGGCACGGAGCGGCGTCAAAGGATTCTCCGCATCGCTCAACGGCCTGCGGCAGACATACGGCGTTACCGAAAATCGCTATTTAAAAACCTGGAATAGTATGATATAATGGAATTTGCGTAAAGCAGAAAAAATCCAACGAAATAAGGAGACGCTAATGTGCGGATGTAAAGAAAAGGAAAGCGATCTGTCGCTTATTTCAGACATTCTGGACGAATACGCCAAGGTGCCCGGAAGCCTGATAACCATCCTGCAGAAGGCACAGGAGGTCTATGGTTACCTGCCGGTGGACGTGATCTACCATATCGCGGAAGCTACGGGAAACTCTCCTGCCAAGGTCCTGGGTGTCGCAACGTTCTATACCCAGTTCAGACTGCAGCCTGTAGGCAAATACCTGATCATGCTCTGCCAGGGCACGGCCTGCCACGTAAACGGGTCCGAGCGCATCCTGGCCGCGATCTCGGAGAACCTGGGGATCAAAAACGGAGAGACCACCGAGGACGGGCTGTTCACGCTGTCCAGCGTCGCCTGCCTGGGGTGCTGCTCGCTCTCGCCGGTCATGATGATCAACGGGGAGACTTACGGCACGCTCACTCCGGATAAGGCCCTCACCATCCTCAAGGAGCTCCGGGAAAAGGCGGAAAAGGAGGCGCAGGCATGAAGAGAATCATCGTTGGAGAGGGCAGCTGCGGGATAGCAGCCGGAGCCGCAAAGGTTTATTCCGCCCTCGAGCCTCTCATATCGGGAGATAAGAACATACGCCTTGGAATCACAGGCTGCATCGGCATGTGCTATCTGGAGCCTATCGTCGATATCTACGAAGACGATACCCTCCTCCAGCGCCTCGTGCTCGTCGGCGAAAACGACGCCCCGGCCGTAGCCCAGGCTGTAAAGTCCGGAGATCTTTCCGGCGTTGCGCACCTGTTCATCAAAGAGGAGGACAAGGAATTCCTCAGCAAGCAGACGCGCATCGCTCTGCGCAACTGCGGCATCGTTGATCCGACGGATATAAAGGACTACGAAAGGCGCGGCGGCTACGAAGGCCTGAAGAAGGTCCTCGGATCCATGACTCCGGAAGAGGTAATAGAAGTCATCAAGACCTCCGGTCTGGCAGGGCGCGGCGGCGCGGGCTTCCCCACCTGGTTCAAATGGAACGCTGCCAGAAACGCGCAGAGCAAGAGCGGCGCCAAGTACCTCATCTGCAACGCGGACGAAGGGGATCCCGGCGCATTCATGGACCGCGCGGTGATCGAGAGCGATCCCCATAACCTCATCGAGGGCATGATGATCGGAGCCTACGCCATCGGCGCGACGGAAGCCGTCGTATACGTGCGCGCGGAGTACCCGCTTGCTATCAAGCGCCTGGAGAGCGCCATAAAGGAAGCCCGGGCCGACGGCATGCTCGGAAAGAACATCTGCGGATCTGATTTCTCCTGCGATATGCGCATCAAGGCCGGCGCAGGCGCCTTCGTCTGCGGCGAAGAGACCGCCCTCATCGCGTCTCTGGAAGGCCAGCGGGGAATGCCCAGGCTCAAGCCGCCCTTCCCCGCCCAGGCAGGCTACAATTCGGAGCCCTCCAACATCAACAATGTTGAAACCTTTGCGAACGTGCCCTGGATCCTCGTAAACGGCGGCGAAAAGTTCGCGGCCATGGGCACGGAGAACAGCAAAGGAACCAAGGTATTCGCCGTTACCGGAAAGGTGAGAAAAGGCGGCCTTGTTGAGGTCCCCATGGGCATGACCTTGAGGGACGTCATCTTCGGCATAGCCGGAGGCATCAGGGACGGCAAGCAGTGCAAGGCTGTCCAGCTGGGCGGCCCCTCCGGCGGATGCATCCCCTACGCCCTTTTCGACACCGTCATAGATTACAAAGCCCTCACCGCCACCGGCGCCATCATGGGCTCCGGCGGACTGGTGGTCATGGACGAGAACACCTGCATGGTGGGCCTGGCCAAGTTCTTCCTGGATTTCACGACGAAGGAGTCCTGCGGCAAGTGCGTGCCCTGCCGCATCGGCACGAAGAGGCTGCACGAGATACTCACCAGAATCGTCGAGGGCAAGGGAAAAGAAGGCGACGTGGAGCTTCTTGAAGAGCTCTGCAGCGCCGTGAAGGACAGTTCGCTGTGCGGACTCGGTCAGACCGCTCCGAACCCGGTCCTGACCACCATACGCTATTTCAGGGACGAGTACGACGCCCATATCCGGGACAAAAAGTGCCCGGCTCACGAATGCGCCGCCCTGCTCCATTACCGTATCGATGAGGAAAAGTGCATGGGCTGTACGCTCTGCGCAAGGAAGTGCCCGGCCAAGGCCATCGACGGCACCGCCAAGCATCCTCACGTCATACGCCAGGACGCCTGCATAAAGTGCGGACAGTGCTATGCGGCATGCCGCTTCGGCGCGATTACGGTAGAATAAGGGGGCGATGTCATGAATCAGATCACCATTACAATAGACGGAAAAAAGTGCACCGGTCCCAAAGGGGATACCATACTCAATATCGCCAGACTCAACGGCATCGAGATCCCGTCTCTGTGCTATAACGGCCTGGTAAAGACCTACGGAGCCTGCGGAGTATGCGTGGTGGAGTCCGAGAGCTCCCCCAAGCTGCTGCGTTCCTGTTCCACGGAGGCCGCGGACGGCGCCGTATACCACACCGACACGGAGCGCGTAAAAAAGGCCAGAAGGGTAGCCTTCGAGCTGATCATGTCAGACCACGAGGGCGACTGCCTGCCGCCCTGCATGCTCAGGTGCCCGGCGAGCAGCAACTGCCAGGCCTACATCAAGCAGATCGCGCTGGGAAACCATAAGGAAGCCACCAGGATCATCAAGGAGACCAACCCGCTGCCCGCAAGCATCGGACGCGTCTGCCCGCACCCCTGCGAAACGGACTGCCGCAGACAGCATGTGGACGAGCCTCTTTCCATCGCCTTCCTCAAGTACTTCGCCGCGGATAAGGATCTCTTCTCCGAAGACCGGTACAAGCCCGAGGTGGCGCAGGCTACCGGGAAGCGGGTAGGCATCATCGGCGGAGGCCCCGCAGGCCTTACCGCGGCGTACTTTCTGCGCCTTCAGGGCCACGAGGTAACCGTCTTCGACATGATGCCCCGCATGGGCGGCATGCTTCGCTACGGCATCCCCGAATACCGCCTGCCCAAGGAAGGCATTCTCCAGAAGGAGATCGACGCCATCGAAGAGCTCGGCGTCGTGATGACCAACAACTACAAGATAGGCCGGGATATCCGCTTCGACGACTTCAGGAAGAAGTACGACGCCGTCGTCATCGCCATCGGAGCCTGGAGCTCCAGCAGCATAGGCTGCAAGGGTGAAGAGCTGCCCGGCGTCTACGGAGGAATCGATTTCCTGCGGGGCGTGATCGAAGGCAGCGCGCCGGCTATCGGAAAGAACGTCGCCATCGTCGGCGGCGGAAACACCGCTATGGACGCCTGCAGGACCGCGGTCCGGCTCGGCGCGGAAAACGTCTATGTCATTTACCGCCGCACCGAGGCGGAGATGCCCGCGGAAAAGGTGGAGATCGAAGAGGCCCGGGAGGAAGGCGTACAGTTCAAGTTCCTCACCAACCCCGCGGAGATCATCGCGGGCGAAGACGGGCGCGTAAAGCAGATGAAGCTCCAGGTCATGGAGCTGGGCGAGCCCGACGAGAGCGGCAGAAGAAAGCCCGTTCCCGTAGAGGGGAAGTTCGAGATCCTGGAGCTGGATTCCGTGATCTCCGCTATCGGCCAGCATGTTGACCCCGCCGGCATGGAGGGGGTCGAGCTCAACCGGCGCGGCATCATCGCAGCGGATGAGAGCAGCTTCCGCACCAACCTTCCGAACGTATTCGCAGTGGGCGACGCCACCAACCGCGGCGCAAGCATAGCGGTCGAAGCCATAGGTGAAGGCTGGAAGGCATCAAAGGTCATCGGTTCCTTCCTGCGGGGCAGGGAAGTGCCCTACCGGGCGCCGTTCGTCTCCAAGCGCGACCCGAAGGACATCGATTTTACGCAGTGGGAGTCCTGCCCCCGGGCAAAGATGCCGACAAGGGACGCCGCCGTCCGCAAGGGCGACTTCCTTGAGGTCAACAAGGGCTTCGACCCGGACGTCGCCGTCAAGGAAGCGCTCAGGTGCCTGGAATGCGGCTGCCATGATTACAAGGACTGCGAGCTCATCCGCTTCGCGCAGCAGGAGCCGGTTCTCCGTCCCGAACGCTTCGCCGGAGAAAAGCACCCGTACTTCACGGAGCAGAAGCTTGTCTGCATCGAACGGAACCAGGGCAAGTGCATCAGCTGCAACCTGTGCGTACGCATCTGCGACGAAGATGTGGGAAAAGGCGTCCTTGGCCTGGTTGGCCGCGGCTTTACCACAGTCATCAAGCCCGAATTCAACGACCGGAAGGTCCTGGAATTCTGCAAAGGCTGCAAAAAGTGCGCTGAGAACTGCCCGACAGGCGCGCTGAAGATCTTAGGCTAAACCCCGCCCCCGCTCGACAGACAAGTGCCCGGAAACCGCTGCTCTGCAATGGTTTCCGGGCATTTTGGTTTTCGGGATCCTGCTTTGACGCCCTTTTGCCGCCCGGAACCGTGCAGGATCGGTCTGCGGCAGGCTCTTCCTCCGCCGGACGGCGCCGGTTATGATTCCGTCAGCTTACGAATCCCTTCGATAAACAGCCGGACTGCCGGGGAAAACACCTGATACTTTTTCCAGATCAGGTTTCCCGCGTTTTCGATCCGGGGGACGAGCGGCCTGATGCAGAGCCGGCTGTCCCCGGTTGTGTTGATCAGCCGATCAAAGCAGATGGCATACCCGAGTCCGTCCTCCACCAGCAGGGAGGCGTTGTAAATCAGATTGTAGGTAGCCACGATATTCAGGGAGGAGAGGGTTTTCGAGCCGGTAAAAAACGGCTCTGAGGCCCGGGAAACGATGACGGGATAGTCCTTCAGATCCGAAAACCGGATCGCTTTTTTCTCGGCCAGCGGGCTTTCTTTCGGCATCAGCACGGCAAAGCTGTCCTCCGCCGGCAGGGGAATGGCTTCGTAAAGAGTGTGATCCACATCGGTGAAGATCACGGCAAAATCGATGAGGCCGTCCGCCAGCTCGTTCATCAGATCCTGCGTATCGCCGCTGGTGATATGGAAGCGGACGTCCGGATGCGCTGCGGCGATGGCCGCCGCCGTACGGGACAGGTAATGGAACGACCAGGATTCCCCCGCGCCGATCCGAACTGAGCCGGACACATGGTTCTTGACCCGGGAAATCTCCTCCTCCGTCATCTGCATGAGTCGAACCATCTCCTCGGCCCGTTTGCGCAGCACCATCCCTTCCTCCGTCAGCGTGATCCTGCGGTTCCCGCGCACAAAAAGGGATGCGCCAAGCTCCTCCTCCAGCTCCTTCATCTGCCGGGACAGGGACGGCTGCGCGACATGCAGGGCTTCGGCTGCCGCGGAGATCGTTCCCTCCCGGACGACGGCCAGATAATACTGCATGGTTCGGATATCCATGGAATCCCCTCCTCGCTTTTCCTATGCGATATTAGCATAGGAAAGCATAGAAAACAAGTATTTGATTATATCAGAAGGGGCGAGTACAATTGCAGTACGGAAAGCAGCGCGCTTTTGGAAGACGTCGGGAAGGACGCGATCCCGTTTGACCGGCTGGAGCGCTTTTTCAACACCTATCTGAATTGCGAGGCTAAGGATGGAATTACAGGAATTTCTGGCAAAAATGGATTCCGGCGAGGAGATCGAGGCCGGATCGGCGTATCATCTGCTCATGCACGCGCTGTCCCAGGAGGCGCTGCGGATCACGGCGGAAATGAACAACGCCTATCATACGCCGGAGGAGCTGCTGACGCTGATGCGGGAGCTGACGGGACAGCCGGACTTTCCTCCCTTCGGGATGTTTCCGCCGTTCTATACGGACTGCGGGAAGAATATCCATTTCGGAAAGAACGTGTTTGTCAATTCGGGCTGCCGCTTTCAGGACCAGGGGGGGATCTGGATCGGGGATAATGCGCTGATCGGCCATAACGCGGTGCTGGCTACGCTGAACCATGATCCCGATCCGGAAAAGCGGGCGAACCTGATCCCTTCGAAGATCGTGATCGGCAAAAATGTCTGGCTGGGAGCGAACGTGACGGTGCTGCCCGGCGTGACCATCGGCGACGGCGCGATCATCGCGGCGGGCGCCGTCGTTACCCGGGATGTCCCGGAAAACACGGTGGTGGGGGGCGTTCCGGCAAGGGTGATCAGGACGATAGGAAGGGGAGAATGAGATGCGCGCGATGAACTGGTTTTCCGTGATCCTGCTCTGCGCCGCGATGCTGTTTTCTCTCGCGGCCGCCGCATGCGCGGCAGAGGGCGGCTATAGGGATGTCGACGGGGGCGAATGGTATGCCGAGGCGGTCATGGCGCTGCGGGATAAGGGCGTCATGGACGGCGTGGGCGACAACCGGTTTGATCCCGACGGGATCTTTACCCGCGCTCAGCTGGCGACGGTGCTGTACCGCCTGGCCGACAAGCCCGCCGTGCGCGGCGAAGACGGCTTTTCCGATACGCGGGCCGGGATGTGGTATTCCGACGCCGTGCTGTGGGCGTCGCAGAACGGGATCGTCGGCGGCTACGGCAACGGCTTATTCGGTCCAGACGATCCGACGACGCAGGAGCAGCTTGCCGTGATGCTCTGGCGCAGCGCGGGCTCCTATGTCCTCGGCAGCGAATATGCGGATGCCCGCGGCGCGGAGAACGCAGCTGGCGATTGGGCCGTCGATGCCGTGCGCTGGGCGAGGGTGGACGGACTGCTGACGGACGCCATCCCCTTTGAACCGACCCGGCCGGCGACGCGCGCCCAGGTGGCGGATATGGTTTACCGTTACCTTCAGCTTCTTGAACGGTTTTCCGGCGTGGACGCTGTGACCGGCGCGACGCCAAAGGCGGAAACGGAGGGAAAGGAGCAGAAGATGATTCTTACGATCGGAGAAACAGAGGTCCCGGTCACCTGGGAGGATAACCCTTCCGTGGCGGCGCTGAGGAAGCTGCTGCCCCTGACGATCCGGATGTCCAGGTACGGAGGCTTTGAGCAGGTGGGGCCAATCGGACAAAGCATCGAAAGAAAAGATACGCAGATCACGACGAGCTGCGGCGACATCGTTTTGTACTCCGGCAATCAGATCGTGATCTTCTATGGTTCCAATACGTGGGCGTACACAAGGCTCGGCCATGTGGAGCTGTCCCAGCAGGAAATGACCGGGCTTCTCGGCCGGGAGGATGTGACCATAACGCTTGCCGGGAGCTGAGAACCGCCCTTCTCCCGCGCGGCCCGGGAAAGACGAAGCCGCCCGAGGGGGTGCAGTCCTTTTGCGGCATGGGCATGGCTGGAATACGGAGCGCAGAGAAAGCGGCTTTCCCTCGAGCCTGTCAGAAAGCGCCGGGTGGGGAAGAGAGCGGATCAGAGCGCCTTGATGAACAGGAATACGGGGTGTTCCTTTTTGTTCCTGTAAACATACCGGTCCGTTTCAAAGCCCAGCTTTTCGTTCAAGCGGATGCTGGCGGCATTGTCGGTCCTGACCTGGTTCAGAATGACCCTGTATCCCAGCTCCTTCGCATGATCAAGCAGCAAGAGATTCGCTTCATAGGCATAACCTGAGCGCCTGTACGGCTCGAATACTTCAGCCCCGATGGAGGCAACGCTTTTGCTGAGCGCATAGAGCGAAACGGTCCCGACGATTTCCTCGCCCCGGAGGACCGCGAACATTTCAAAGCGTTTTCCCTGATAGGAACCGGAATTCCATTCCCGTACCATATCCCGGATTTCCTCTGCACTCATATCAGGATATAGATTAGTTTGAAGGGTATCAACGTCGTTGTCTGCAAAAAGCCTGATGGAAACCATGACTCCTCCTTTGCACGGTTGATGCGCTTCCCCCGGATAGCCTTGAAGAGCCCTCGACGGTACGGAATCATACCGCATGGCTTTGAGATAAAGGCCGTTTTTGAGGTATTTTTGAAAGAGCCAGCTTCCCTTGTAATGAAGGTAAGCTGGATTTATTTGGAACGAAGTCTTTTCAAAATGTTATAGTTTACCTTCGATCAGGAACCCAAAGTTATGTGCCCCAATAAAATCATCCCATACCTGCGGTTCTGTGTTTTCGGCACAAAT
>JBGUZS010000183.1:0-4305 GCA_045223835.1 Oscillospiraceae bacterium | reverse complement strand
TTCCGCTCGAACACGGGCTCGAAGTCGGACTGCATCTTCTTGCCGCCCACCTCGGCCACCATGGCGATCTGCATCATGCCGCCGGGCTCCACGGAATCGAAGTCCGGGCCGATCACGGTGATCTTGTGATCCTCGATCTCCCGCACGTCCTTCATCTGCACCAGCTCGAAGCAGTCCACCCGGGCGCCGTACATCTCGGCCTGAACGTCCTTCTTCCGGATGATCTCGCCCTCGAAGGCGCTGTTGAAGGCCACGGGGATATCCATCTGGGTGACCTTGATCTTCACGTCCCGGGCCTCCAGGGAGGTCTCGATGAAGTCCTTGGTATCGGGCTGGATGATCAGGCTCTTGGGCACCTGGTACAGGTCTTCCTTATCGTCCGTGATGACGGGGAAGCCCAGGGCAATGGCGCCGCCGCCGCAGGCCACGGTGAGATCGTCCACCGGCGCATAGGCGTTCACGAAGGCGAAGATGCGCTCCAGGGTATAGGTGTTCATGCCCCAGTAATCTCCGGGCTGGATGTTGCCGAAAATCATGGCCGCCCGCATGACCAGGCTGATGACATGGCTGACGCTCCAGATATCCGGGCCGACCTCCACGATGCGGACCTTGAAGCCCATGGAAATGCCCATGCGCTTGGCCTGCTCGATGATGCCGCCGATGAGGAAGACGAAGATGCCGCGGCTCTGATAGCCCTTGATGATGTCCCGGGCCTCCTCGTCGGAGGGGGCGGGGCCGATGAGCACCGTAAAGCCGGGGATATCCTGGGTGACCAGGGGCACGCCCAGCTCACGGACCTCGGCGTCGCTCATGTGGCCGTGGTACTCGCCCTTGTAGGGGGCGGGATCCTCCACGTACTTGCAGGCCTCGATGATCTCCGCGGACATGGCGGTGGCCAGGCCGGAGGTGAAGATGGCATGGGTCTTCTGGTCCCGGGCCATCATTTCCTTGATGGGCCCGTCCAGCGCGGCCTTCAGGTCCGCCAGGGTGCTGACCTTCTTGCCGGTGTACTGCAGGACGCAGGCGCAGTTGTACGCCGTGTCCGGAAACTGCATGATATGGTCGGCGCCGAACTGCGCAATGGCCTCGTCCAGATCGTGGACCGCCTTGGCGTACATTTCGTCGCTGCCCTTGAAAACTCTGTCAAATAAGCGCCTCACGCTTAATTCCTCCTGTCATTCTCCGCTTTCGCGGTGGAATCGATGGTATCCTTAATCCTGCGGATCTCCTCCACAGTATCCAAAGCCAGATCGTAGGGGGACGCGCACCGGCGGTCGGCGTCCGCGACGCTGCCGCTGTACCGGATGATCCCCAGCAGGTCCCCGGCGGGCACATGCTCCCGGATGAAGCGTTCGTCCGCCTCGTCCCGGACCTTGTTGCCCACGACGGAAACCTGGTGCACCCCCAGGTCGGCCGCCAGCCGTTTGACGCTGTGGTAGGTCTGCACGCTCCTGGCGCCGGGCTCCACCACCACGATGAACCGGTCCACCCAGTCCGTGGTGCCCCGGGCCAGGTGCTCCAGCCCGGCCTCCATATCCATGATGACCACATCGTCCCGGCCCACGATCAGGTGGGTGAGCACCCGCTTGAGGATCACATGCTCGGGACAGACGCAGCCGGAGCCGCCGGTCTTCACCGTGCCCATGAGCAGCAGCTTGACGCCGTTGATCTCCCGGGCAAGAAGGTCCGGAAGGTCGTCCACCTTGGGGTTGATCTTGAAGAACTTCCCGAAGGCGTCCGCTTGGGTGCGCTCCTGGATCATCTCCTTCATCTCGGAGATGGGGGTGATCTTCGCCAGCTCCTCCTCCGAAAAGCCCAGGGCAAGGCCCAGATTGGCGTCCGGGTCCACATCGGCGCAAAGCACCTTCCGCCCCTCGTCGGCATAGAGCCGGGCCAGTACGGCGGCGAAGGTGGTCTTCCCCACCCCGCCCTTGCCGGTGACCGCGATCTTCATCTCAGATGCCCAGGGCGGCGCGCTTGGCCTCGATGCCGTCCAGGATATCCTGCACAAGCTGCTCGGGATCCGTGTTGATATGGTAGCCCGCGCCGACCCACTTGGTGGTGCCGTTGGTGATCAGGTCCATCATCTGGGCGGAGCCGGAGACCATGGGGTCGATGCCCAGGTAGGTGTCGATGCCGGTGGCCACCACGTAGTTCGCGATGCTCACGGCCTTCTCGCTCATCCACTCGGGGGCGCAGCCCACCACGGGGAGCTGGGTGACGTCGATGCCCCAGTCCTTGGCGATGCCGGTGACCAGAAGCATCATGCGGCTGATATCCACGCAGGAGCCCATATGCAGCACAGGAGGAATATCCGCAAGGGTGCAGACCCTGCGCAGGCCCTCGCCGCAGAGGACCTTGGAGGCCTTGTCCAGCAGGCCTGCCTTGGAGGCGGCCTGGGCGGCGCAGCCGGTGGCGACGATGACTACGTCGTTCTCGATGAGGCGCTTCATGATCTCGATATGGGAGTAGTCCGGGCGGACCTTCGGGTTATTGCAGCCCACCATGGCCACAGCGCCACGGAGCACGCCGGAGGTGACGCACTGGATGAGGGGTTTATAGGTGTCCAGCTCGTCCAGGTGGCTATTGGTGACGGTATCCAGCCGGGACTTGATGCCCTCGCAGGAGAAGCCCACGGTGGCCTTGTGCTTGTGCTCGGGGATGAAGATCTTGTTCTCATCCCGCTTGGGGAAGTTCTCGCAGGCCGCCTTCACGATGGTGGTGGCGACGTCCTTCGCATTCTCGCTGGTGAGCTGCAGATAGGTGCTGAAGGGGATGCGGGCGATGGGAGAGGTGGTATAGAACTTGGTATGGAAGCACTCGGACAGGGGGCCGATATTGGGGAAGATGCACTGCACGTCCACCACAATGGCCTCCACCACGCCGGTGAGGAGGGCGTTTTCCTGCTGGAGGAAGTTGCCCGCCATCTTGATGCCGTGGCGCATGGCGATCTCGTTCGCGGTGCAGCAGAGACCCACGATGTTGATGCCCCGGGCGCCGAAACTCCGGGCGTATTCCTGCATCTCCTTGCTCTCTGCCACCAGGACGATCATCTCGCTCACCGCGGGATCATGGCCATGGCAGATGATGTTGACCATATCCTTTTCCAGGACGCCCAGGTTGCCCTCGGTCTCCTTGGGCATAGGCGTGCCATAGAGGATATCGGACATCTCGGTGCCCGCCATGGAGCCGCCCCAGCCGTCGGACAGGCCGCAGCGCAGGGACTGACGCACCAGGGCTTCCGCATCCGCGGTGCAGCCCATATGGGTCATATGCATGGCGGTGACGACCTCCCGGTCCACCGCCCGGGGCAGGATATCCTGCTCCATCCAGACCTTTTTCCGTTCCTCGGTGGCCCGGTCTGTCCAGCGCTGATAGCCCTTGATCTTGCCGTACTCGTTCAGGCCGATCTCCGCTACCTCGTGGGCCACATCGTAAATATCCCGCCCTTCGGTGGGAACGCCCCATTCCTTCGCCAGGTTCAGGAGCTTGGTGGCGTCCGTCACGTGGTAGTTGCCGTCCGCGCTGGAATCGTAAAGCTTCCAGACGCATTCACGGCCATGGTCGGAATGGGTTGCGGCACCGCCTGCGGCCATACGCAGGTAATTGCGCCCGGCGATGGTATCCGCCGTTGCGCCGCAGATGCCCTTGGGGGACTTGGGGGTGATTCGGCAGGGGCCCATGGCGCAGATCTTGCAGCAGATGCCCTTTTCGCCAAAGCCGCAGTGGGGCGTCTGGTTCTTTACGCGATCCTGCCAGATGTCGATGCCGACCTTGACGGCTGTTTCCTTCAGACGGGCGGCGTCAGCCTCCATCTGTTCCACAGTCGTGCTCTGGAATCCTTCACTCATCTTTCTGTGTCATCCTTCCGCTGTATTTGCGAGGTATCGCTTACTGTTTAAGCGGGGACGCCGATCCACGGGGTCGGCGCCCCCGTCGGGGAACGCTTATGCCTTGGAGGCGGCCAGATCCTTCAGGAATTTCACCAGCTGGACGGCCTCCTTGGGGGCGACCACGATCTCCCAGCCGGGGAGGTTCGCTTCCAGCTCGCCCTTCAGCACGGCCACCTTGCCGGGGATCAGAAGGGTCCGGTTCTTGATCTTGCCCTCAATATCGTTTTCCTTCAGGAAGTTCGCAATGGTGTTGGCGGAGAATTTGCCCGCCGCCCAGGAGGTGAGGACGGAGTAGCCGCCCGCATCGCTGATGAGCAGGTTCACAGGCACGCCGCTGCGCTCCAGCTCGCCGGAGACCACGAAGTAGGTCAGGGCGAAGTCCACGGTGGTGGCGCAGATGGCGTTCTCGTCC
>JBGUZS010000182.1:0-3669 GCA_045223835.1 Oscillospiraceae bacterium | reverse complement strand
TTATGCGGATGACGCCCTTCGTCGGGGCGGCGTCGTGTTTTGATCCGCGCCTCGCCTTATTCCGTTTTTCCGCCGCTTTCTGCGGCGCGCTTTTCCGCTTCTTCCTCCTCCAGCTTCCGGTAGGCGACCTTTCCCACAAGGGTTTTGGGCAGGTCCTCCCGGAATTCGATCTCCCGGGGGATCGCATACCTGGCGATATGCTTTTTGCAGTAGGACAGGATGGCTTCCCTGGTCGTATCGTCTGCCGGGATCCCCGGCTTCAGCACGATAAACGCCTTCACCGCCTGCATCCGGTAGGAATCCGGAACGCCGATCACGCAGCTCATATGCACCAGCACATTGGCGTCCAGGATGTTTTCCAGCTGTCCGGGATAGACGTTATACCCCGAGGTGACGATCATGCGCTTTGCCCTGCCCCGGAAATAGACGAAGCCCTCTTCGTCCATCACCCCAAGGTCTCCGGTATAGACCCAGGTCTGGCCGTCTGCATGCTTCCTCAGGGTCCGGGCCGTCTCCTCGGGATGACCGGCATACTCCCGCATCACCGTAGGTCCGGCCAGCAGGATCTCCCCCTCTTCCCCATAGGGCAGCTCTTCCTCCGTATCGGGCTTCACGATCTTGATATACGTATCCGGGAACGGTACGCCGATGCTGCCCTCCTTGGCGTGTACAGGCGGGGTCAGGCAGCAGGCGGTGACGGTCTCCGTCGTTCCGTAGCCCTCCCTCACCTGTACATTGGCATGATGCTGTTCCAGGAAGCGGTCAAACTTCTTCTTCAGTTCGACGCTCAGGGAATCCCCGCCGGAAAACACGCCCTTCAGACAGCTCATGTCCGCATGGTCGATGCCGGGCATACGCAGCAGCGCCTCATACAGGGTCGGCACCCCGGCGATGAAGCTGCAGCGGTATTTGCTGATCAGGCCCGCATAGCTCTTCGGCGTAAATCTGGGGACAAGGACGCATCTGCCGCCGGAGGCCAGCATGGTATGGATGCAGACCCCCAGGCCGAATCCGTGGAACAGCGGCATAGCCGCCAGCATTTTATCCCCGGGTCGGAACATCGGATTTGCCGCCACCACCTGTCTGGCCAGGGCATTGAAATTCAGATTGGTGAGAACGATCCCTTTTGTGACTCCGGTGGTCCCCCCGGAATAAAGGATCACCGCCGGGTCTTCCCCCGTACGGGTCGGGTTTGCCTTATCCGTTTCATTTTCTCCCATGCGGAGGAAATCCCGCCATCGGATCACCGGCGCGTCAGCCGGTACCTTGGGGATCTTCCGTCCCTCCGTCAGCCGATAGCCCAGCCGCTTGGGAACCGACAGGGCGTCCTCCACGCTGGCCAGGATCAGGCTGCGCACCCGGGTCTCCTCCCGGATCGCGGCGAATTTCCCGTAAAACTGGTCCAGGGTGATGGCATAGGTGCTCTCCGCAGCGTTCAGATAGAATACGATCTCCTTTTCCGCAGAAAGCGGGTGGATCATATTGCAGACTCCCCCGGCCAGATTCACCGCATACAGCATATAGATCGCCTGGGGACAGTTTGGCAGCGCAATGGTAAAGCGATCCCCTTCCCGAAAACCTGCGGCCTTCAAGCTGGCGCAGCATCGCCGGATCTCCCGGAGCATCTGCCGGTAGGTCACAGACCTGCCCATAAAATCAAAGGCGACCTGATCGGGATACTGCCCTGCTGCGGTCTCGATCGCCTCATACATGGATCCCTGCGGATATTCCAGGTGCATCGGTACGCCGTCCGTATGATCCTTCCAGGGAGTCTTCACCATCATTGCCAAAGCATACTCACTCCTTATTTGCCGTTACCCGGTATCTTACCACGCCGGGGACAAAAACGCAATTTCTGCGCGCCCACGGGCGCGGGGTTGAAAGCCCCCCCGCCTCCGTGGTATATTGACCGGGAAAGGCAGGGATCGGATATGGATCAGATGACCGAACGCAACCGCAGACTGGCACGGGAGGGAGAGCCGGTCTTTTCCCTGGCCGGGATCCTGGCGCAGAAGACGGAAGCGGAACGGGCGGAATTGGTCCGCCTTGCGGGCACGGAGGACCTGGCTGCCTGGCTTCTGGAGCCGGAGCATTTCACCATGCTTTTGGATGCGCTGCCCGCGGCGGATTTCGACCTGTTTTCCAAGGCGGCGGAGGCGCCCTTTCTCCAGGAGGACCAGGTGTTCCTGCCCATGCACGGAGGCCTGATCCACTTTGCCCTGATGCAGCCGTATCTCTACGGAGATAAGCTGTATCTCGTCGTCCCCACGGAGCTCCGTGCCCTTTGGGGCGACCTGAAGCACGCCGGCTTTCCGGAGCGCAAGCACCGCAAGGATCTGATCGACAGTTATGCCCAGGCCTGCGTCAAGCTGTACGGCGTTCTCCCCCTTGGGGAGTTTTTCTCGTTTCTGAAGCAGCGCGGCGGAGCAGACCGCACGCCGGAGAATGAAGAGCTCCTGTCCATGCTGGCGGACGGCACCTATTATACCCTCGAGGAAAAGCTTCTCCTGTATCCCGGTCTGGATGCAAAGGAGGCCGCGCCCTATCTCGCCGCCAGAGAAGGCCTCCCCCCCTATCTTCCCTCCCACGAAAAGCTGCTTCGGCTGGGGGATGGCGATTATTACGACGTCTTCCATGAACTGGAGCTTTGGCGGCTCGAGCTGGAGGAGGAGTTCCGCGCTGAGGGAAAAGAGAGTCCGGACCGCATGGCGATGGATTTTGCGGACACGCTGTATGCCATACTCCGCACGGAGCTGGGGGACACCGGGCACAAGGAACTGTTTGGCGCTTTCGGCATCAATCCGGATGAGGACCGCGTCCGCCGGATCAAGGACAAAACCAGGCTCTGGTGTCTGTACGGCAACACCCCGGAGGAACTGCTGCAGATGATCGGAGGAGGTGGACTGCGTCCGCCTGTGAATGGGCCCTGCCCCTGCGGCAGCGGGAGAAAATACAAAAAATGTCACGGCGCACCGTGACAGAGCATGGAGGACCCGGCGGGACCGATGGGAGGTCCCGCCGGATTTCGTTTTATTTCCGCAGGTTCAGGACATACAGCCCCGAGGTATCCGGCCCGATCTCCAGCACGTTCCCGGGAACCTCGGTGCAGCCGGCATATCTGCCGGTAAAGGCGTCCAGCGGCGTCAGAACATTGAAGCCCATCTCTCCTCTGCGGTAGTGCATGGGCACGATCACTCTGGGCTGGAGCTGTTCGCAGACGGCTGCCGCCTCATCGGGACCGATGGTGAAAAAGCCGCCCACGGGGATCAGGAGCAGATCCGCCTCCCGCAGCGCGTCGATCTGCGTCCCGCTCAGCGCGCAGCCCAGGTCCCCGAGATGTACGGCGCGGAAACCTTCATATTCCACCAGAGCGATCTTGTTTTCCCCGCGCTTCGCACCCTTATCCGGATCATGGAAGGAATCCAGAAGGGTCAGGCGGAAAGCCGGCTTTTTCCCGGTGAGCCGGACCCGGCCTGCCGCATTATGGTCGCCGTGCTGATGGCTGCATAGGACCATATCCGCCTCCAGCTTCTCCGGAAGCTCGGTTCCGGGTACGCTGCCTGGGCTGTATGGATCGAAGATGACGCTCCCGCCGGGACCCAGGTCCAGGCAAAAGCAGGAATGTCCGTACCAGGTCAGAATTGCCATAGTCATACTCCTCTCTCGTCG
>JBGUZS010000181.1:0-10955 GCA_045223835.1 Oscillospiraceae bacterium | reverse complement strand
GCCCGTAAGAAGACGGAAATAAAGGAGAGCTGCAGTCATGGAGGTCAGGATCCTCGCCATCGGGGACGTGGTGGCGAAAAGCGGTCTGGAGCTGGTTTCCCGAAAGCTCCGGGGCGTGAAAAAACTCACCGGGGCGGATTTTATCGTGGTGAACGGGGAAAACGCCTCCGGCGTGGGGATCACCCACCGGCAGGCGGAAGAGCTGCTGGATGCGGGGGCGGACGCTGTCACCCTGGGGAACCACGCCTTTCAGAAGACGGAGATCCTGGATATGCTGGACGATAATCCCCGCCTCCTCCGGCCCCATAATTACGCCCCCCAGGCTCCCGGGGTGGGATGGCGGCTGCTGGAGGCGCCCTTCGGCCCCGTTCTGCTCATGAACCTCATCGGGCGCTGCAATATGGATTTCGGGCCGGATAATCCCTTCGCCGCCGCGGACCGCATCCTGCGGGAGACGGGGGACCGGGCGAAGGTGCGGCTGCTGGATTTCCATGCGGAAGCCACCTCGGAGAAGCTGGCCATGGGCTGGTATCTGGACGGGCGTGTCACCGCGGTCTGGGGTACCCACACCCATGTGCAGACCGCCGACCACCGGGTCCTTCCCGGGGGCACCGGGTACATCACGGACCTGGGCATGACCGGTCCCCGGGATTCCGTGCTGGGGATCGACCCGGAGCAGAGCATCCGCATGTTCCTGGGCTATCCCCGGGAGCGGTATTCCGCTGCCCCGGGACCCGTCAAGCTGGAGGGCGCCGTATTCACCGTTGATCCCGCGGAGGGCCGCTGCCTGGAGGTGCGGCCCCTGCGCATGGAGGACTGATTATGCTGCGTTTTTTGCATGCCGCGGATTTTCATTTGGATTCCCCCTTCGCCGCCCTGGGCGGGGAGAAGGCCGCCCTCCGGCGGCAGGAGCAGCGGAGGCAGCTCCGGGAGCTGGCCGACCTGGCGGAGGGGACCGATCTGGTGCTCCTGGCCGGGGACCTGCTGGACAGCGTCAGGGCCTACGGGGAGACCCGGGAGGCCCTGCAGGAGTTCTTCCGCTGTCTCCCCATGCCGGTGTTCATCGCCCCGGGAAACCACGATTCCTATATCCCCCAGAGCCCCTACACCCGTATGGAGCTGCCGGAGAACGTCCATATCTTCACCCAGACAAAGCCGGAGCGTATCCCCCTGCCGGAGCTGGGCTGCACCGTATGGGGCGCAGCCTTCCGGAGCGAGCGGGCGGAGGCCCCTCTCCGGGGCTTTCACGCGGTGGAGGACGGGAACCTTCAGCTCATGGTGGTCCATGGGGAGGTGACAGAGGGAAACAGCAAATACGGGCCTATCACCCAGGAGGATATCGCCGCCTCCGGCCTCAGTTACCTGGCACTGGGGCACAAACACGGTTTCAGCGGGCTGCAGCGGGCGGGAAAAACCTGGTGGGCCTACCCCGGCTGCACCCTGGGCCGGGGCTTCGACGAAACCGGGGAGAAGGGCGTGCTGCTGGGGACCCTGGAGGGGGAGGACTGCGCCCTGGAATTCCGCCCCCTGTCCGGGCGGCGGTACCGGGACCTGGAGGTGGACGTCACCGGAGCGGAGAGCCCGGAGCAGGCGGCCCTGGCTGTCCTGTCCCCGGATTGGCGGGAGGATATCCTGCGCATCACCCTCCGGGGAGAATGGGAGACGAAGCCGGGAACAGAGAGCCTGAGGGAAGCCCTGGAGGATCGCTGCTGGAGCCTCACCCTCCGGGACGAGACCCGGCTCACCCGGGATATCTGGAAGATGGCGGACGAGGATACCCTCCGGGGGGCCTTCCTGCGGATCCTCCGGAAGCAGTATGAGGCGGCGGGAGAAGGGGAACAGCGGGAGCGCATCACCCGGGCGGCCCGCTTCGGCCTGGCCGCCATGGAAGACAGGGAGGATATGTGAGATGCAGATCCGGAAAATGCGCGCGGTATTCGGCGGCCTGCAGGATGCGGAGCTGGAGCTGCAGCCCGGCCTGAACATCCTGCGCTCCGGGAACGAAACGGGAAAATCCACCTGGAGCCGGTTCATCCGGGCGATGATTTACGGGATATCCACCGCCGAGCGGGCGAAGCAGGGCAGTCTGCCGGACAAGACCCGGTATCTCCCCTGGAACGGCGCTGCCATGCAGGGACGCATGGACCTGGTCTGGGAGGGGAAGGAGATCACCCTCACCCGGGGCGCCGTCAGCGCGGGGAAGCCCATGGGGCCCTGCACGGCGGTGCTCACCGGCACTGGGGAGAAGGTGCCGGAGCTCCAGGGGGCGGATATCGGGGAAAAGCTCCTGGGGGTGTCCGAGCCGGTGTTCCGGCGCAGCGCCTATCTCTCCGGCGCGGAGCTGCGGGTGGATGCGGACCGGGAGCTGGAAAAGCGGCTGATGCGCCTGGTCACCTCCGGGGAGGACCTGAGCACGGCCCGGGAGGCAGAGGAACGGCTGCGCCGGTGGCAGAGAAAACGCCGCGGGCGGGGCCAGAGCGGCGCCATCTCCGAGGCGGAGCGGGCGCTGGAGGAAAAGAACAAGGCCCTGGGAAGGCTGGAGGAAGGGACAAGGCGCCTGGAAAGCCTCCGCGGGGAACGGGATCGGCTGCAGGAGCTGCAGAAGACCCTGAGCCTGGAGCTTCGGCTCCACCGCCGGGACGCCCTTCTGGAGCGTCGGCGCAGACTGGCTGCGGCGGAGGAGGAGGCCGGAGAACTGGAGGAAAGGGCCGGACGCCTGGAGGAGGAGCGGGCGGGCCGGACGATGGAGACGGCGGACGCCCTCCGGGCGGCGGCGGTGCGCCTGGAGGAGGCGGAGAAGGACCGGGCTGCCATGGAGGATACCCTGCGCTCCGCCCGGGAAGAAAGGGAGCGGCTCCCCGACCCGGATTCGGTTCCCCGTCAGCCGGGCAGAGGCCCGGGGATCCTGCTGATCCTTCTGGGCGTCCTGATCGCGGCCTTCGGCGTTCTGGCCCTGCTGCGCCCGGCGGCGCTCGGTCTGCCGGGCTGGGCGGGATACCTGATGCCCGCGTTTCTCCTGCTGGCGATCCCCGGCATCCTTCTGCTGCGGAAGGCCGCCAACCGGGAAGCGGCCATCCGGCTGGAGCGGCAGACGGAGCTGGAGCGGGCGGAGGCCCGGGTCCAGGAGCTGGAGCGGCAGCTCCGGGGGGACGAGGAGGAGACGGAGGAATGCGCCGCCGCGCTGGATCGGGCGAAGGAAGCCGCCCGCTGCGGCCGGGAGGAGGAACCCAGGGCCGCGGCAGACCGGCTGGACGCCCTGCTGGCGGAGCTGGAGAAGGCCCGCAGCGGGGCGAAGGCCGCCCGCCGGCTGGCGGAGACCCTGGCGGACTCCATGGATGAGGAGCCGGAGGCGCTGGAGGGAGAGACCAGCATGAGCCGGGCAGAGGCGGAGCGCCGACTGGGGGAGACGGAATACGGCCTCCGGGAGACGGAGCGGGCCCTGACCCGGGAGGAGACCATGTTCGGCCTGCTGGGAGATCCTCTGGTCCTGGCCTCCGAGGCGGAGGCCCTTCAGGAGACCATCGCCGCCGGAGAGAGGGAGTACGCCGCCCTGGACCTGGCCGAGCAGGCGCTGGCCGAGGCGGGCAGGCAGATGCAGAGCCGTTTCGCCCCGCTGATCAGCCGGGAAGCCGGCCTGCTGCTGAAGACCCTCACCGGCGGCCGGTATACCGGGATATACTTTGATCGGGATATGCGCTTTTCCGTGCAGCCCGCGGACGACCTGGAGTCCCGGTCCCTGGAATACCTCAGCGAGGGGACGAAGAACCAGGTCTACCTGGCGGTGAGGCTGGCCATCTGCCGTCTGGCCCTGGGGGAGGAGGATCCCTGCCCCCTGATCCTGGACGATGTTCTGCTGACCTTTGACGATACCCGGGCGAAACGCGCCCTGCGTCTGCTCCTGGAGCTGTCCCGGGACCGGCAGATCCTGATGTTCACCTGCAGCGGGCGGGAGGAGGAGCTGCTCAGGGAGATCCGAAAGGAGGAGGAAGAATGCCTTCCGCAATGATCCATCTGCTGGTGGCCCGGGAGATCCCCGGGGGAGACGCCCCCCTGTTTCGCCTGGGAAGCCTGGCCCCGGATTATCTCACCCGTCGGGAGGAGAAGGATGCGGTCCATCTCCGCCGGGAGCCGGACCGGCCTCAGGCCCTGCTCCGGCTGGCGGAAGGGCTGGACAGAGGGGATCCCTTCGAGGCGGGATGGCTGGTTCATCTTCTGGCGGACCTGCGCTGGGATACGGAGATCATCCCCGCCTTCCGGGCATCCCTGGAGACCGGGTCGGACTGGTTCCCCCTGTACCGGAGGGAATGTCACCTGGCGGGGTACGCCCTGTATCACAGCCTGCCCTGGAGCCGAAGGGCCATGGAGGATATCCTGGAGGTCGATCTGAAGGAACTGAATACCGCCCTGGTGCCGGACCCTTCCGCCCTGGAGGAATTCCGGCGGACGCTGTTCAGAAAGCATGAGGAGAGCCTGCCGGAAAGCCGGTCGGAACGGTTTCCCCCGGAGCTGCTGTTCCGGTTTGCCCGGGAAACCGCGAAGGAGGCCGGGGCGCTTCTTGCGCGCTGAGGCCGGGATTTGGCGATTGTAAACCCGGGAGAGATATGGTATAATGCACCGGAATTTTTGTCGGATCCTGTCGGGAGCTTCCGCTTCCCCGGCTGACGATCACGGCAGCGGAAAAGAGGTACGAAGCATGAAAAGATGGCTCGCATTGATCCTGGCCCTGCTGCTGCTCTTCTCCCTGATGGGCTGCGGAGAAAAGACGCCCCAGGCCGACGCCGCGACACAGTCCCCGGGGACAGCCGCCCCCGCAGCCACTCAAGCGCCGGAAGCCACCCCGGAACTTACCCCGGAACCCACCCCGGAGCCCACTCCGGAACCGACTCCGGAGCCCACGCCCGAACCTGAGCCGGAGACCGTCACCGTCACCATCCCCGCCGAGCTGATGGGAGATGAGGAGACCGACACCAATATGCTGGATGGTCTTCAAGAGGGGGTAGACGGCGTCCTCAGCATGACGAAGAATGAGGACGGCTCCGTGACCTATGTGATGACCAGGGAGGCCCAGCAGGAGATCCTGGACCAGATGGCCGAGGCCATCGAGGAGAGCGCACGGGAGATGACCGAGGGCGAAGACGCCGATGCGGCCATTCAGAAGATCGAGTACGCCAAGGATTTCAGCGAATTCGTCCTGGTGATCGACCAGGAAAACGCCTCGGGCTTTGAGATCTTTTACGCCCTGGCTCTGGGCATGGTCGGCGCCAATTACCAGGCCTGCGCCGGAAACGGCCTGGTGGACGTGCCGATCAAAATGCAGGACGCCGAAACCGGTGAGATCTATTCCTCCGCCACCTACCTGGAGCTGATGGATATGTTCAAGGAGCTCTTCAGCGGAGATGACTGGGAGACCGAAACGGAGCCCCTGATCCCCGTGCCGGAGATCGAGCCAACCCTGCTCCTGGATCAGGAGGGTGTCGTCGTCACCCTCACCGGAATCACGTCGGATTATTTCGGGCCGAAGCTTCAGGTATCCATCGAGAACGGCGGGGAGAAGTCCGTGATGGTGGACTGCGATACCCTGCTGGTGAACGATTATTATTGCAGCACGAGCCTGTATACGACCGTTGAAGCCGGTGAGTCCGCCGAAGGCGAGCTGTACATGCCCGTCTCCGATTTGTATTCCGCCGGCGTGACCTGCATCGGCAAGATCGATCTCCGGATCGCCGCCTTTGACAGCGAATCCTATGACCGGATCGCCACCGGCGAGCTGGTGGAGATCCGCACCTCGGCTTACGAGCAGGATTGGCAGGCCATGCCCAACGGCGAAGTGATCTACGACGATAACGGTCTGGTCGTCATGCTGCTGGATCCCGCGCTGCAGGAGAGCTGGATCGAGGACTACTACCAGTATAACTTCTGCTTTATCAACAACACCGATACGGATCTGCGGGTGGAATGCGAGACCTTCAGCATCAACGAATGCGAATTGAGCACCTGGATCTATGCTTATGTCCCCGCAGGAAAACGGACGCTGGACGGCAGCACCTTCTTCCAGAGCGATCTGGAGCAGTATGAGATCGAAAGCCCAGAAACCGTGGAGCTGGTCTTCGCCGTGAGGAATGACGATACCTATGAGGAGCTGTTCTCCACCGGAAGCATCATCCTCAACGAGGGCTGAGCGCTCCGAAAAAACGCATAGGAACAGGGCCTGCCGGGATTTCGGCAGGCCCTGTTTATCCTGAAAAACTCAGTTCTTTTTGTTCCGGAACATGCTCTTTGCCCGGCGCTCATGGTCCAGGATCCGCTTCCGCAGGCGCAGGGACTTGGGGGTGACCTCCAGAAGCTCGTCATCCGCCAGGAATTCCATGCACTGCTCCAGGCTCATGATCCTGGGCGGCACCAGGCGCAGGGCCTCGTCGCTGCCGGAGGCGCGCATATTGGTCATCTGCTTCTTCCGGCAGACGTTGATGACGATATCCTCCTGCTTGGGGCAGGAGCCCACCACCATGCCGGCATAGACCTTCACCCCGGGGCTGATGAACATGGCGCCCCGATCCTGGGTATTGAAAATGCCGTAGGCCACGGCTTCCCCCGTCTCAAAGGCGATCAGGGAGCCGGTGCTGCGGCGGTGGATCTCCCCCTTCATGGGGGCATAGGAATGAAAGACGGAGGCCATGATGCCCTCGCCCCGGGTGTCCGTCAAAAACTCGTTCCGGTAGCCGAAAAGGCCGCGGGAGGGGATGAGGAAGGTGAGCTTGCTCCTGCCCCCCTGGGGGGTCATTTCCTGCAGCTCGCCCTTCCGCTGGCTCATCTTTTCGATCACCGCGCCTACATAAGCCTCCGGCACGTCGATGACGCACTCCTCCATGGGCTCCATGGTGACGCCGTTCTCCACCCGGGTGAGCACCCGGGGCGGAGAGACCTGAAACTCATAGCCCTCCCGGCGCATGGTCTCGATGAGGATGCTCAGGTGCATCTCCCCCCGGCCGGCGACATTGAAGCTGTCGGTGCTGTCCGTATCGCTCACCCGGAGGGAAACGTCCTTCAGCGTCTCCCGGTACAGCCGGTCCCGGATGGCCCGGGAGGTGACGAATTTGCCCTCGGTACCCGCAAAGGGACTGTCGTTCACCGAGAAGGTCATCTCCATGGTGGGGGCGGAGATCTTCACAAAGGGCAGGGGCTCCGGCGCGGAGGGGACGCAGATGGTATCCCCGATGGTCACATCTCCGATGCCGCTGAGGGCGACGATGTCCCCGGCGCAGCATTCGGAAACGGGCTTCCGGTTCAGCCCGTCGAAGACATACAGGCTGACGGCCTTGGCCTTGGTATGGGTATCCGGGTCCTCCGCATTCAGCACCAGGATCTCCTGGTTCTGCCGTAGGGTGCCCCGCTCAATGCGGCCGATGGCGATCCGGCCCACATAGTCGTTATAGTCCAGGGAGGAGACCAGCATCTGCAGGGGCGCCTCCGCATCCTGCTCCGGCGCGGGGATATACTCCAGGATGGTCTCGAACAGGGGGCGAAGGTCCGTACCCTCCACATTGGGGGAGAGGGAAGCGGTGCCCGCCCGGGCGGAGCAGAAGAGCATGGGGGAATCCAGCTGATCATCCGTGGCGTTCAGGTCCAGGAGCAGCTCCAGGATCTCGTCGATCACCTCGTGGATCCGGGCGTCCGGCCGGTCGATCTTATTGATGACCACGATCACCCGGTGGCCCAGGGCCAGGGCATGGCTCAGGACGAAGCGGGTCTGGGGCATGGGCCCCTCCGCCGCGTCCACCAGCAGGATGACGCCGTTTACCATCTTCAGTACCCGCTCCACCTCGCCGCCGAAGTCGGCGTGGCCCGGGGTATCCACGATATTGATCTTGGTATCGCCGTAATGGACGGCGGTATTCTTGGCCAGTATGGTGATGCCCCGTTCCCGTTCCAGGTCGCCGGAGTCCATGACCCGTTCCGCAACGACCTGATTATCCCGGAAAACGCCGCTCTGGCGGAGCATCTCATCCACCAAGGTGGTCTTGCCGTGGTCGACATGGGCGATGATCGCGATATTGCGCAGTTCCATGGGGATCGTTCCTTCCTTTTTCAGCTGGGTCCGGTAAAACCGAAGTATTATACAGCCTCAGGCGGGGAATTGCAAGCCTTGCTGCGGACAAATCCTGCCGGGAAAAGGAAATCGGCCCGAAGCGGACGCTTCGGGCCGGAGAAGGGCTTACTGCTTTCGAAAGACGAAGAGCTTGCTGATCAGATAATTCCCCAGGATGACCAGCGCCTGGGCGATGACCTTGACCGCCACGTCGTTTATGCCCAGCACGGTGATCCCCAGCCAGAGGATCAGCTCCTCCAGACCCAGGGTGGCCAGCCTGCCGACGGTAAAGGAGGCCGCCTCCCGCAGAATGCCTCCGGGATCATGGGCCTTGTCCGCGAAGACCCAGGTGCGGTTCGTGATGTAGGCGAAGGCCACGCAGAGGATCCAGGAGATGATGTTGGCGATGAGCGGATCCAGACCGAGGGGATGGGCGAAGAGCCAGTAGAGGAAGATGCTCAGACAGGTGGTGAGTCCCCCGAAGAAGAGGTACAGCAGGGGCTCCTTGTATTTGCGGTACAGGGGCTGAAGCGGGTGCAGGACCCGCAGGCTCATGATGCGGTCAAACAGATCCGGTTTTTCCAAAGCGGTGGTCCTCCTTCCCGCCCGGGACCCGGTCCGCGCCCGCTCCCGAAGCAGCTCCTATTTTACCCGCTCCCGGCTCCGTTGGCAAGGGACAGGCCGGAATTTCTGCCGCCAGACCCAAAAGGAAAAGGAAGCCCGCCCCCCGCCGGGCGGGAAGCGGGCTGATCGGCGGCGCGGAGAATTCACAGCCAGGGCCGCACATCCTTCGCCAGCTGTTCCTCCAGGCCGATGAGCCGCTTGGCGATATCCTTGGAGGTTTCGTCCGCCGCGGCATACTGGTTCAGATAGCGGCTCAGAGATTTCACCCCCATGTTGCAGCCGTCGGTGATAAGATCCGCCGCCGCATGGGCGGTATCCTCCATGTTCATCTTCATGCCGGTCTTCATCCGGGACATCCCCTTCACCAGGGGATTGGGGGATTTTCCCTCGTCCCCGAAGCGGCGGAGCTGGGCGTCCGTTTCCCGTCCCAGCTCCTCGTGCCGGTCCCGGCAGTCGGAAAGCAGCCTGTGCAGCGGGCCCGCCTGCAGCTCTCTCAGCACATCCTCGATGGAATCCACCCCCATGCGGATGCCGGAGTCGCATTCCCGCAGAAGCCGGACCGTATCCTTCTCGATCAATTCCCTTCGCCCCTTTGCATCAGTATGGGATCAGTATGCGCAGGGAGGAATGATCCCATACGCGGGAGGAAAGGAGAAAGCAAAAACCCACCTGCCGAAGCAAGTGGGTCAATCTGGAGCGGGCGACGAGATTCGAACTCGCTACCTCCACCTTGGCAAGGTGGCGCTCTGCCAAATGAGCTACGCCCGCGGAACACGTGCCATTATAGCGCATCTCCCGGATTTGTCAAGAGAAAAATTCACCCGGGGCAGAATACCCCGGGTGAAGGCCGACTCAGTTCAGCTTCAGGTCCCCGTCCTTGATCCAGCCCAATTTTCTCAGAGGCCAGGCCAGCAGGGGGGTGAGGAGTGCGGGAAGGACGATGGCCACCAGGGCCAGGCCGATCCAGTCCATGGCGGTGACCGCCGCCTTCGCCCCGGAGGCTACGTCCGCCGCCCAGCCGGTCCATACGCCGATGGGACCGCAGAGGCCGCAGGTGCCCATGCCGGAGTTCACCGCCGCTCCGTTCATCTGCATCCGGAAAACGCAGGTGGCAATGGGCCCGGTGATGGCGGAGCTGAGGATGGGCGGGATCCAGACCTTGGGATTCTTCACGATGTTCCCCATCTGGAGCATGCTGGTGCCCAGGCCCTGGCTGACAATGCCGCCCCAGCGGTTTTCCCGGAAGCTCATGACGGCGAAGCCCACCATCTGGGCGCAGCAGCCCGCCACGGCGGCGCCGCCGGCCAGGCCGGTGAGGGTCAGGGCCTGGCAAATGGCGGCGCTGGAGATGGGCAGGGTGAGGGCGACGCCTACCAGAACGGAAACCACGATGCCCATGGAGAAGGGGTGCAGCTCGGTGGCCCAGCGAATGAGGGAGCCGAACCAGGACGCCGCCGTGCCGATGGGCCTGGCAATCAGATAGGCCAGCCCCACGCCGATGAGCAGCGTGACGATGGGGGTGACCAGGATATCCACCTTCGTCTCCTTGCTGACGAGCTTGCCGCATTCGGCGGCCACGATGGCCACCACCAGCACGGCCAGCGGGCCGCCCGCCCCGCCCAGGGCGTTGGTGGCAAAGCCCACGGGGACCAGGGTGAAGAGCACCAGCGGCGGGGCCTGAAGGGCATATCCGATGGCCACGGCCATGGCCGGGCCCACCATGGCGGAGGCCAGGCCGCCCATGGTATAGTTCACGGCCTTCTCCCCGGAGCCCACGGTCACCAGGATCCTTGTCAGAAAGCCGATGTGGAACTGGCTCCCCAGGGTGTTCAGGATGGTGCCGATGAGCAGGGAGGCGAAGAGCCCCTGGGCCATGGCCCCCAGGGCGTCGATCCCGTACCGCCTGGCGGAAAACACGATGTTCTTGCGCTTCAGAAACGCCCGGAATTTCTCCATCATTCCTGACCTCCGTTCAAATGTGTGTTGCTGTCTGCATATCAGGCGAAGCCCGGTCTCCCAGCCTTCGCCTCCGGCTCGATTATAGTTTTCCCGCGATCCGGGCGGCAAGGGGACGGTGTGCGACCATAGCCCCCTTGGGGCACAGCTCCTGACAACAGAAGCAGCGGATGCATTTTTTCCGGTCGATCCTGGCCTTCTTCTCCCGGATCGCAATGGCGCTTGCGGGGCAGGAGCGGGCGCAGACGCCGCAGCCCACGCAGTTCCCCCGCTCCAGAGCGGGATAGCT
>JBGUZS010000180.1:0-2425 GCA_045223835.1 Oscillospiraceae bacterium | reverse complement strand
GCGGCGGTATGCTCATCCAGGAGGAGGAGCTCCGGCTTCTGGAGGGTGGCCATGAGCAGGGTCAGGGCCTGGCGCTGTCCGCCGGACAGGAGGCCCACCTTGCTGGACATGCGGGTTTCAAGGCCCAGGTCCAGGGAGGCCAGTTTTTCCTTATACAGGATGCGTTCCTTCGCGGAGATGCCCCAGCGGAGGCCGCGGTGCTGTCCCCGGCGGTAGGCTAGGGCCAGGTTTTCCTCAATGTTCATGGAGGCGGCGGTGCCGGTCATGGGATCCTGGAAGACGCGGCCCAGGAGGGCGGCGCGCTTATGCTCCGGGAGGTGGGTGATATCCCTTCCGCCCAGGGTGATGGTGCCGTTATCGATCTGGAAGGTACCGGCGATGGCGTTGAGCATGGTGCTCTTGCCGGCGCCGTTGCCGCCGATGACCGTAATGAAATCGCCCTTGTTCAATGTCAGGTCCACACCGGCCAGCGCCATCTTGCGCATGACGGTGCCGGGGTTGAAGGTTTTCCGCAGGTCTTTGAGGACGAGCATTTCATCAGCCATGGTGTTTCCCTCCCTTCAGCTTCCGGGTGAGGATGCGGTCTTTCCAGTAAGGCATGGCCAGGAAGACGGCCACGACCAGCGCGGTGAGCAGCTTCAGGTCGTCTGTGTTCAGGCCCAGCCACAGCACCACCTGGATGACCAGGTAATAGATGATGGCGCCCAGGGAGACGGCCAGGAGCTTTAAGGCGAAGTTCCGGAAGAGCTTGCCGAAGATCACCTCGCCGATGATGACGGCCGCCAGGCCGATGACGATGGCACCGCGGCCCATGGAGACGTCCGCGAAGCCCTGGTACTGGGCCATGAGGGCGCCGGAGAAGGCGACCAGGCCGTTGCTGATCATCAGTCCAACGAGCTTGCCGGTGTTGGTGTTGATGCCCTGGGCCCGGGCCATCTGCTGGTTGGACCCCACAGCCCGGAGGCTGCAGCCGTATTCCGTGCCGAAGAACCAGTACATGACGGCGATGAGCACCACGGTGACGATGAGCATCAGCCAGATGGGGTTGTCCAGGGCAAGGTGGCCCACATTGCGCAGGGAAACAAGCATGTTCTTATACTTGTTGATGCTCATGGGGACGTTGGCCCGGGAACCGAGATCCGTACCGATGCCCTGGATCCGCAGGTTGACGGAATAGAGGGCAAGTTGAGTCAGGATACCGGCAAGGATGGCCGGGATGCCCATGGAGGTATGGAAGACGCCGGTGACCGCACCGGCCAGCATGCCTACCACAAGGGCAATGAGGGTGGCCAGCCAGGGATTGACGCCGCTGGTGATCAGGATCGCCGCGACGGCGCCGCCGGTGGCGAAAGAGCCGTCCACCGTCAGGTCCGCGATATCCAGGATGCGGAAGGTGATATACACGCCGATGGCCATGATGCCCCAGATGAGACCCTGGGCAACGGCACCGGGAAGCTGGTTCAATAATTGAGCGATGTTCACGTTTTTCCCTCCGGAAAAAAACTAGAAATCCAATTCGGAAAAACTATTCCGAATTGGAAGTAATGAATACTGAAAACTGAAGACTTAAAACTGAAAAATTATCGCCTGCGGGCGGGGAGATCCTTCGACTCCGCCTGCGGCTGCGCTCAGGATGACAGCTTGCGGCAAGAGCAGTGACAGGGGGACAGGCACTCAGTCAACGTTTTCTTCGAAAACTATGACAGATCCGCATCCTCAATCAGCGCATTGCTCCCTTGGAGCGGTCGCACTGCTTGTTTCGGATGACTCGTTCGGGTCGCTTTTGCCTTTGGCAAATGCCACACTGTGGCACCGCTTCCCTCGCTCCCCCAGCAGTCACGCTCCTGCCGCGGCTGTGGCTTTATTGCGCTTTGATTAATCCCATACATTAACGTTGTCATTTCGACCGACCGAAGGGAGTGGAGAAATCTCCTCCGGAGATGTAAACCTTCGACCTATACGGTACTTCTTCAGTAAAGAGACAAAACTAATTATGAATTATGAATTGTGAATTGCGACATCGCTGCGCGATGGAGTTTAAACATTTGGCTTTGGCTGTACCCCATCTCCGCGGCGATCTCCTCCCAGCTGCGGCCTTCCAGGTAGCGGAGTTCCATCAGGCGGACCAGCCGGGTATCCGGCAGGGTGGAAACCGTAATGGCGGCGGCTGTCAGCGCCCGGTCCAGCTCCGCCTCCAGCAGGGGAAGCTGCTTTTCCTCGTCTGCGGCTTCCGCAAGGAGCGCCTGCATGCGGGTGGGATCGGGAGTACTTTTGACCGTGATTTCCTTGAGCGGGGAGGTAAGGTGCTCGGCGAAGCGGCGCAGGGTTTCAATCCGCATCTGTTTGCGTTCAATCTCCCGGCGGATTTGCCGCGGCTTCAGGAGAACGTCTGGCGCGATCATTCTTTTTTCGCCTCCCTCCGGAC
>JBGUZS010000179.1:0-7453 GCA_045223835.1 Oscillospiraceae bacterium | reverse complement strand
CCTGGTGAGGCTGCCTCCCTGGTCCAGATCGGCGGGGAGGGCGTATTCCGGGAGGATGGGAGTCAGGGTCCCGTCCCTTTCCAGGCGGAAAAGGGCGAAGTCCGTTTCCACCGCGTATTTCCCCTCCCCGGTGAGGGTGAGGGTCTGGGTCAGGCGGTGGCGGCTCTGGGTGATGAGCCGGGAGGCGATCTCCTCCGGCAGCTCCTGCCGGGTCAGCGGTCCCCGGACCTGGGGCAGGGCGTCCTCCCCCAGGGTGAAGGGCAGGGAGATGTACTGGGGAGTCTTGGAATTGACCCCGTTTACTTTTCCGGAGAGGAGGAGGGCGTATTCCCCGGCCTCCAGGTCCCCCAGATACCGGGACCAGTCCAGCCGGAAGGAAACGGCCTCACCGGGCTTGAACACCAGCTTGGGGGCCTCGTTTTTCCGATCCGGCTGCATCCACGCCCAGCCGTCCTCCCTGCGCCGGAGCAGGTGGAAGGCGTTCAGGTTGAAGTCCCGGTCCGCGCCATTCGTCAGGGTGAGCCCGCAGCCTTGGGTATCCGCCGAGAGAAGCGTCAGCTCCGCCTTCATCCCCGAATCCGGCAGGACCTGGGAGGGACAGCTTCCCTCCACCGCCAGGATGTAGGTACAGTTCCCGAAGCCGCCCTGGTCCGCCCTGTCCCACCAGACGCTGAGCTCATAGGTGTTCACTCCGGCGTAGGGAATGAAGGTGAGGCCATCCAACGCCACGGGGATGGTGCCCGCCTCCCCGAAGGCGTAGAGCCACATGGTGTCCGGCACCCTGCCGGAAAAGGAGAGGGTGACCTCCCCCGTACCCGGAAGGACCTGCACGGGGGACTCCTTCCCCAGCCAGTCGATGGACTCGATGGGGGTGAAGGCGTCGCTCATGCAGCCGGTGCCCCACCCGGAACGGGAGATATAGGACCAGGTATAGGTCCCGTAGACCTTGGCCTGGGCCGTCTCCCCGCCGCAGCGCAGGGTGAGGGGCGGGGGAGCGTGCATAACTATACCGGTTTTCAGCAGGGCGTCAAAGTCCGCCAGGAGCTTCTCCCCGGCTCCATCCCCCTGGGGGCGGTACAGGGAGCCGTTCCACCGGGCTTCCCCCTGTTCGTTCAGGGTGAGGGTGTTGGAGCTTTCTCCGCACCAGAACACCACCTTCCGGAAGGGGGGGCCGTCCTCCTCCCCGGCCTCCTCCGGCATCCAGGCACAGGACTCCAGGAGGGCCCGGAGAGCCTCCTTCCCGGACTCCGGCTCCAGCTCTGAACTGGGTTCACGTCCCCCCAGGAGCAGGCAGGTCCATTCCTCCCCCCAGGGGAGCAGCTCTTCCCAGAGGCTCGCCGGGGTCGTTTCCGGGGCCGTTTCCTTCCCGGCGCAGCCGGGGAGCAGGACCAGGGCCAGGATCAGCAGCAAAAACAGGGCTTTTTTCACGGTAAGCATCTCCCATCTGCCTCCACCCTACAATTTGACGCCGCGTCAATGTCAAGGGGTTTTTGCAAACTTCCGAAAAAAACGCAAAAAAAGCTCCTTCCCGGTGGGGAAGGAGCGGAGCGGGAAAAGCCGCATTATTCCTTGCTGCTCATATAGGCCATCAGATCCAGGCAGCGGGAGGTATAGCCCGCCTCGTTGTCGTACCAGGCCAGGAGCTTTACCATGCCGCTGGGGAGGCTGAGACCGCCCTGGGCGTCGAAGATGCAGGAATGCGGGTCCCCGATGAAATCCGTGCTGGTCAGGGGAGCGTCCACATATTCCATAACACCCGCCAGCTCCTCGCCGGATGCCCGGCGCAGCTCGGCGCAGATCTCCTCATAGCTGGCCTGCTTTTCCAGGGTGCAGGTCAGGTCCACCAGGGAGACGTCCGCGGTGGGTACCCGCACGGCGATGCCGGTGAGCTTACCGGAAAGATCCGGGATCACCTTGCCCACGGCCTTGGCTGCGCCGGTGGAGGCGGGGATGATGTTGCCGAATACGCTCCGGCCGGAACGCCAGTCCTTCCGGGAGACCCCGTCCACCGTGAGCTGGGTGGCAGTGGCGGCATGGACCGTGGTCATGAGGCCTTCCTTGATGCCGAAGGCTTTGTGTACCGCGTAGGCCAGGGGGGCCAGGCAGTTGGTGGTGCAGGAGGCGTTGGACACGATCCGCATGGAGGTGTCATACCGGTCCAGGTTGACGCCCACCACGAACATGGGGGCGTCCGCAGAGGGTGCGGAGATCACCACCCGCTTCGCACCGCCGATCAGATGGGCGTTTGCCCGATCCATCGTGGTGAATTTGCCGGTGCACTCCAGCACGTAGTCCACGCCCATCTCCGCCCAGGGGATGTCTCCGGGGGCGGTGTAGTTGCGGCAGAGGATCGGGTGCCCGTTCACCAGCAGGCGGGCGTCC
Organism: Oscillospiraceae bacterium; assembly: GCA_045223835.1. Classification (GTDB taxonomy): domain Bacteria; phylum Bacillota; class Clostridia; order Oscillospirales; family Oscillospiraceae; genus UBA1774. The sequence continues at coordinate 5,071 of JBGUZS010000179.1, read as the reverse complement.
TTCGTGGATTCCGCCGTGCCGTCGAAGCGGCCGTGTACGCTGTCATACTGCAGCAGATAGGCCATATACTCCGGGGTGATAAAGGGGTCGTTGATCACCGCGACCTCCAGATCATCCCGATGCTCCGCCAGACGCAGGGCCAGACGACCGATCCGCCCAAAGCCGTTGATGCCGATTTTGCGTTTCATTCTCCTCATCCTCTCCAAACATCCGAAATGTATCATACAACTTCACTGAAATTTATACCAAAACAGGGGAAGTCTGTCAACTATCCTGCCCGTTTTTTTTCAAAAGTATACCGTATGCGAAAAGACCGAAAATCCGCAAAGGAAGGATTTGCAAAACCCGCCGGTATGCTTTATAATATTTTATCAGGCTGACGTATCCGGCGCTCGGCAGCGGCCGGAGAATGGAGGGCGGAATGGAAGAGAATCCGATCCTTTCTGCGAATCTGTCACAGGACAACAATATTCCCCTGTATTTCCAACTGGAGACCCTCATCAAGCGGTGCATTTCCTCCGGGCTGATCAAGCCGGGGGACATGCTTCCCTCGGAGGCGGAGTTCTGCCGCAGCTTCGGCATCAGCCGAAGCACTGTGCGCCAGGCCATCGGCGAGCTGGAAGAGGAAGGACTGGTGATCCGGCATCAGGGCAAGGGCACCTTTATCGCGGAGCCCAAGCTCCATCGCCGCAGCGAGAATATCTATTCCTTTACCTCTGAAGCCGTTTCCATGGGGCTGCACCCCAGCTCCACGCTGGTGGATTTCGCCGTGATCCGGCCCACAGAGGACCTGCGCAGGATGCTGGAGCTTCAGTCTGCGGATATTCCGGTGTACCGGTTCACCCGGATCCGCCGGGTGGAGGGTGTGCCGCTGATGCTGGAGACCTCCTACTATCCCACCTATGTCTATCCCAACCTGACTCCGGAGCTGCTGAAAACCCATTCCGTTTATTCCCTTCTGTTTGAGCGGGGTATTGTCCCGGTGAGCGCCGTGGATACCTATGAGGCGGTCAGGCTGGAGGCCAGCGAGGCCGCCCTGCTGGAGACGAAGTCGGGGAGCGCGGGCTTCAGCCATCAGCGCATCACCCGCTGCGAAAACGGGGAGGTCTTCGAGCTCACTCAGTCGGTTATGCGGGGAGACCGGACAAAGCTGGAGATCGGTATGCACCGGGACGGGGTCTCCTTCGCCCGGAGCTTTGACCGCTGAACCAGACTATGCCGCCTTCCCGGAAACGGATACAGAGCTCGCGGATACCGGCAGAACAGAATGCCTGTTCTGCCGCTTTTTTCTGTTTGGGAAGGATTCCCGGTTTTTTGCCGTCTTTGGATTGAAACCCAGCTTTTTCTGTGATATAGTAAATCGGTTTATGCAAGATCAGGAAAGATACTGTATCGGTTCCTGGGCCCCGGGGTCGGGCTGGACCGGATCAGAAGGAGGACCCCATGCCATTTCTCAGTGTGATCGTTCCCGCATATAACAGTGAAGCTACCCTGGAGCGGTGTGTCCGCTCGGTGCTGGATCAGACCTTTGTGGATCTGGAGCTGATCATTGTGGACGACGGCTCCAGCGATTCCACTCCGTCCCTCCTTCGTCAGTTTTCGGAGGAGGATGGCCGTGTGCGCGTGTTCACCCAGGCCAACAGCGGCGTCAGCGCTGCCCGGAACCTCGGACTCAGCCAGGCCCAGGGCAGCTATGTGGCTTTCCTGGATGCGGACGATTGGATCGATCTCCGTACCTATGAAAAGCTGACCAACGCCATGCGGGAAAGCGGCGCCAGCTCCGCCGCCTGCGGATATTGGCTCGTATGGCCGGATGGGAGGCAGGACTTCGGCGCCGCGCCGATGGACAGCGGCGTATATGGGGGGGATGAGGTGCTCCGGCGCCTGGTCCTTCCGCTGCTGAATGACCGGCTCAGCAGCAGGGCGTTCAACGGCTTTTCCGTCCGATATCTGTATTCTCTTGCGGCGATCCGCCGGAGGGCTCTTCGCTTCTCCGGGGCATATCTGGAGGATGAGCTGTTCCTGGTCGAGTTTTTCAGCGATTCTACCACTCTCTGCGTGGTCAACGAGGGACTCTATTATTATTATCAGAATCCGGATTCCGCCACCCGCCGGTATATGGCTTCCTGCGTGGAGACCTTTCTGACCTCCCTGGAGAAGAAGCAGGAGCTGGTGGGGCGGTTCCGCCTGGATCCGGGACCGGACTGGGTCCGCAACTGCGCCTGGGCCGGCCTTCTCATCGCCGTGGGGAATGAGTTTGCCCCCGGGACCCCGGCGTCTACCCTGGCGGAGCATAAGCGGAATCTGAAGGCGCTGTGCTCCGTACCGGAGTTCCGGGATGCTCTGGATCACTATGCGCCGCGGGACATGAACCGGCGCAAGACCATCGTGGCCTTCCTGCTGCGTCTGCATCTGCTGACGCCTCTGGTGCTGCTGTATAAGCTGAAGAACCGGCACTGGGGCGAGAAGGAAAGGAGCTGAATCCATGGAGCTGGTCCGTCAAAGCGCCCTGTATCATTTCCTGGGCGTTTCCCTGCGGCGGGCGGATGCCTCCGTCTCCCGCTCTATGCTGGCCGCCTGGCTGGGGGCGATCTGGCGTTGGCTGGGGCGGCAGTATGACCGCAGCCTGCTGAAGTCCGTCGTGAAGTGGGAGAGCCGGCTGGATGAAATGCTGGATGCCAGCGTGTTCGGCAATCTGCTGGAGCTGATCCTGGGCCTGCCGGACCGGATCCTGCATGGAAGCATGGTGGGCACGGTGTTTCAGAATTTTGCCTCCCGCTGGACGCCGATCCTCATGGGCTTTACCTGCCTGGTGCTCCTGTCCGTGCCCTATGAGAGCTGGAACAATTCCTATTCCTTATATCTGCTGATCGCGGTCCTGCTCCTGACCCTCCTGTCTCATCAGCGGCGCTTCAGCCTGCGGGAGATCGGCTTCTGGCCTCTGGCCTTCGCCATCGTTACCTTCGGCTCGGCCTACTGGTCCGTGAACCCGGGAGAGAGCAGCCGGTTCCTCATCTTCGCCCTGAGCTGCGCCCTGGTGGTGCTCCTGTGCGCCGCCGCGGCGGATACGCCGGAGAAGCTGCTGCGCATTTTCCTGTTCGTTGCGCTGGGCCTGCTGGTATGCTGCGGCTACGGAATATGGCAGAAAATGGATGGCATTGAACCCAACGCCCATTATACGGATCTGATGGCAAACGCCAAAATGCCCGGCCGGGTGTATTCCTTCTTTGATAATCCCAATTCGTTTGCCAATATCCCGGTGTTGTTCGCCCCGGTGATGCTGGCGCTGTTCTGCTACAGTCCGAGGCTCTGGCAGCGTCTGGTTTTCGGCCTGGCCTTTGTCCTCTGCTCTGTCTGCCTGGTCATGACCTATACCCGGGGGGCCTGGGTGGCCTGGGTAGTGAGCGTTTTTGCCTTCGTCCTCATCGTGCGCCCCAAGGCCGCGCCCTGGCTTGCAGCCCTGGGCCTGCTCTGCATCCCCCTGCTGCCCCAATCTGTCATGGCGCGCTTTCTCACCATCTTCTCCGGAGATTCCTCTATCAACAGCCGCGCGCCGATCTATATGGCCATTGCCCGCCTGATCAAACGCAACCTGATTCTGGGCGTAGGCTTGGGCTCCACCACCCTCCGCAAGGCAGTGGACGCCAATTGCTTCTACACCGGCACTGCCTATTTTGTCCACAGCCATAATCAGTTTACGCAGATCTGGGGGGAGAGCGGCATTTTCGCCCTGGTAAGCTATTTCTTCGCTTCCTTCTTCCCCATCAAACGGGGCATCCGGACCGGTGCGGATCGGGCGCTTATGCCGGTGACCCGCGCCGTTGCAGCCGGCAGCGCCGCCGGCCTCCTGGGCGCCGTGCTCTTTGGCTTGACGGACTATATTTGGTCCTATCCCCGGATCATGCTGCTGTACTGGTTGCTCTTCGGCCTTATGGTCGCGGCGATCAAGATCGGGAAAACCGAAAAACCCGGCAATCCGGAATAAAGAAAAGCTCCTCTCCGATCCGGCCGGAGAGGAGCTTTTGCGCCTATACCTTATTCTAGAGTCAACAGGTCCAGGAAGCCGGTAATGCGGAACACGTCACGGATGCTTTCCCGTACACCCCGGAGGACCATGCGTCCCTGACGGTTCATCATCTTCTGAGCGGAGAGCAGCGTGCGCAGGCCGGCGGAGGAGATATAGCTCAGATCCGTCATATCCAGCACAAGCTCCGTGATCCCGCCCAGGGAGGCAGCCAGCTCGGCATTCAGCTTCGGGGCGCTCTCGGTGTCCAGCTTGCCTGAGAGGAAAGCGGTGAGCTTCGCGCCGTCATAGACTTTTTTCAGTTCCATGTACTTGCCCTCCCTATATTCAGGATGGACCCAGTATAGCATGTTATTCCCTCCAGGGGAAGACCATACTTGCATAGGAGACGGTCCTCTGGTATACTGCCATCAGGCAAAAATTGCCGAATGTGAAAGGAGATGCGCTAGGATGAGCAATTGTCTGTTTTGCGGCTGTGCCCATGTGGGTATCATGACCGGGGACGTACAGAAGTGTGTGGATTTCTATTGCAACAACCTCGGTTTCCGCCCCTACTATGCGGGGAAGATCGGTCCCATGCCCCTTACTTTTGTGGAGAATGGCGGCTTGGTGGTGGAGTTCATCGCTGCCGGAAATGCCAAGCCGGGCGGCGCCGTAGACCATATCGCTCTGGAAGTTCAGGGAATCGAAGCATTTGCGGAAGAGCTTCGTTCCAAAGGCGTCGAGATCGGCCCGATCGGCTCTTCGCCCGACTTTTTCCCCAACGGCTTTAAAAACGTGTTTTTCACCGGTCCTGCGGGAGAAAAGCTCGAACTGGTGGAGTATTCAAAATAAGAGCTGACCGGGCGGCGGGCCGGGGCGGATGCTCCGGCCCGTCACTATACTTTCGGGAGAAATCTGCGCGTGACCCCCAGGGATTGTGGCTTGAAAAACCAGGAAAAATTATTCCGGAAAAGGGCTTGACAGGGGAAAATGTCCATGTTATATTAGTCAAGCTCGCCGCTGGGCGGGCCCTTTCTCCGAGCGAACCGTAGTTCGCGAGGAAGA
>JBGUZS010000178.1:0-33473 GCA_045223835.1 Oscillospiraceae bacterium | reverse complement strand
ATTCTTCCCCTGCATCCGGATCATCTCCAGCATGGGGCCGATGGCCTCCTCGATGTACCTCTCCACGATCTCCGTATTCTCATACAGATCCTGCAGGGAGAGAATGGTGCCCCGGAGCCCGTCGGAATAGCTGTCGAAGGGCACCGCCGCGCCGCCGCCCCGGAAGACGGGGTAGCCCATCTCATACACGGTCTTGTTCAGCTTCTCCGCGTTCTTCCGGTACTCCTGATTCATGTCATTGATCTTCCACAGCGTCTCCATCATCTGCTTGAATTCCGGGGTAGAGACCTGGGAAGCCATCATCCTGGCGCTGAACCGATTGCCCACAAAGAGCTTGGAGAAGGGCTCCAGCAGGGTGGATTCCCGGTAGAGCTGCTTCCGCAGGGCCCAGCCGGTACGGTCGGAGAAGAATTCGTCGAACTCCTCGTCCAGCAGGGTGGGGAATTCGATGAACTGCTGAATGGAGTTGTCGTCGATGATCTTGCCGGGCATGCCCGCCCAGCGCATGTTCTTCGGCTGCTCCAGCTCCAGCATGGGGCCCTCGCCGGCATAGTTGGTGCCGGTGTTCAGGCCGGCGTCGGGATCAAAGTCGTTCAGGTATTTTACGATGCTCCTGGTCATCTTTTCAAGACTGGCGTCGTAAATGACCTCGGCCACGGTGTACCCCGCGTTCAACATGGGGAACAGGGCGGCGGAGGGCATGATGGGCACCCGGTCCGGCTCCTGCAGGGCGATTGCGGCTTCGACCCTGGCGACCTTCTCATCATAGCGCTTTTTTGCCTCCGGTGTCATCCTCGTACCTCCTTTGAAGACCTGGTTGGTATTTGTGCCATATTAACATATTTGAAACAGGTATTCAAGGCTTCTTTCGGCAATTCGTACAGAGGGAGGCGGAAGGAGCCCAATGCCCCCTGGCCATTGCGGCTGCCGGGCCGGTTGGGATTGACAGGATCCCTTTTCCGTGCTAAGATAGTATCGTTTTAATGCGGTAAAGAGAGGTGCTACTCATGGCGGATCTGCACAGCGAGGCGTCGGACGCCCTGTTCAAGGCCATTTTGTCTCTGCGCAGCGAGGAGGAGTGCTACGCCTTCTTTGAGGATCTGTGCACCGTTGGCGAGCTGCAGGCGATGTCCCAGCGCTATCATGTGGCCCGGCTCCTGCGTTCCGGCCTGGTGTACAGCGAGGTGGGCCGGCTCTCCGGGGCCAGCTCGGCCACCATCAGCCGGGTGAACCGCTGCCTCCAGTACGGCAGCGGCGGGTATCGTCTTCTCCTGGAGCGGGAGGAAGGGGAATCCGGTCCCGAGGAATAAGAGCGCAGAAAAAGGCCCGCCCTTCGGGAAAGCCGGAGGGCGGGCGAAGTATGTTCAGCGGAAGATCAGCTCCAGAAGGAAGACGGCGGCGCAGCAGGCTCCCGCAACGGTGAGAAGGCTGCCGCCCAGCAGGGCGGCGAGGATCCCCACGGCCAGGGCGGCGATGCCGGCGGCGGGCAGCACCGTAGCCTCCACGATGGCGGGAAAGGTCATCACCGCCAGGGTGACATAGGGCACATAGTAGAGGAAGGAGCGGAGGAACCGGCTGCGCAGGGGCCTGCGGATCAGGGTGAGGGGCAGGACCCGGATGGCATAGATCACCGCGAAGGCGATGAGAATATAGAGGTAATTATTCCGCATCGGGCTCCTCCTTCCTGGGGAAGATCAGGGCGACGACGGCGGAGATGCCCAGGGTCAGGATGATCGTGCGCAGACCGGGGGACAGGGCCCCCAGAGCGGGGAGATGGCCGAAGAGCCAGCTGCAGCCGAAGCCGGCCAGCACGCAGATCGCCACCGCAAGCTCTTTCCGGGCCGGGGGGATGATGATGGCCAGGAACATGCCGTACAGGGCGACGCTCAGGGCGCTCACCACCCGCAGGGGAAGGATGGTGCCCATCAGGATGCCCAGCGCCGTGCCCACGGCCCAGGCGGGGATGGACACGGCCATGGCGCCGTAGTGGTACATGGGTTCCAGCGGTCCGGGACGGGCGATGCTGATGCCGAAGATCTCGTCCGTCACCGCAAAGCCGACCCCCCAGCGGTGCCGGTCCGGCATATCCGGGCGGATGCGCTGACTCAGGGCGCAGCTCATGAGGAAGTACCGGGCGTTGGTGATCAGGGTCACCAGGGCGACCTCCACATAGGCGGCTCCGGCGCCCACCAGGGTGAACAGGGCGTATTCTCCGGCGGAGGCGACGCACAGCAGGCTGGCCAGCATCCCCTGGAAGGGGGTGAGCCCCGCGTCCCTGGCGGCGATCCCCAGGGAAAAAGCCACGGCGAAATACCCCAGGGCGATGGGGATCCCATCCCGAAGACCCTGGGCAAAGGCGGATTTTTCGGTTTTTATCGGTTCCATACTCTCACGCTCCGGAAGCAGGGGGAAAGAAGCGGCAGCCATCCCCTCAGCTATAAGGCGGAATATACCACATCCCGCCCTCCTTGGCAAGCGGGGGAGAGCGGTCCGGAGGGAAAACGGCGGAAAAACCTTCCGGAAGAGAAAAAAGCATTGACTTTGCGAAACGCATCCTTTATAATAACGGGGCCTCAGGAGTCAGTCCGACAGAGCAGCGTGGAGAAGTCGCGTAGCTTGGTCGAGCGCGCACGATTGGAAATCGTGTATACCCCAAAAGGGTATCGAGGGTTCGAATCCCTCCTTCTCCGCCACGGAGAGCCTTGAAATCAAAGGGTTTCGGGGCTCTCCCTTTTTGTTTTGGCCTTTATTTGGCCTTTATCGCTTTTCCCCGTGTTAATTCCACAAGACGTCCTTAATGTACTGCTCCATTCGATCAGCGGATCGTTGCCTCATTTTTTGTGAAGCATGACCGTACACATCAAGCGTGAAACTTGCGGTGGCGTGACCCAAGTTTGCCTGTACAGTCTTGATATCGTCTCCGCTCTCGATGGCGGCGACAGCATAACTGTGACGAAGGTCATGGAAACGGGCGTTTTCATAGCCAAGAGTGCGAACGATCTCTTTGAATTCCTTGTAAACTGTGATGTGAACCAGATGGCCCCCGAGACCGTTCGTGAACACAAGTCGAGTAGGATTACTCCATGCGTCACCGGCTACTAACCGCTCCGCTTCTTGCTCTCTCTGACGACGCTGAAGAAGGTGGATAACATATGGTGCGACAGTAATGAGACGAGATCTGTACCCCTGTTGCGGGAGCGTCCCACCTTTTAATACCGGGCAGTCAATCAAAGTCCTTTTTCTGTGCCTTTTGACGGGTTTTCCCTTCTCGCCCTTTGTCCTCAGGTTATGCGGAAACTCGGTGCAAGCGGATTGACGAAGGGGAAGGGAAATGATATTCTGTATTGAATCAGTTCAGAAAAGAAGAAGGAGCGGAAACGATGGATCTGCAGGCGCTGTTCGAGAGGATCGGCTATACCGAGGGCGGGACGGATACGGAGCGGCTTTATCGCCTCCACCGGGCCTATATCACCCATATCCCCTTTGAGAACCTGGATGTGTACAACGATAAACCCATCTCCCTGAAGACCGAGGACCTGTTCGACAAGATGGTCACCCGCCGCCGGGGCGGCTACTGCTTCGAGATGAACGGCTTCTTCTGCGCCACCCTGCGGGAGATGGGCTTCCCGGCCTACGGCGTCCTCACCCGCCTGAGCCGGGACGGGGAGACCGTCAACGGCTACCTCCACCGCATGAACCTGACGGAGGCGGACGGGGTGCGTTACCTCTGCGACGTGGGCTACGGCGGGGACTGCTTCGTGGATCCCCTGCGTCTGGAGTACGATGTGCCCCAGCTCACCCACGGCACCGTGTATCGTGTGGTCCCCGGCGTCCAGCCCGAGGTGGAGTACACCGTGCAGATCAAGCGGGGGGAGGAATTCCAGAACCTCATGGGCTTCATCGACCGTCCCGCCCTGGACGAGGACTTCCAGATCTGCAATTATTATGTCAACTTCAGCCCCTGGTCCGGCTTCCGGAAGATGCTCATGCTCAACCGGTTCACGGAAAACGGCCGGTACTCCATGATGAATCTCTTCCTCACCCATCAGGAGGGGGAGAAGACGGAGCGCCGGGAGGTGAGCTGGGAGGAGCTGCCCCGGGTGCTGAAGGAGCATTTCGGCCTGGACGCCATGCCAGACCATAAGCCGGAGCCCTTCAAGTTCGGCTGAGCTCAGGGCGGGGAGAGGCGCTGTACCCCCTTGCTGATCTCCGCCAGGGCTTTGGCCGCCTCCATGCGGAAGGCCTCCGCCCGGCTCAGGTCCCCCAGGGAGACCATCCCCGCGAGCCTGCCCCCCTCCGCGGCGGGAAGCCGCCGCACCTGACTGCGGCTCATGCGCTCCGCCGCCGTTTCCACCCGGTCCCGGGGGGAGACGGTGACCGGGTTCCGGGTCATGCAGTCCCGCACCGCCGTCTTGTCCGGGTCCTTCCCCAGGGCGAGGCAGCGGAGGACGATATCCCGGTCCGTCAGGATCCCCTTCAGCATCCCGTCGGCGTTCACCACCGGCAGCGCCCCCACCCGATACCGGCTCAGGAGCCGGGCGGCGTCCCGGCAGTTATCCTCCGGGGCTATGGATACGGGGCTGCGTTCCATCAGTTCGGATACCAGCATCATCTTGACCTCCTCAGTTCAGCATACCTTCATTTTGCCCGGAAAAGGAGCGGATAAACCTTGGATCTGGAGCGGTGGATGGACGAAGCCCTCAGCCTGGCCCGGGAAGCGGGAGAAGCAGGGGAGGTGCCCGTGGGCTGCGTCGTCGTCCGGGACGAGGCGATCCTGGGCCGGGGAAGGAACCGGCGGGAGGAGGAGCGCAGCGCTCTGGCCCATGCGGAGATCGAGGCCATCCGGGAGGCCTGCGCCTGGCTGGGGGATTGGCGGCTGGAGGGCTGCGCCCTCTTCGTCACCCTGGAGCCCTGCGCCATGTGCGCAGGAGCCATCCTGAACGCCCGGATCCCCACGGTGGTCTACGGCCTGCGGGAGGGGAGGACCGGGGCCTGCGGCAGCGTACTGGACCTGTTTGCAGAGGATTTCGGCTTCCGGCCCCGGATGTACGGCGGGGTGCGGGAGGCGGAGTGCCGGGACCTGATGCGGGAGTTTTTTTCCCGGCTGCGGGAATGAGGAGAAAACCATGATCAACGGCTTTTTCGCCCTTCTGGGGCGGATGCGGAACATCCGCCGCTGGGGGCTGATGCGCAACAGCTTCGATGAAAACCTCCAGGAGCACAGCCATATGACGGCGGTGCTGGCCCATGCCCTGGCCATGATCCGGCGGGAGGTCTTCGGGGAGCCCGCCGACCCGGACCGGGCGGCGGTGCTGGGCTTGTTTCACGATGCTTCCGAGATCATCACCGGGGACCTGCCCACTCCGGTGAAGTACCTGAATCGGGACATCACCGGTGCCTATAAGGCGGTGGAGCGCCAGGCGGAAGCCCGGCTGCTGAAGATGCTCCCGCCGGAGCTGCGCTCCGGCTACGCCCCCCTTCTGGGCGGGGGAGAGGGGGAGGACCTGGGCCCGCTGGTGAAGGCGGCGGACAAGCTCTCCGCCTACCTGAAATGCCAGGAGGAGCTGCAGATGGGAAACGGGGAGTTCCGCTCCGCGGAGCGGCAGCTCCGGGCCTGGCTGCAGGCCTGCCCCCTGCGGGAGGTCCGCTATTTTACCGAGAATTTTCTGCCGTCCTTTGGGCTGACCTTGGACGAGCTTACCGGGGAGGATAAGGAATGAGAGCCATTGTGACCGTCGTCGGCAAGGACCGGGTGGGCATCATCGCGGATGTATGCACCCGTCTGTCGGGCTGGAACGTGAACGTTCTGGATATCAACCAGACCGTCATGCAGGGGAATTTCGCCATGACCATGCTGGTGGATCTGGAGAAGTGTGAGATGCCCTTCCGGGAGGTCTCGGAGCAGCTGCGGCTCCGGGGGGAGGAAATGAAGCTGAGCATCCGGATGCAGCGGGAAGATATTTTTGAGGCGATGCACCGGGTATGATCAGCAGAAGAGAGATATTTGAAACGCTGGATATGATCGACCAGCAGCATCTGGATATCCGCACCGTCACCATGGGCATCTCCCTGTTGGACTGCGCAGACCCGGATCCGGAGGCCTGCTGCCGGAAGATCTACGACAAGATCACCCGCCTGGCCAGGGATCTGGTGCGCACCGGGGAGGATATCGAGCAGGAGTTCGGCATCCCCATCGTGAACAAGCGCATCTCCGTTACCCCCATCGCCCTGGCCGCCGCCGCCAGCGAGACGGAGGATTACGTCCCCTTCGCCCGGACTCTGGACCGGGCGGCGGCGGAGACCGGAGTGAACTTCATCGGCGGCTTCTCCGCCCTGGTGCACAAGGGCTTCACCGCTGCGGACCGGAAACTGGTGGCCGCCATTCCCCAGGCCCTGGCGGAGACGGAGCGGGTCTGCTCCAGCGTGAACGTGGCCAGCACCAAGAGCGGCATCAATATGGACGCCGTGGCCCTCATGGGCCGGATCATCAAGGAGACCGCCCGGCTCACGGCGGACCGGGGCAGCCTGGGCTGCGCCAAGCTGGTGGCCTTCTGCAACGCCGTGGAGGACAATCCCTTCATGGCCGGCGCCTTCCACGGGGTGGGGGAGCCGGAAAGCGTCATCAACGTGGGCATCAGCGGCCCCGGGGTGGTGCACCATGCCCTGCTGGAATGCAGGGGCGCCCCCTTCGATCTGGTGGCGGAGACCATCAAGCGCACCGCCTTCCGGGTGACCCGCATGGGCCAGCTGGTGGCCCGGGAGGCCTCCTCCCGCCTGGGCGTCCCCTTCGGGGTTGTGGACCTGTCTCTGGCCCCCACCCCCGCCATTGGGGACAGCGTGGCGGATATCCTGGAGGAGATGGGTCTGGAGCGAGTGGGCACCCACGGTACCACCGCCGCCCTGGCCCTGCTGAACGACGCCGTGAAAAAGGGCGGGCTGATGGCCGCCTCCCATGTGGGCGGCCTTTCCGGCGCCTTTATCCCCGTGAGCGAGGATGCGGGGATGATCGCCTCCGCCGAGGCGGGGACCCTCTGCCTGGATAAGCTGGAGGCCATGACCTGCGTCTGCTCCGTGGGTCTGGATATGATTGCCGTGCCGGGGGATACTCCGGCGGAGACCCTTTCCGCCATTCTGGCGGACGAGGCGGCCATCGGCATGGTGAACAACAAGACCACCGCCGCCCGGCTCATCCCCGCCGAGGGGAAGACCGTGGGGGACCGGGTGGATTTCGGCGGCCTGCTGGGCAGCGCCCCGGTGATCGGGGTGCATCCCGAGTCCAGCGAGGTCTTCGTGGCCCGGGGAGGACGGATCCCCGCCCCCCTGCAGTCCCTGCGGAACTGATGGCCCGGGGAGTGCTGGTGATCACCGGCCCCACCGCCACGGGCAAAACCGCCCTGGGGGTATGGCTGGCCCTGCATCTGGGCGGCGAGGTGGTTTCCGCCGACGCCATGCAGGTGTATCGGGGAATGGTGATCGGCACCGCCGCCCCGGTGGGGGCGGAGATGAAGGGGGTGCCCCATCACCTGGTGGGCACCGTGGATCCCCGGGAGAGCTACTCTGTAGGCCGGTATGTGCAGGAGGCTTCCGCCTGCCTGGAGGATATCCTGGGCCGGGGAAAGCTCCCCATCCTGGTGGGGGGGACCAATCTGTATATCGACTCCCTGCTCCGGGGCGTCGAATTCTCCGATTTCGATCCGGCGGTGCGGTCCGCCCTGGAGGCGGAATACGACCGCCTGGGGGGAGAGGCCATGCTGGAGCGCCTGGCCCGGGCGGATCCGGAGCGGGCCGCGCTGCTCCATCCCCGGGACCGGAAGCGCATCGTCCGGGCGCTGGAGGTCTTCGAGACCACCGGCGAGACCATCACCGCCCATGACCGGGCCAGCCGGGCGGGTCCGCCCCGGTTCCCAAGCTGCCGTATCGCCTTGAGCTTTGCGGAGCGGGAGGATCTGTATGCCCGGATCGACGCCCGGGTGGACGGCATGCTGCAGGCGGGGCTGGTGCAGGAGGTACAGGGCCTGCTGGACAGCGGCATCCCGGCGGGAAGCACCGCCATGCAGGCCATCGGCTATAAGGAGATCGCCGCCGCCCTTCGGGGGGAGACGACCCTGGAGGAGGCGGCGGAGCTGGTGAAGCAGTCCTCGCGCCGCTATGCGAAGCGCCAGCTCAGCTGGCTGCGTCGGGACCCGGAGCTGCACTGGATCCTCTGGAAAAAGAAGCCGAATTTAGATAAAGCCTACGGAATTTCGACACGGATTTTGGATAAATCTGGTATACTGTAAGCGGCGCGGAAAACGCCGAATACAGAGGTCGAAAGGGAGTAGTTCAGATGCAGAAAACGATGGACCTGCAGAAACAGTTTTTGGACCAGGCACGCAGGGAGCGCACGGGACTGACGGTATTCCTCATGAACGGTTTCCAGATGCGGGGCGTGGTCACCGGATACGATGATTTTACGGTGGTGCTGGATTGCGAGGGCAAGCAGGAGCTTGTGTACAAGCATGCCATATCCACCATGATCCCGATCAAGCCGGCGGAACTCGTCATGGAGGGCTGAAGGCGGAAAACCGGGACGTCAGGAGGCGCGGATCGGTGAAAACGGTGAAGAATGCGAATCTGCCCATCAAGGTGGCGGGATTCCTGATTTTTGCGGCTGTGCTGGTGTATCTCGCGATATACGGCCTGCGGCTGCTGGAGAACCCATACCGCACGGTGCAGGCCCTGAACACGACGCTTCGGGACAGCGCCCATACCCGGGGCATGGTGGTCCGGCAGGAGGAGGTCCTGACCAGCGTGTACAACACCGTATACATCACGGCGGAGGAGGGAAAGCGGGTCTCCGGCGGCGACGGGCTGGCCGAGGCCTTCGATTCGGAGGAAGGGCTCCGGCGCGCCGTGCGCATGGGGGAGCTGAGCCAGCGCATTTCCAGCCTGGAGACCCAGCAGAACCGCTTCGCGGCGGAGAACCTGCAGCAGCTGGAGGGGGAGATCCAGGATGCCTGCGCCCTTCTGCGCAGCTCCGCCCTCCGGCGCTCTCTGGATACCCTGGAGGAGGCCAGCCTTTCCCTCCAGAGCCTGACCTTCACCGCCTTCGGGGATACGACGGAGGTGGCGGCCAGACTGCAGGCATATCAGAAGGAGCTCAGCGAGCTGCAGCACCGGGGCAGCGACCGCAGCGCCGTGATCACCTCTCCCCGGTCCGGTCTGTTCAGCTCCGTGGTGGACGGCTGGGAGGACCTCTCCCCCTCCGCCCTGGAGGGGTTGGGGGCGGAGGAGCTGCGCTCCCTCCTTTCGGAGAGGCGCGAGGCGGGGGAGAAGGCCCTCTGCAAGCTGGTCTACGGAAACCGGTGGTATTATGCCGCGCTGATGGAGGACGGGGCGGCTCAGCGCCTGCGGCGGGGGCAGAGGGCCTCCGTGCGCTTCGGCCGGTATTACGGCCAGGAGCTGAGCATGACCGTGGAGTCCATCAGCCCGGAGGAAAACGGGTACCGGGCGGTGGTCTTTTCCTGCAGCACCAACCTGGCGGATGTGCTGAGCATGCGCCGGCAGGAGGCGGAGCTGATCTTCTCCCAGGAGACCGGCCTGCGGATCCCCCGTCAGGCCCTGCGGGTGCGGGATGACGGCGGCACCTATGTCTATGTGCAGACCGGACTCCGGGCGGAGGCCAGGGATGTGGAGCTGGTGCACGACTTCGGGGATTACTACATGGTGCGGGGGGAAAACCTCCATGCGGGAGACGAGATCATCGTCAGCGGCAAGGGCCTGTTTGACGGAAAGGTGGTGGCGGACTGATGGAGACCATGGCGGACCGGGTGCGCCGGGTGCGGGAAACCATCGCAGAGGCGGCGCTGAAGAGCGGGAGAAGGCCGGAGGAGATCTGCCTGGTGGCCGCCTCCAAAACCATGGGCGCGGAGGCCGTGCGGGAGGCCATCCTGGCCGGGGTGGACGCCGTGGGGGAGAACCGCTGCCAGGAGCTGACGGAAAAGCTGGCCCAGGGGGCCTATGCCGGCGCTCCGCTGCATTTCATCGGTCATCTGCAGCAGAATAAACTGAAGTATCTGGTGGGGAAGGCGGATCTGATCCAGTCTGTGGACGGGGAGGAGCTCCTTCGCCAGATCGACCGGCGGGCTGAGGCTTTGGGGATCCGGCAGGCCGTGCTGCTCCAGGTAAATATCGGCCGGGAGGAGCAGAAGGGCGGCGCGGATCCGGAGAGGCTGCCGGAGCTCTGCGCCTTGGCGGGGGCGCTGCCCCATGTGCGTCTGGAGGGGCTCATGGCCGTGCCTCCCGTGTTCGCGGGGGAGGAAAATTACCCCTATTTCGAGGAAATGTATCAGCTTTTTATTGACATAAGGGCAAAAAAATATGATAATGTCTCTATGAACATTCTCTCGATGGGCATGAGCGGGGATTATCCTGCGGCGATCCGGGCCGGGGCCAATATGGTCCGCGTGGGCACCGCGATCTTCGGCGCCAGGACTTATCCTCCGACCGTTTGAATCGGCTGTTCCGGCG
Source organism: Oscillospiraceae bacterium (assembly GCA_045223835.1). Classification (GTDB taxonomy): domain Bacteria; phylum Bacillota; class Clostridia; order Oscillospirales; family Oscillospiraceae; genus UBA1774. Next base: position 22,964 of record JBGUZS010000178.1, on the reverse strand, counting down.
CGAGGGAAAGAAAGGGGTATAGAGATGGGATTATTTGATTCGTTCAGGTCGCTGGCCAGACCCTTTGATGAGGAGTATGACGACATCGCGGAAAAGCCGAAGGAGACCATCCCCGCTTCCCGCTTCGGGGGAAGCCAGGAAGAGGATATCCCCGCCAACCGGAACAATAAGGTGGTCAATATCCATGCCACCGCCCAGCTCCAGGTGGTGCTGGTGAAGCCCGAGCAGTATGAGAACGCCCGGGAGATCGCGGATCACCTGCGGGATAAGCGCACGGTAGTGCTGAATCTGGAATCCACCAACAAAGATACCGCCCGCCGCATGCTGGATTTCATCAGCGGCGTGGCCTATGCCCAGGATGGGAAAATCAAAAAGGTCGCCGTGAGCACCTATATCATCACCCCCTATAATGTGGATATTCTGGGCGACCTGATCGACGAACTGGAAAACAACGGGCTCTATTTCTGAGCGCTGCGATTAAGAGAGGAAGACCTGCGTTGCTGACCCCCCAGGATGTGACCAATCGGGAATTCGACAAGGCTGTATTCGGCGGCTACGATATTGCCGCGGTGGATAAATTCCTGGAAGAAATCTTTCAGGATTACTCTGCTTTGTACCGGGACAACGCCACGCTGAAGAGCAAGCTCAAGGTGTTGGTGGACAAGGTGGAGGAATACCGCAACTCGGAAGACGCCATGCATCTCGCCCTCCTCACCGCCCAGAAGACTGCGCGGGAGATGACGGAGGAGGCGGAGAAGAAATCCGCCGAGATCCTGGCGGAGGCCAGGGCCAAGGCTGATTCTCTGCTGGAGCAGGCGGAGAAGGACGCGGAGACCCGCCGCCTGGAGCTGAAGGAAGGCCTTCGGGATGAGGAAAACGCCCTGCTGAACGCAAGGCGGAAGACCGGCGCATTTCTGGAGGAGCTGCGTCAGGCAGGCGAGGCGTTTCAGGAGAGCCTTTCCCGGATCTATGATTTTGCCGAACCGGCGGAGGAAACGCCTTCCCAGCCCGCCCGGGAGCAGGAGGAGCCGCCCGCGGAGGAGCTCCCGGAGGGACCCGCTCCGGAGCCGGACCTGGGCATCTCCGTGGACGCCGTGGCGGAAATGATCCAGCGCAACTTTGAGAATGCCGGGAACCAGTCCGGAAGCGAGGAGCCCAAGGAGGACCATTCCCTCCGGATCGACTACGATAATCTGAAGTTCGGCTCGGAGTATTCCAAGGACAAGAAAAAGTAAACCGGATCCCGATAAGCGAAGAATATGGCGGGGTGGCATGCCCCGCCATTGGTTTTTGTTAAGAAAGAGGTAAACAGCTATGGCCCAGGATTATAATTCGACCCTGAATCTGCCCAAGACCGAGTTTCCCATGCGGGCCGGTCTGCCCAAGCGGGAGCCGGACTGGCTCAAGGCCTGGGAGGAAAAGGACCTGTACGGCGGCCTGCAGAAGCGGGGGGAAGGGAAGCCCCGCTTCCTCCTCCATGACGGCCCCCCCTTCTCCAACGGCTATATCCACATGGGCACCGCCCTGAACAAGTGCCTGAAGGACTTCATCAACCGCTACAAGGCCATGACCGGCTTCCATGTCACCTACAATCCCGGCTGGGATAACCATGGCATGCCCATCGAGTCCGCCATCATCAAGCAGCAGAAGCTGAATCGGAAGGCCATGTCCGTGCCCGAATTCCGGGACGCCTGCCATGAATTTGCCCAGAACTATGTGGATATCCAGATGGGGCAGTTCAAGCGGCTGGGGGTCCTGGCGGACTGGGCGCATCCCTACCGCACCATGGACGCCAAGTTCGAGGCGGAAGAGGTCAAGGTCTTCGGAAAGATGTATGAGAAGGGGTATATCTATAAGGGCAAGAAGCCCGTGTACTGGTGCCCCAAGGATGAGACCGCCCTGGCAGAGGCGGAGATCGAGTATTCTGAGGAGCCCTGCACCTCCATCTACGTCAAGTTCGAGGTGACGGACTGCCATGGTCTGCTGGCGCAGTACGACAGGATCTATTTCGTCATCTGGACCACCACCACCTGGACCATCCCCGGAAACCTGGCCATCTGCCTGAACGCGGATCTGGACTATGTGATCTGCCGGAACCCGGAAAACGACGAGAAGTATATCCTGGCGAAGGATCGGAAGTCCGCCGTGGAGCAGGACTGCGGCCTGCCCGAGCTGGAGGTGCTGGAGACCCGGAAGGGGGCGGACTTCGAGCTCATGAAGGCGAAGCACCCCCTGGCGGATCGGGAGAGCATCCTGCTCTGCGGCGACCATGTCACCCTGGATGCCGGCACCGGCTGCGTGCATACGGCGCCCGGCCACGGCCAGGAGGACTATGAGATCTGCCGGAAGTATGACCAGAGCGGGAAGACCGATATCGGCATTCTGGTCCCTGTGGACGACCGGGGACGGATGAACGAGCTCTCCGGAAAGTATCAGGGGCTCACCACGGATGAGGCCAACCCCGTGATCCAGAAGGACCTGGAGGACTGCGGGGCCCTGCTGGGCACCCGGCAGATCACCCACCAGTACGCCCACTGCTGGCGCTGCAAGAGCCCCATCCTTTACCGGGCGACGGATCAGTGGTTCTGCTCCGTGGACGCCTTCAAGGAAGAGGCTGTCGGCGCTGCGAATCAGGTGAAGTGGATGCCGGACTGGGGCAAAGGCCGGATGGAAAGCATGATCCGGGAGCGGGCGGACTGGTGCATCTCCCGTCAGCGCCACTGGGGGCTGCCCATCCCCGTGTTCTACTGCCAGGATTGCGGAAAGCCCGTCTGCACGCCGGAGACCATTCAGTCCGTATCGGAGGTGTTCAAGGCCGAGGGCTCCAACGCCTGGTTCCTCCACCCCGCCGCCGAGCTCCTGCCGGAGGGCTTCGTCTGCCCCCACTGCGGCGGCAAGACCTTCACCCAGGAGACGGACACCCTGGACGGCTGGTTCGATTCCGGCTCCACCCATATCGCCTCCATGGAGCTGGACAGCCCCGGCGTATGGCCCTGCGACCTCTATCTGGAGGGCGGGGATCAGTATCGCGGCTGGTTCCAGTCCTCCCTCCTCACCGCCGTGGCCGTGAAGGGGAGCGCCCCTTACCGGTCCGTCCTGACCCACGGCTGGACCGTGGACGGAGAGGGGAGGGCAATGCATAAGTCCCTGGGCAACTCCGTCCTGCCGGATGAGCTGATCCCCAAGTACGGCGCGGAGCTCCTGCGCCTTTGGGCAGCCTCGGCGGACTATAAGCTGGATATGCGCTGCTCCGACGCCATTTTCAAGCAGCTTTCCGATAAATACCTGAAGATCCGGAACACTGCCCGGTATATCCTGGGCAACCTGAACGGCTTCGACCCGGATGCCATGCTGCCCTTCGGGGAGCTGGAGCCCCTGGATCAGTGGGCGCTGGACCGGCTGGGCCAGCTCATCACCCGGTGCATCGAGGCCTATGAGAGCTATGAGTTCTACGCCGTGACCTATGCCATCCATAATTTCTGCGTCACGGATATGTCCAACTTCTACCTGGATATCCTGAAGGACCGGCTGTACTGCGAAGCCCCCGAAGGAAAGCTCCGCCGCAGCGCCCAGACCGCCATCTTCCTGATCCTGGACGCTCTGGTCCGCCTCCTGGCCCCCATCCTGGCCTTCACCGCCGAGGAGATCTGGGGGATCATGCCCCATCGCTCCGGGGATGACGCCGAGAGCGTGCTGTACAACGATATCCGGCCTGCGGATCCTGCCTGGCGGCTGAGCCCGGAGCAGGAGGAGCGCTGGGACCGGATCATCCGGGTGCGGGGGGACGTGAACAAGGCCCTGGAGCTTGCCCGGGGGGAGAAGACCATCGGCAAGAGCCTGGATGCCCGGATCACCCTGTATCTCAACGATGCCGTGAAGCCCGAGGAGCTGGAGGGCTTCGACCTGAAGACCCTGTTCATCGTCTCCGCCGTGGAGCTCTGCTCCGCCGGCGGGGAGGAGCTGGAGGCCGGCGCCCAGTCCGGCGTAAAGGTGAAGGTGGAGAGCGATTCCGCCCCCAAGTGCGCCCGCTGCTGGACCCATGATCCCCATGTGGGAGAGGACCCGGCCCATCCCGACCTGTGTCCCCGGTGCGCCGCCGTCGTGGCGGGCCTGGGGGGCTGAGCTCCGGCCATGGGAGAGATCCTGCTGGCCGCGGTCATCGTCCTGGCGGACCAGCTGAGCAAGGTCGGCGCCGTGGACCTGGCGGCGCGTCGGGGCTCTACGGTGCTGATCCCCGGGGTGATCGGCCTGACCTGTACCTATAACTATGGGGCCAGCTGGGGCATCCTGGCGGGGAAGACCGTCTTCCTGCTGGTCCTCACCGCCCTGGTGTGCGCCGCCGTCTTCGTCGCCCTTCTCCTGCGCAGGCCCAAATCCCTCCTGTCCAGGCTGAGCCTGGCCATGGTGCTGGGGGGCGCGGTGGGAAACGCCCTGGACCGGCTGGCGGACGGCTTCGTGACGGATATGATCGAGACCCTGTTCATGGATTTTCCCATTTTCAACGTGGCGGACTGCTTCATCACCGTCGGCGGGCTCCTCTTCTGCCTCAGCGTTTTCCTGGAGGAGAGCGAAAGCCGACGGAAGCGGAAGGCGGCGGGGAAGGAGGCCGGGGATGGAGCGGGAACTGACCGCGGCGCCTGAGGACGCCGGCGTCCGTCTGGACGCCTTCCTGGCGGAGAAGCTCCCGGACCTCAGCCGCAGCCGGGTACAGCAGCTGCTGGAGCAGGGCTGCATCCTGGTGGAGGGAAAACCCGGAAAAAAGAACCGACGGCTCAGCCCCGGGGACCGGGTCCTGTTGAACCTGCCGGAGCCCGCGGAGGCGGACCCGGAGCCGGAGGAGATCCCGCTGGATATCCTCTTTGAGGATGAAGACCTGCTGGTCATCAACAAGCCCAAGGGCATGGTGGTCCATCCCGCCCCCGGGCATGAGCGCGGCACGCTGGTGAATGCGCTGCTCCATCACTGCGGCGATTCCCTCTCCGGCATCGGCGGGGTGAAGCGGCCGGGGATCGTCCACCGGCTGGATAAGGATACCTCCGGCCTGATGCTGGCGGCCAAAACGGACCGGGCCCATGCCGCGCTGGCCGCCCAGCTGGGGGACCACAGCCTGCACCGGGTCTATGCCGCCCTGCTCATCGGCACGCCCCGCCCCGCCGAAGGGATTGTGGAGCTGCCCGTGGGCCGGCATCCCCGGGACCGGAAGAAGATGGCTGCGGGCGTACCGGGGGGGCGCAGCGCCGTCACCCATTACCGGGTGCTGGAATCCTTCCCCGGGTACAGCTATGCGGAATGCGTGCTGGAGACCGGACGTACTCACCAGATCCGGGTGCATATGGCCTCCCTGGGCCACCCCGTGGCGGGGGATCCCCTGTACGGGGGCAGGTGTGCGCTTCCCCTGACCAGCCAGTGCCTCCATGCCCGGGAGATCCGCTTCCGCCATCCGGTCACGGGGGAGGACATGACCTTCTCCTGCCCCCTGCCCCCGGAGTTTGCCGCCGTACTGAACAAGCTGAGAGCTGCCGGGGAATAGCCTCAGGTGAGGCGGCAGTTTCCGGCCTTTGGGATCCGGATGGTGAGGATGTAATCCGCCTCCGTCTCCGCCTGGTCGTATTCCGCCTGCACGCCGCTCCGGCGCATGACCCCAAGCCCCTTCGTCACCGTGTTGAAGAAGATGCGCACATCCTTCAGCACGATGCGGGGGGCTTTCTTCTTTCCCTGAGCCTCCTTGGGCGGCCCGCCCCGCTTCAGGTAATCCTCGATGTACTGCTCTGTGCGGGCGACGTTCAGATCGTGCTCCAGCACGTAGGAGAGGACCTCCAGCCGCTGTTCGTCGTTTTCCAGCCGCAGCAGGGCCCGGGCATGGCGCTCGCTGAGTCCCCGTTCACGCAGGAGATAGAGCAGCTCCGGGCTGAGGCGCAGAAGCCGCAGCTTGTTGGCCACGGCGGACTGGGACAGGCCGATGCATCTCGCGGCCTCCTCCTGGCTCATGCCGTAGCTGCGGGTCAGGGCGCGCAGGCCCTCCGCCTCCTCGATGAAATCCAGGTCCTGGCGCTGCAGGTTTTCCACCAGGGCGAGGAGGCCGGAGTCCTGCTCGCTTACGTTGACCAGGATGCAGGGGACCTTGTCCAGCCCGGCCGCCCGGGAGGCCCGGAGCCGCCGCTCCCCCGCCACCAGCTCGAAGCTCCCGTCCCCAGCCTTTCGGACCGTGAGGGGCTGGAGCACCCCATACATGCGGATGCTCTCCGTCAGCTCCCCCAGAGCGTCGGGATCAAAGATCTTCCGGGGCTGCATGGGATTCGGATGGATGGACCCAACGGGCAGCAGGATCACCTTGCGGCTCGTGAGCATTGTCGGTGTTTTCATGGCCATTCCTCCCTTTCCCGTCAAGCTTATTCATTTCCCGCCGCAAATCCCCGCGAAACCTGTCGCAGACGCAAAAAAACGGGGCCTGCGCAGTGCGCAGACCCCGAAAACCGATATCTCTAGTCCTCGGTGCTCTCGATCAGACCGTAATCCCCGTCCTGCCGCTTATAAACGACGCTGAAGGCGTCGCCCTCATCCTGGTTCTTGAAGACGTAGAAGCTGTGGCCCAGCAGGTTCATCTGCAGGATGGCCTCGTCCACGCTCATGGGCTTGATGGAGAAGCGCTTCGTCCGCTTGACGCGGAATTCCTCCGCGGGCTCCTCGGCGGGGGCAGCGGGGAGGAAGTCCTCCAGCACCGTCTCATGGATGCGCTTGTCCAGGCGGGTCTTGTATTTCCGCACCTGGCGGGTCAGGGCATCCACGGCGTTGTCGATGGAGACGTACATGCTGTTGGTGCTTTCCGTCACCCGGAAGAACATGCCGCCGCTGTTCAGCGTCACTTCCGCGATATTGCGGTTGCGCTCCACCATGAAGGTGATATAGGCGGTGCTTTCGCTGCGGAAGAGCTTGTCCAGCTTGCCGATCTTCTTCTGGGCATAGGCGCGGAGATCGTCGGAGGGGGACATCTTCTTTTCGGTAAAGACAAAGTTCATCAGGCTCTCTCCTTCCGTTGTGGAATCTGGGTCCAGTATAGCACAGGTAATCCAAAAAGGGAAGGGAACAAATCGCCGGGCAGGTGTCCCTGCCCGGCGGTGAGGAGCTCATTCGTAATAATCGTCGTCGAAATTCGATTTGCGGCCCCGGCGGCTCTTTTTGATTTCGCTGTACTGCCGCACGCCGGACATGCGGCTGTCCGAATCCTGCATGAACTGCTTCAGCTTATCCTCGAAGCTGGGGGGCGCGCTGCGCCTGTCCCCCGCCCGGGGCGAAGGGGGCGGCGCGGTCCTGCGCCGGTCCTGCTGCTGGGGGGGATCCATGGCCTTCTTGATGGAGAGGTTGATGCGGCCCGCTTCATCGATGCCGATGACCTTGACCTTGACCTCCTGCCCCACCTGAAGATGATCGCTCACCTGATTCACATAGGTATAGGCGATCTCCGAAATATGGACCAGACCGGATTTGCCTCCCGGAAGGGAGACAAACGCCCCGAATTTCATGATCCCGGTGACCTTGCCCTCCAGGACCGCCCCAACTGTCACATCCATGGAAATCTGGTTCCTCCCTGTATCCGGATCGCTTTCCCCTGCGTGGTGCTCTCAGCCGCTCAGTCGCCCATGTCGTAGAAGACGATCTCGCCCGGCAGGACCAGCCCCAGCTTTTCCCGGGCTACCTTTTCGATGGTCTCCGGGTCCTGGCAATGCTCGATCTCGTACTCCAGCGCGGCGTTGCTGACGGACATGGTGCGCACCTCCGCCTGAAGAGCGCGCTGCTGCTCCTCCGCCTCGCCGATGCGGATCTGGGTCCTGGCGTAGGCCACCAGGAGATAGACCAGCAGGCCAAGGATCAAGAGCTTCGTGAGTATACCGGATCGCTTTAGTTTCATGGCGAGCCTCCCAAAAACACACGTTCCTGACGGAGCCGAATGTCCGATAGCTTATTGTAAACCATCCGGCCAGATATTGAAAGAGATTTTTGAGAAAAATCAGAGTTTTTTTCGCGGTTTTTCCCAAAAAAACCAGGGGAGACAGGGCGATGGAGCAGATCCGCAGGAGAAAAGCGGCCAGAAAACCGGCCAGACGCCTGCCCGGCCCCCGGAGCGCAAGAAGGTAGAACACCGCCCCCAGCACCAGGATGAGGGGCATGAACAGCCGCAGCCGGCCGTTTCCCACGGTAAAGCCCAGGAGGAAGAGCACCAGAGCGGCCAAAAGACAGAACAGAAGATCCGGCAGGAGGCGGGTCCGATCCAGACCCAGCTGCCGCCGCAGGGCGGCGGTCAGGTCGTATACCAGGCCGAGCAGGGGACCGCAGGCCAGGGAACACAGGGCCTGCAGCCCCTGCCATCCGGGGTCCAGGCCCATCAGCCCAGAAGCCTGCCGATCCAGCTCCGGCGGCCCGGCGCGTTCTCCGCGTAGTCCAGGCTGTCCATGCGGCCCTCCACCACCAGCTCGCCCCCGTCCAGGCTCAGCTTCTCGATCTTCAGTCCGCTGCCCCGCACCGTCAGGGTGCCGCCGCAGGTCACCAGAACCACCGTATCCTCGTCGAAGCTCTCCACGTCCTCCACGCCGCTCACCGTGAGCCTTCGCCGGTCGCTGAGACTCAGGCTGTGGGACTGGGCGCTCCGGCCGCCCTTTGCATCCTCGTAGGTCATTGCCAAATCCATCACCTCAGGATACCCTATGCGCGCCTCCGCCGGAGTAGACCGCGCCGCCGCGAATGCCTGTTGAGCAACTTGGTCCGCTTTTCCTTTTTTGCTCTTGACAAGCCATGCGGCATCGTGTAAAATGCCTTCTGTAACCAAATTGTTACGCAAACGGGGATTTGTCACCGTTTTTGCCGGGGACATTTCATTTTGATGACAGGAGTTACCATCTGTTATGCGGCAGCAGGAGAGGACAAGGGAAGAGCGGAGTACTGCGGATAGCGCCGTCCGTTGGCGCTTGCTCCGGCAGACCCTCTGCGCGAAGGCGAGAAAGCACCGCCGGGTGCTTGCTCTGGCCGCTGTCCTTGCTGTCGCTCTTTTCTGCATGAGCCGTGTGCGGTGGACCCTGGCGGTGAGCATGGACGGCAGCCTGATCGGCTATGTGCAGGATCAGGAGCGGTTGGACGCCATTGTGGAGCGGGTGACCCAGGCCGCCAGCGACGCCCTGGGCTATTCCTGGACCGCCCCGACCCTGACCTGCCGTCTGGCCTTTGCCCCCGCTTCCCCGGAGGAGGAAGCCCAGGTGGTCAGCACCCTGTACCAGAGCGTGGAGGGCGCCTGCAGCCTGGAGCTGGTCTATCTGGATGGAGAGGCCGTCTGCGCCTTCCCCGGCCAGGCGGAGGCCATGCTGGCGCTGGAGGAGATCCAGAACCGGTATATGACGGAGGATACCGTCTCCGCCTCCTTCCTGCAGGAGGTGACCCTGGCCCAGGGCTATGCCAGCACCGAGCTGCTGACGGATAATCTGGAAAAGCTGGCCGCGGCCATCCAAGTGGAGACCGTGGAGAATTATACCCTTCTGGAGAGCTATCCCTGCCTCACGAAGACAGCGCAGGATGAGACCCTGTTTGAGGATGAGGAGGTGGTCCTGGAGGAGGGGAAGGACGGGGAGCTCCGGGTGGAGTACTCCCGGACCCTGATCAACGGCGTCCTCCAGGAAAAGCATGTAATCTCCCAGACCGTGCTCACCGAGCCGACGACTCGGGTGGTGCGGCAGGGTACCCGGCCCCGGCTCAGCACCGGCACCTACATATGGCCCTTCTCCGAGCAGACCTGGCTCAGCTCTTCCTTCGGTTATCGGGGGGCCTCCATCGGCTCCAGCTTCCACCGGGGCATCGACCTGGCGGGGCATTACGGCGATCCCATCCTCGCGTCGGACGGGGGCGTGGTCATCTTCGCCGGGGAGTACAGCGGCTATGGCCTGCTGATCGAGATCCAGCATGATAACGGGGACGTCACCTATTACGCCCATAACAGCAAGAACCTGGTAGCGGAGGGGGATATCGTCTATCAGGGGGATGTCATCGCGGAGCAGGGCGCCACCGGCGTGGCCAGCGGCGTACATGTCCATTTCGAGCTCCATCCCGAGGGGGGCGCGGCGGTGGATCCCGTTCCCTATCTCCCGAAAGAGGGCACCCCGCCCAGGCTATGATCGTCAGTTCCGGCTCCGGCATCCTGCCGGAGCCTTTTGTCTATTCAGGACCGGTCCATACCGGCAGACAGGAGGAAGGCATGGAATTTACCACGGATATCTTTTCCCGGTTCAACGAGAAATGGGCCCTGCTCACGGCGGGCACCCGGGAGGACTATAACGGCATGACCATCAGCTGGGGCGGATTGGGCACCCTTTGGGGCAAACCGGCGGCGACGGTGTATGTGAAGCCCATCCGGTATACCTGGCAGTATATGGAGAAGAACAGTTTCTTTACCGTGAGCTTTTTCCCGGAGGAATACCGGAGCGATCTGATGATCATGGGGTCCAAATCCGGGCGGGACGGGGATAAGACCGCCCTGACCCGGCTCACCCCCGTGGCGCTGGAGAACGGCGTCGCCTTCGCCCAGGCGGAAATCACCCTGGTCTGCCGCAAGATGTACTGGCAGGATCTGATCCGGGAGAATATGCCCCCGGAGGTGGCGGAGAGGATCTATACCCCGGAGGAGCCGCATCGGATGTACATCGGGGAAGTGGTGGAGATCCTGAGAAAGTGAACCGGAGATGAAACGGGAGGCACGGCTGAATGGCCGTGCCTCAATGTGTTGACAAACCCCGTTTTGTCATCGCGAGGAGTAGGCGCACGTTCCTGCGAGGGGCCCTCGCGCGCGGAATGGAGCGAAGCGACATGGCGATCCGTTCTCTCGTCCCCTTAGTCATGTTAAAAAAACAAGGATGGGAGTTGCGGATTGCCACAACCGGTGACATCGGTCACCGGTTTCGCAATGACCATTTTCGATGTTTTGGTACTTTGTCTACAGTCTGCAGGAGGCACGAAGCCGTGCCTCCCTTGTTCTTTTCCTGCAGGGATTCCATTCCCGCGCGGCGCGGGGCAGACCGGAGCGCCCCGCTTTACCCCGGCTGTACCGCGCCTTACCGGTCCAGCTCCTCCAGGGACTGACGCAGCCGATCCCGGCGGAACTGATTTTCGTACAGCTCGTAATACCGGCCCTTTTTGGCCATGAGCGCCTTGTGGCTGCCCTCCTCCAGGATGCGCCCCCCGTCGATCACCAGGATCCGGTCGGCGTTGCGCACGGTGCTGAGCCGGTGGGCGATGATGAAGCTGGTGCGTCCCTGGAGAAGCTTGTCCGCGGCGGCCTGGATGCGCTGCTCCGAAACCGTGTCGATGGAGCTGGTGGCCTCGTCCAGCACAAAGATGGCGGGATCCGCCAGAATGGCCCGGGCGAAGGAGATGAGCTGCTTCTGCCCGGTGGAGAGGTTTCCGCCCCCCTCCCCGGCGTCCGTATCGTAGCCCTTCTCCAGCTTTTGGATGAATTCGTCTGCCCCCACCAGGCGGGCGGCCTCCCGGACCTCCTCATCCGTGGCCTCCAGACGGCCGTAGCGGATGTTCTCCATGATGCTGCCGGAGAAGAGGTGGGGGGTCTGGAGCACATAGCCCAGGCTGCTCTGGAGCCAGAGCTGGCTCCGCTCCCGGTAGTCCTTCCCGTCGATGCGGATGACCCCCTCCCGGGGCTCATAGAAGCGGCAGAGCAGATTCACGATGGTGGACTTGCCCCCGCCGGTCTCTCCCACCAGGGCGATATTCTCCCCGGCCTTTACATGGAGGCTGAAATCGGAGAGCACCGGCTCCCCGGGGAGATACCAGAAGGAAACATGATCAAAATCCACGTCCCCCCGGATAGGCTCCCAATTCTCCCTTTTCGGGTGGAAGAAATCCCCGTATCGCTCTATGACCTCCGGGCTGTCCTCGATCTCGCTGACGCACTGGAGCACGTCCGCCACCCGCTCCGCCGCAGCCTGGCAGGACTGGAATTCCGCGAAGATCCCGGCAAAATTCCGGATGGGCTCGAACATCATGCTGCCGATATTGATGAAAAAGTTCAGGGTGCCGATGGTGAGTACGCCTGTCTGCACGTCATGCCCGCCCGCGATGAGAACGCAGCCCGTCGCCAGGCTGATCACCAGGCTGGCCAGAGGCATATATACGGCGGAGATGGTGGCGGAGCGCATGGAGGCCTTGAACATATCCCGGGTCTCCTGGGAAAACTCCTGGTTGTTCAGGGCTTCCCGGTTCAGGGTCTTGCTGGTCTGTGCCCCCATGATCCCCTCGTTGAAGGAAGAGGTGATCATGCTGTTCAGCCTTCTGGTCTTCCGCTGGTATTTGAGAATCTTCTTCTGGAACCATACGGAGAGCAGGGCCACCACCGGCACCGCCGCCAGGGTGATGAGGGCCAGCTTCAGGTTCACCAGGAACATGGCGATCAGGCTGGCGATCACCGCCATGATCCCCCAGCCCAGGTCGATGCAGGTCCAGGACACCATCTCCATGATCCGGGTGATATCCCCGGTGAGCCGGGAGATCAGATGCCCGGTGCTGGTCTTGTCAAAGTAGCTGAAGCTCATGCTCTGGAGCCGGGTATAGGCCGCCTTCCGCACCTCTGCGTTGAGGTAGGCCTCCAGGTACCCGGCGGAGCGGCAGTAGACCAGGGTCAGTACGGCCATGAGGGTCTGGAGGCCGATGGCCGCCGCCGCAAAGAGCCAGACGTGCTCCGTGGTCCCGGGGATCATGAAGCCGTCGATGGCCCAGCGGGACATGAAGGACATGAGGGTATCGATGATCCCGGCTGCCATGCCGCCGCACAGGATCAGGAGGAAATAGTTCTTCTTGGGGGCGGCGAAGCGCAGGATGCTTTTCCAGGTCTTCGGGTCGATGCGCTGGCCCTCGTAATCCTTTTCCTGCTCGTTCATGCGGGATCACCTTCTTCCACCGCGGCGCTCTGAATATCGAAGGTGCGCCGGTAAATGCCCCCCTCCAGGGCCATGAGCTCCTCATGGGTGCCCTCCTCGGCCACCCGTCCGTCCTTCAGCACATAGATCCGGTCGGCCTCCATCAGGGTGGTGACCCGGTGGGAGATGATGAGGGTGGTGACCCCCTGCCGCCGGGCGCGGAGGGCGTCCCGGATGGCGGCGTCCGTGCGGGTATCCACGGCGGAGAGGGAGTCGTCGAATACCAGGATGTCGCTGTTCCCCGCCAGGGCCCGGGCAATGGCCACCCGCTGCTTCTGCCCGCCGGAGAGGGTGACGCCCCGCTCCCCTACCACGGTATCGTACCCCTGCTCGAAGGCCAGGATATCCTCGTGGACGGAGGCGTCCCTGGCCGCGGCCTCCGCCAGGGCCCGGTCGGGCTCCCGGCTGCGGAGGTCGATATTCTGCAGGATGCTCCGGGAATAGAGGAAGGGCTCCTGGAGCACGATGCCGATATGGCTGCGCAGATGGGACTTGCGGATCTCCCGCAGATCTGTGCCGCCGATGGTGATCCTTCCGGAATCGATCTCATACAGGCGCTGGAGCAGCAGGGTCAGGGTGCTTTTGCCGGAGCCGGTGCCCCCCAGGATGGCGGCTGTGCTGCCGCCGGGAATATGCAGGTCCAGGTGCTGCAGCACCGGGGTTTCTCCATAGGAGAAGGTCACGTCCCGGAAGTCCACATCCCCCCGGAGGGAGGGTTCTGAGCCGGTCTCCAGATCCTCTTCCTCCTCCGCCCTGAAGATCTCCTCCAGACGGCCCGCCGCCACCAGGGTGCGGCTGAGCTCGCTGAGCACCCGGCCGAAGCCCCGGATCGGCCAGAAGAAGGTATATACATAGCTGAGGAATACGGTGAACTGGCCGATGGTGAGGCTTCCCCCCACCGCCAGAAGGATGCCCACGATGAGGACGGCGGCGAACTCCATCCCGCACAGCAGGTCCAGCACCGCCCACAGGGAGGCGAAGGTGCGGTTCACCCGCAGAAGCTGCCTCCGGTTTTCCTCGTTGGCGGCGTTGAACCGGTCCAGCTCGAAGCCGGAACGGCCGAAGGCCCGCACCACCCGGATGCCGGTGACGTTCTCCTGCATTACGGTGAACAGGCGGCCCTCCGCCTCCTCCTGCGTCGTGAAGAGCTTGTCGATGCGCAGGTGGAAGAGGATGCTCACCACCGCAACGGGGATCACCATGCCGATGGTGATGAGGGCCAGGGTGGTATTGATGGTGAACATCACCGCCGCTCCCACCAGGATCATCAGAATGGTGCGGACGAACTCCAGCAGCATGCCGGAGAGAAAGCGGCGGATGGTATCCACATCCGTGGTGGCCCGCTGGATCACGTCGCCCGTCTGCGCGGCGGCATGCCAGCGATAGGGGAGGCGCTGGATATGGGCGTAGAGCCGGTCCCGCAGACGGCGGACGGTGCCCTCGCCGGAGCGGGTATTCAGCCTGGCCCGGGCGAAGCGGACCAGGCCGGAGAGAATGGTCATGCCCAGCATGGCGGCCGCCATGATCCAAAGGTTCCGGCGGATGACCTCCACGCCCCCCACGGCGGGGACGAACCAGGAGAAATACCAGGCCACGTTCACGGGCTTGGTATCCAATACGGAGTCGATGGTCACCGCCAGGACCAGGGGGGCGATAAAGCCCAGGATCAGCTCCAGGGCCATGAGCAGAAAGCTCAGCAGAATGGGAAGGCGAAATCCCTTCATGTAGCGGAGGAGAGCGCGGACCCGCTCTCCCTTACGGGGTTGCATGTGCAGATACCTCTTTTCACAGAATTGACAAGGCTTGGGGAGAAACTACGACGAGCGGACCTCCTGGATCCATTTGCCCGTGCAGTAGCGGATGAAGCAGACGATGCCCTTCAGGGGAAATTCCACAGCCAGGAGGAAGTAGACCCAGCCGGCGCTGAGATGCCAGACGAAGCCCGCCAGGGCCCCCAGGGGCAGGGAGATGAACCAGACGCAGCTGGAATCCGCCAGGAGCAGGAAGCGGGTGTCCCCGCCGCCCCGGAGGATGCCCTTGGAGATAACGAAGGCCACGGTCTGGAGGGGGAGCATGAGATAGTTGATCCGGAGCATGGTCCGGGCGATGGCTTCCGTCTCCGGCTGGATGGTGTACAGTCCCATATAGGGTCCTGTGAGGGCAATGAGAGGCGGGATAACGATCAGGCCGAAGAGGAGGGAAATGAGGATGTAGGTGTTGCCCTGCCGCTTGCTCAGGGGGATGTCCCCCGCGCCGATGGTGTTGCCGATGACGATGGCGCTGGCTCCGGACATGCCGTTGTTTACCACAGTAGTAAGGCGCACCAGGCTTCCGGCAATGGAGTTGGCGGCGCTGATCTCCGCGGAAAGGTGGCCGTAGATCACGCTTACCAGCGTGAGGCTCAGGCCCAGCAACGTATCGCTGAACAGCACCGGCAGGCTGAATTTCACATACTGCCGCCGGAGGGAACCTCCGGGGAGCAGGAAATGCTTCAGCCGGAAGCCGAAGGAATCCTCCTTCACGGCGAAATACCCAAAGACGAAGAAAAACTCAAAGGCCCGGGCGATCACGGTACCCACCGCGGCGCCCAGCAGCTCCAGCCGGGGAGCCCCCAGCTTGCCGTAGATAAAGACCCAGTTGAAGAACAGGTTCAGGAAGAAGGCGATGGCGGAACCCACCAGAGGGATCCGCACCTTTCCCACGCTGCGCATCAGGTAGGTGGCGGTGGAGCTCAGACCGGAGAGCAGGAAGGTGACGCCGATGAGGCGCATGTAGGATTCGCCCCGGGCCACCACGGCGGGGTCATTGGTAAAGGCCCGGAGGAGAAGCCGGGGCCACACCATCCCCAGCAGGGTAAACACCAGGCAGATGGCCGCCGTCACCCGCAGGGCCATGGCCGCCGTAGCCAGCATGGGTTCCCGTTCCCTCCGTCCCCAGAACTGGCTGGACATGACCACCGCGCCGCTGCCCAGTCCCATGCAGATGAACTGGAAGAAGGCATAGGCTTGGTTGGAAAAGGCGGCAGCCGCGATGGATACTTCGCCGAAGGAACCGATCATGATGTTGTCCAGGAAATTGATGCCGATGGTGATGAGCTGCTGGAGGATCACGGGAAGCATGAGCACCAGGGTTTTTTTGTAGAAATCCCGGTCCTGCAAGACAAACATACGACCGTCCCTTTCTTCCCAAATTTTTGATATTGTATCATGTTTCGGGCTGAATGAACAGAGGAAAACCCGCTTTTTCGCCTGAAAACGAAATGTTATGTCTGTCTATCAAATATTCCCGGTACATAGCTGTAATTTTGTGATATAATACAAAATATCCGTCATGCCGTGTTCATGCCCATTGCGGCGGGCGGAGAGACACAAAGTCAGGAGGCTGCCGACCATGGCCAAACAGGCTCTTCGGACCATCCAATTCGTGGATACCTATTTTCCCATGATCGACGGGGTGGTGGTGACGGTGCATAACTATGCCCTTCTGCTGAACCGGGAGGGGAAGACCGCCGTCGCCTTTCCCCAGCAGAAAAGGGAGCCGGGCAGCTATGCCGAGCTGGGGTATGAGACGGTGCAGGTGAAGCGCGCGGGGCTCTCCGTTTCGGAGTATCCTCTGCCCCTGCCCCGGCTGGACCGGGGATTGAAGCGGTTTCTCCGGGATTACCGCCCGGATATCTTCCATATCCATTCCCCCTTCTTCCTGGGCATGTTCGCCGCGTCCTATGCGCGGCGGAATCATATCCCCTGTGTGGCCACCTTCCATTCCAAGTATTATGACGATGCCCTGAATATCACCGGCTCCCGGCTTTTGGCCCGGGCGGCGGTGAAGTGCATCGTCCGCTTCTATCGGCGGGTGGACAGCGTCTGGGCCTGCTCCCGGGGCACGGCGGAGACCCTGCGGAGCTACGGCTACCGGGGGGAAATCTTCGTCATGGATAACGGCTCCTCCTTCCGGATCGGGGAAGGGGAGCGGGAGCCCTTAGCCACCCGGGCGGCGGCGGAATTCGGGCTGGAGAAGGGGAGGAAGACCCTCCTTTTCGTCGGCCAGCTGATCTGGCATAAGAATCTCCGCCTGGTGCTGGATACCATGAAGCGGCTGGCGGAGACCGGGGAGGACTGCCGTCTGCTCATCGCGGGGGATGGGTACGATGGGGAGGAGATCCGGCGGTATGCGGAGTCTCTGGAGCTTCCGGAGGGCATGGTCCGGTTCCTTGGCCGGATCGACGACCGGGACCTGCTGGCGGGGGTGATCCTCTTCTCGGACCTGTTCTTCTTCCCCTCCGTGTACGATAATTCTCCCCTGGTGCTGCGGGAGGCGGCCTCCCTGGGCCTGCCGGCCCTCCTCACCGCCGGCTCCAACGCGGCGGAGGTTGTCACCAAGGATGTAAACGGCTTCACGGCGGAGGAATCTCCGGAGGCCATGTGCGCCGAGATCCGCCGGATCTTCGGAAACGAGGAGCTGCGGCGGGCCGCGGGAAAGAACGCGGAGACCACCGTAGCCAAAACCTGGGAGCAGATCGTGGCGGAGGTGGAGGAGAAATACCGCCGGGTGATCCGGGAATACCGGGAGAAGCATGGGGAGCAGGCAGTCCGAGACCGTTGAGGTTATTATTTAAGCAAAATAATAGATTAATAATATAGAGTGCTGGCCCTCCATTGGTATATTAGAGACCAGCACTCTATCTGTTATCAGACCCGTTTATAAACACGACCAGTTTTTCTAAGGAAAAAGAGCATTCAAAAGCCGCAGAGCAGTGTTGAGATCTGCCATGGAACATCGTTGTAGCCGTTCGATTATTTCGTCTAAGGAAGGAGTTGCTTCATCAGCATGATCTGTCAGGATTGTGTCGGGTGTAATGTGAAGGGTCTCACAAAGCTTTAACAGAGTACTGACGCGCATATTTGTCTCACCACGCTCAATATCTGCGTAAGTGCGGTCAGAGAGGTTTGCAGCTTCAGCTAGTTCCTGTTGTGTTAGACCTGCGCGTTTTCGGAGTGCAAACAACTTGTTTCCAATTTGATGAAGATCAAACAGCAACATTGAACTTCCTCCTTTCTGTCGATTATAGGAATTATAGTTCCTTTGACTCTTGACAAGGAGGAAGTAATACTGCATAATTACAGGAAGAATAATGCTTGTTAAGAGAAGGAGCGATAGGGATGGTATTTTGATCGTGCATATATCGAAGGTATCGAACAGTTAGGGTCATGTCTTATATCATTACAATATGGGGGTGACATATTTGAATAACAACAATAAAGGCTGTGGGGGATTCGTCCTGCTAGTACTTGCGATTTTTGCGGCATTAGTCTTATTCTATGTCGTTGGATAAAAATGTATTAAAAAGAGATATCAGTTCAGTGGCGATATTCATGATCGTATACTTAGGAAATCGTTATTTTCTGAAGCAAACCGTTACAACTGGGATAATTGGGATAATATCCAATAACTATTTGAACGATTTCCTGGGTTCAATGGTTTTTATTGGACTAACGAATGTGCTGGTATCGCTATGCATTGGGTCAAAGAAAAGAATAATACGATTCTTGCCAACAATTCTATTTGGGTGTCTGTGTTCTATATGCTGGGAATATATCTTTCCTGCGATCTATACAAGAGGAACCACAGATATAGTGGACTGCGTGGCATATATATTCGGAAGCATCTTTTACTGGATTGTGTATTTAAGGAGAGAGTTATGACAAGCAGACTAAAGAAAGCGGTTATATTGATTATTGTCATTGCCATGTTTGCTTCCCTATGCGCATGATTTGATGGGAGCGGTTCAACACGTTATTCTTCTTCGGCCTCTAAAACGTGCCGTTCCTGCAACAGATCGTTTTCCGATGAAACCAACAAGAATTATATTATACATACGAATATGTGTAAAAATTGCTATCAAAACTACTGCTGGGCATCGGGGATGAAGCCATCAAATTACGATAGATAAACGATTCAGAATATACTTGCAGAAATAGTGAATCGCGCGCCAGCTATCACAAGATGGAAAGCTGACGCGCTTGTTTTAACAAGTGACAAAAGAAAGAAATCTGCCGGAGGCTTCTCCGTGTCATGCTCCCCTGGTCAATAGATCGTCTCACGATGGTCAGGATATTCGGAGCGATAGAGCATCCCTTATCGCTTCCGTCTGCGCGGAATATCCCGCCGCCCCTTTTTCCCTTCCCCGAAACATGGTATAATCGGGAAAAATGAACGCCAAGGAGGGCGCGAAGCATGGCGGAAAAACCTCTGCGCAATCCCTATCTCCCCTCCTGGGAGTACATCCCGGACGGGGAGCCCCACCTGTTCGACGGGCGGGTATACGTTTACGGCTCCCATGACCGCCTCCACGGCTGGGTCTACTGCCTGAACGACTACGTCTGCTGGTCCGCTCCGGAGGGGGACCTGACGGACTGGCGCTATGAGGGCGTGATCTACCGGAAGACCCAGGACCCGGACAACCGGGGCGGGGAGCAGTGCCTGTATGCCCCGGATGTGACCCGGGGGCCGGACGGGCGGTATTACCTCTACTATGTGCTGGACCACCAGGATATCGTCTCCGTGGCGGTATGCGATACCCCCGCCGGGCAGTACGAGTATTACGGCCATGTGCACTATCCGGACGGGACCCTCCTGGGGGAGCGGCCCGGGGAGGATCCCCAGTTCGATCCGGCGGTGCTGACGGAGGGGGACCGGACCTATCTGTATACCGGGGGCGTCTGCTTCCGGGATGAAAAGGAGAAGGGCGGCGCCATGGGCACGGTGCTGGACCGGGATATGCTCACGGTGCTGGAGGGGCCGGTTTTCGTGGCGCCCAGCGCCAAGACCAGCCGGGGCACCGGCTTCGAGGACCATGAATTCTTCGAGGCCTCCTCCATCCGGAAATTCGGGGACCTGTATTATTTCGTCTATTCCTCCGTGTGGATGAACGAGCTGTGCTATGCCGTCAGCCGGGATCCCCTCCGGGGCTTCCGCTACGGGGGCGTTCTGATAAGCAACTGCGATTACGGCGTCGGCGGCTGGAAGGATCCGAAAAAACGGACCAATGTGGGGGGCAACAACCACGGAGGCCTGGTGGAGGCGGCGGGGGAGCGGTATATCTTCTACCACCGCCATACCGACGGCACGGAGTTCAGCCGTCAGGGCTGCCTGGAGCGGCTGAAGGTCCTGCCGGACGGCTCCATGCCCCAGGCGGAGATGACCTCCTGCGGAGGCGGGGAGCCCTTCGAGGGCCGGGGGGAATTCTCCGCGAGCCTGGCCTGCTGCCTGTTCTGGGATGACCTGCGCCCGGACCGCCAGGCCCCCAACCGCCCCCGGCTCACCCAGGACGGGCGGGACGGGGATGAGGAGCCCCAGTATATCGCCTCCATGACGGAGGGGGTGACGGCGGGCTTCAAGTATTTCCGCTGCCGGGGGGTGCGCCGGATCACCCTCCGCACCCGGGGCTATGCCGGGGGCTGCTTCGAGGTCCGCACGGAACTGGATGGGGAGCCCCTGGGGCGGATCCCCCTGGGCTTCCGGAACCAGTGGACGGCGTTCTCCGCCGGGATCTCCGTCCCGGATGGGGTCCATGCCCTGTATTTCACCTATCGGGGACCGGGAGCCGCCATGCTGGCCTCCTTCGCCCTGGAATGAGCTTCCGGAAAAAGGAGGGAAGACCATGACCATCCTGGTGACCGCCTTCGACCCCTTTGGGGGAGGGGAGACCAATTCCTCCCTGGAGGTGCTGGAGGCCTTGCCGGAGCGCATCAGTTCCGCAAAGCTGGAGAAGCGCATCCTGCCCACGGTGTTCGGCCTCTCCGCCCGGCTGG
Organism: Oscillospiraceae bacterium; assembly: GCA_045223835.1. Lineage (GTDB taxonomy): Bacteria > Bacillota > Clostridia > Oscillospirales > Oscillospiraceae > UBA1774. The sequence continues at coordinate 2,191 of JBGUZS010000178.1, read as the reverse complement.
CGGTGGAGGCGGCGGAGCAGCTCCGGCCGGACGCCGTCGTCTGCCTGGGCCAGGCGGCGGGGAGGAAGGCCGTCACCCCGGAGCGGGTGGCCCTCAACCTCATGGACGCCGCCCGGCCGGATAACGAGGGGAACCGGCCGGTGGACGAGGCCGTGGTCCCCGGCGGACCGGCGGCGTATTTTTCCACTCTGCCGGTGAAGGCCATGGCCGACGCCATCCGGGAGGCGGGAGTCCCCGCCGCGGTGTCCCATACCGCCGGGACCTTCGTATGCAACAGTTTGATGTATACTGTGCTCCACTATGCCGCAGCCTGTCGGCCTGACCTGCCCTGCGGCTTTATCCATGTGCCCGGACCGGAGGACGGCCTGAGCCGGGAGGACCTGACCCGGGGCGTCGCCGCCGCCCTGGCGGCGGTGGCGGAGCGCATCGGCGCATAAAAACCGGCCCGGGCGGGAAAACCTCCCGCCCGGGCCGAAGTCTGTCTGCCAGGTTTAGTGGGTCTTATAATAGTCCTTGGCGTAATTCTGGTATACGTCGTTCACCGCGTCCTGGCGCATCTTGGCGCCGGGGGAATCCGGCTTGCCGCCGCCCATGGCGGCAAACACGAAGCCGCCGTCCGGGGCGAAGGTATCCACATACTCCACCAGGGCGGCCCGGAAGGCCTCCTCGTCCTCGCAGTTCGCCCATTTCAGGCTGTCCCAGGCCCCGTTCAGGGCCATCTTCCGGCCGAAGCGCTTCTTGATCCCCACCAGGTCGTTGGTGGTCTGGGCGGGGTTCCAGCAGCGGATGCCCATTTCCACCCAGTCCCCCACGAACTGCTCGCTTCTGCCGCAGTCGTGCCGCTCCATGAGGATGCCGTTCTCCGCCGCCAGGTCGCAGTGCTTCTTCTGGAAGGGCTTGAAGAACTCCCGGTACATCTCCACGCTGAAGAAGGGGGCCCGGAGGGCGGAATCGTCGTCCATGATGGACATGACCTCCGGCTTGATCCACCGGATCTGCTGCTTCAGTACCTCCAGGTAAAACTCTGAAACGTATTCAAGCAGGGCCTTGACCTCCTCCGGCTCCTCATACAGGGCCAGCATGGCGTTCTCGAAGCCCATGAAGGAGATGAGGGTGAGGAAATAGTCGCCGCCGGTGACGGGGATGTACTTTTCGCTGCGGTCGATATCCTTGATTTTGTCCGTATAATACTTCTCCCAGTCCACCCCGCTCAGGTCGGGGGTGTGGATCACATCCCGCCATTTGGTGATGTCCTCCAGGATGATGCAGCCGGGCTTGGGCATGGCGCCGTTCATGAGCTCCGGGCTGCCCACGTAGGTGACCCCCAGAGCGGTGACGATGGGTCCGTCCGGCGCATAGACGGGGGTGAGCCATTCCTCCGTGAAGCGGCCGCTGCGGGGCTCGAACATGCTGGGCACGTATTCGGGGATCTCCCCCCGGAGCAGGGTCAGGTAGTTTTCCTTGGCGTTCATGGCGCGTCCTCCTCCAAATACTGCTTTTCTGCCTCCAGTATAATCCGCTCTTCATGAAATTGCAATAATCCCTTGTGCCGCAAAGGGACAGGCGGTATAATGTGAGCAGTAAAGCAAAACGAAAAAGGAGGAAAAATATGCCAAAGGAAAAGATCGTCATGGGGGAAAACGGCCAGCCCACCTTTGAGGGACTGAGCCAGTACTGCCCGCCCCGGTGCTTCGAGCTGGCGGGCCGGGACCTGACCCTGTGCATGGACAGCGGCTATGACTATACCCTGCATTTCGACCGGGATACCGTCACCTGGGGCAAGCTGGGGGAGGAGCAGCGGACGGATGAATACGTCTGCCTCAAGGCGGAGGAAGACACCTATTTCATCAATGCGGAGATCCCCGGGGTACAGCCCCGGCTGGGCCTCACCCTGATCCTGGATGACGAAAACGCCCTGGTCACCGTGATCGAAGGCCGGCAGGGGATGAACCCCAAACTCCCCTTCCTGGTGGAGATCCACGCCCACTTCGGGGCGGTGCAGATCCCCGGCCAGCCCCTGAACGAGAAGCGCCACGGCTACACCACGGATCTGGTGGGCCGGGCGATCCTGTGGACCTATTCCCCCAGCTTCCGGGTGGCGCATGTGTACTCCTCCGAGCGGTACTACAATGTCACCATGCCCATGCCGGACCATGAGCCCACGCCGGAGGAAATCGAGAGCGCCAAGGCC
>JBGUZS010000177.1:0-55644 GCA_045223835.1 Oscillospiraceae bacterium | reverse complement strand
TCCCTCCGGCCCGGAGCCGGGCCTCGTACCCGGGCCAGCCCTCCGGCAGCCTGGGTACGGCGGCGAGCCTGCCGTCCTTCGTCCGCAGGCCCAGCAGATCCTCCACCGCCGTGCGCAGGAACCACCCCGCCGCGCCGGTATACCAGGTCCACCCCGCCCGGCCGGGCATATCCGGGTGGGTGTACACGTCCGCCGCCAGCACATAGGGCTCCCCCTGGTAGATTTCCTCCGACCTGCCCCCGGGGAGAAGGGTCTCCAGCAGGGTCCTGCCCAGCTCGCTCTCCCCGCACCGGAGGCAGGCCGCAGCCAGCCATACGGCGGCATGGGTATACTGCCCCCCGTTCTCCCGCACCCCGGGGAGATAGCTGCGGATATAGCCGGGCTTCTCCAGGCCGTTGAAGGGGGGCGCGAACAGCTTCACCGTCCCCCGCTCCCGGTCAAGCAGGACCTCCGCCGCCTTGATCACCGCCCTCCGGCTCTTTTCCGGGTCTCCGAAGCCGCTGAGCACCGCAAAGCTCTGGGCCAGGGAATCCAGGGCGCACTCCCGGCTGCCCGGTGCCCCCAGGGGGCGTCCGTCGGCATACCAGCCCCGGAGGTACCATTCTCCGGTCCAGGCGGCGTCCGCGCTCCTGCCCAGCTCCGCAGCCCGGCCCCGCAGGTCCTCCCGCCCCGTGAGGGCGCCGAAGCGGTCCAGCACCAGGGCGGCGAACCAGGTGAGCCAAACGCTCTCTCCCTCCACCGCGTCCATGCCGTCGTTCCAGTCCCCGCTGCCCATCCGCAGCAGGCCGTGGGGGCCGCAGCCCCGCTCCAGCACCAGGCCGATGGCCCGGAGGGCGTGCTCCCGCAGACTGCTGCTCCCCTCCCGGGCCGGGGCCTCGTACCGGTCCCGTTCCTCCGGCTCCAGGGGGCGGGAGACGAGCCAGGGGGCCTCCTCCTCCAGCAGGCTCCGGTCCCCGGTCTTCTCCCCGTATACCGTCAGGGCGTAGGGCAGCCACAGGAGATCATCGGAGCAGCGGGTCCGCACGCCCCGATCCCCTTCGGCCCGGGGGTGCCACCAGTGCATCACGTCCCCCTCCCGGTACTGGTGGGCGGCGGCGGCCAGGAGCTGGCCCCGGGCGATCTCCGGCAGGGCGTCCGTCAGGGCGCACACATCCTGGAGCTGGTCCCGGAAGCCGAAGGCCCCGCCGCTCTGGTACAGGCTGCACCGCCCCAGCACCCGGCAGGCCAGGGTCTGATACAGGGCCCAGCCGTTGAGATAAGCGTCCAGCCGGGGGGAGGGGCTTCGGAGGCGGAGGGCCCCCGTCCGCTCCCGCCACAGGGCCTTCACCCGCTCCAGCTCCGCCTCCGCCGCCTCCGGCCGTGCCAGATGCGCCGCCTCCTCCAGCCCCAGCACCAGGGCCAGCCGGTCCGCCGGGGGAAACTCCCCGGCGACGCAGTCCTCGCCCCCGGCGGCGCCGGTCAGCCAACGCAGCTCGTCCCGCTCCTCCCGCAGGGCCGGGATCTGGGCAAAGAGGGAGAAAGCCTCCGGAGCCCCTTCCGCCCTCCGGGCGAAGCAGCGCAGCCTGTCCTCCGGGCCGACGCCCCGGAGGCGGATCAGGAGCACCAGCCCCCGGGCCTCCCGGGGAAGGAAGGCCGTGACCTCCGTCTCCGCCGTCCCCAGCCGCCGCCTCCACCGGGCATAGCCGAAGCCGAATTCCGTCTCCGTGGGCCAGCCGTCGGCGTCGGCGAAGAGGGAATACTCCGTCCCGCCCCGGCGCAGGGTCAGCCTCTCCTGACCCAGGAGGGTCAGGGGGTCGTTCTCCCAGGGGGTCAGGGGCTTCTCCCGGGCATTGTCCAGGAACAGGTTCCCGGTGCCCGCGTCCGTGGCGATCCAGCCCATCCTCCCGTTTGTCAGGATATGGGACCAGGCCCGGAGGCCCACCCCCCTTTCGGTGCGAAACACCCAGCTCTCCCCCTCCGGGCCGCCGGTGCGCTTCTCCCGGTTCTCCGCCCCGGCGGGCAGGAACCAGGGGGAGGGGCCATGGACCGCGTTCTGCCTGGTCCATCCGGGCAGCCCCAGGGCCCGGCACCGGGCCTTCAGCGCAAGGCGCTGCTCCCGGGTCCCCCCCGCCAGGTGGAAGCCGCCCCGCTGATCCAGGGCGCCGGAGACCCCCAGCTTTCCGGCCAGCTCCAGCAGGGCGGCGCACTCCGGTCTGCCGTAGATCCCCTCGTCCTCCACCGGCAGGGCCAGGTCGAAGGAGACCCCCAGGCTCCGCAGCAGGGCCCAGGACCGCAGCATCCGCTCCGCCCCCTCCGGCCCCGGCGCCGCCACGGGCAGATCTCCGGAGATCCCGTACCGCCAGAGGCCGTCCAAACCCCGGTCCCACTCCCTTCCCGCCTCCCGGAGCTGCCGGGTCTCGGGTGTGGCGAACACCAGGGGGGTGATCAGGCCGATGGCCCGCTCCAGCTCGCCCCCCGCCAGGCCGAAGGCCCGGGCGCAGCGGGGGAACAGGCCGTTTTCCCCCCAGGGGCGGCGCAGCTCCCGGGCTGCCGCCGCGGCCTCCCCCTCGCTGCGTCCCATGGCCAGAATGAAGGTCACCTGCCGGCTCTCCCCCGGCCGCAGGGTCAGGCGCAGCCGGGCCAGGACGCAGGGATCCTGGGAGGCCTTGATCCGGCTTCCCCGGCGGAGGAGGGCGGCAGGCATGGCCCGGAGGCCCCCCCGGCCGAAGAGGGCGTCCCGGTCCGTCTCCCATTCGCAGGCCTCGGAGCAGGCCGCGGCGCAGGCCGCCTCCGGCTCCCGGCCCCCGGGCCGACGGCGCACCAGCAGGCAGCCCTCCCCCAGCCGGCTCTCCAGGGCCAGGCGGGCGAAGGCGGGATGAGCCGCCCAGGCCTCCGAGGAGCACAGGGCGGGCTCGAAATACAGGGCCAGGGTGAGCTCCTGCCGCTCCCCGGTGCGGTTCTTCACCGTGACCCGCCGCACCTCCCCGGAGCCGCCGGCGGGCACCCGGGTCTCCACCCGGAACTGCCAGCCCTCCCGGGCGGAAAACTGGGTGAAGCCGCCGCCGCTGAACTCCCAGTGGTACGCCGTCCCCCCGTCGTACTCCGGGGCGGGCTGGAGGGAGAAAAAGCGCCCTCCGGTCGAGGCAAAGAACAGGGGGCCCTGCCGCTCCCCGAACCGGCGGAAGGCGGAGGCCGCCAGGAGGCGGCCCTCCCAGAGGGACCGGGAGCTCCCCAGCTCCGAGATGAGCAGATGATACCGGCCATTGGACAGGGGGAGCACGGCGGGGCGCACCAGGTCGTACCCCTCCCGGCACAGGCTCCAGCCCTCCAAGGCCCGGCGCTCCGGCTTTTCGTCTCCCCGGTAATCCCGGATGGGCTTCACCCGGTCCCAGGCGGGGCTCCGCTCCTGGAGCAGCTCCGTATAGGCGCCCATCTCCGGGTCCCGGAGGAAGCGGCGGATCATGCAGCCCTCCCCCAGGGCATTGTCCGCCGCCAGCAGGCTCATGGCCAGATGATGGACCATGAAAGACCGCACCACCCGGTACCCCTCACCCCCCTCCGGGGTGAAGTCCACCGCCTCATAAAAGCCGCAGATCCCCTCCGCCCCCAGGGCCCGCAGCCGCCGGAGGTTCTTCACCGCGGCGCCGGGGATCCGGCTCAGGGCCAGGAAGGCGGCGTAGGGGGCGATCACCCGCTCCCGGTCCATCCCCCGCTTCAGGGCCAGGGCCTGGACCCCCTGGGCCTGGTAGACATAATGCAGTCCCGCGTCCATACGGGAACAGGCGCACTCCGAGCTGCCCCAGACGCCCCGCACCGCCGCCCGGCGCTGCATATCCGTGCAGAAGCGCCCGCTCTCCCACAGCAGGGAGCCGGGATAGACGGGCAGGAAAAGCTCCGGCATGAGGTATTCGAACATGGTTCCGGTCCAGGAGGCCAGGCCATAGCGCCCCCGCCCCCCGGTCATGACCCTGCCCAGCCGCCGCCAGTGCTTCAGCTCCGCCTCCCCCCGGGCCACGGCGATATAGCTGGCGATCCGGGCCTCGCTGGCCAGCAGGTCGTACCAGCCCCCGGAGGGCCGGTCCTCCCGGGGATCCCAGCCGATATGCAGGAGCTTCCGCTCCCGGTCATAGAGGAAATCCAGGGGCATCCCCGCCGCCAGAGCCGTCGCCCGGGCCGCCAGGGCAGGCTCCCCCGCCTCCTCCGCCGCCCCCCGGAGGGTCAGGAGGCAGGCCAGCAGGTTCCCGCTGTCCACGGTGGAGACATAGGGGGGCTCCAGGGGGGCGAGGCTCCGGAGATCATACCAGTTGAACAGGTGGCCCCGGAACTTCGGCAGGGCCTCCAGGGTATCCAGCATGTGGGCGGCCAGGCCGAAGGCGGTCTCCCGGTCCGTCAGCCCCAGATCCCAGGCGGCGACGGAGGCGAGCAGGGCCAGGCCCATATTCGTGGGGCTGGTGCGCTCCGCGATCTCCTCCTCCGGGGTCTCCTGCAGGTTATCCGGGGGCAGCCAATGCCGCTCCCCCGTCATCAGGCGCTGAAAATACCGCCAGATGTCCCCGGCGGCATGGAGCAGGAAGACCCGGTCCTCCTCCCCGGGGCGGGGAGACCCGCCCCGCTCCCGGCTCACAGCCCAGCCCAGGACCGGGGCCGGAAGCCACAGAAGGCAAAGGGCCAGCAGGATGGGGCTCCGGGTGAGGAGTCCCAGGAGCCCGGCGGCGGCGCAGGGGAACATCCGCCGGAGATAGGCCCTCAGGCCGTCCCTCCGCTCCCCGCTCTCCGCCGCCGTCACCCACTGCAGCAGTCTCCGCCGGGAGATCAGCATCCGCCAAAGGGCGGTTAAGACGGCGGAAGCATGGACCCAGGCGCTGTAGGGCAGGAACAGGAGCAGCAGCAGGAGCTGGAGCAGCTCCGATACCGGCGCCGCCAGGGTGCCGCCCCGGCACCGTCTCCCTCCCCCCAGGGGGCCCAGGGAGCCCAGCACCACCTTCAGGGCCAGGGCGGCGACCCCCGCCGCCGCAGCAGCGGCCAGGGCGGGGGTGCCCAGGACGCCATAGAGGAAAACCGAAAGGAATACCGCCGGAGGCAGCAGGCTCCGGCGCAGGTTCTCCAGGATCTTCCATTTGCTCAGGGCGCTGATGGGGTTGCGCTCCCATCCGCCCGCCTCGTTCCTCACCCGGGGCAGGAGCCAGGGGATGGTCTGCCAGTCTCCCCGGATCCACCGGTGCTGCCGCTCGGAATAGCTGAGGATGCTGCCGGGAAAGCCGTCAGAGAGCTCCAGGTCCCCGGCATAGGCGCAGCCCAGCCAGGCCCCCTCCACCAGGTCATGGGAAAGGAGCCTTTCCGCCGGGAACCGGCCCCGGAGGCAGAGCCGGGCCGCCCGGACATCCAGAAGGCCCTTGCCCGTATAGCTGCCCTCCCGGAAGAGGTCCATGCCCAGCTCGCTGCCGGGGCCCCCATAGGGATCCAGGCCGCCCTTGCCGGCGAAGACCCGGGCGAAATCCGACCGGTCCGCATCCCGGAGGGAGACGGATACCCTGGGTTGGAGGATCCCGTACCCCTCCGTCACCCGGCGTGTCTCCGGGTCCACCACGGCCCGCTGCAGGGGGTGGGCCAGAATAGCCGCCATGGACGCCGCCGTGCCCGGAGGCAGGCCCGTATCCCCGTCCAGCACCAGGAGGAAAGCGATCTCCCGGAGGCAGTCCGGGTCTCCCGCGGCCCGGCGCACCCGGCTCTCCTCCCCCTCCAGCAGGTCCAGCAGGTCCATGATGGCTCCCCGCTTTCGCTCCCAGCCCCGCCAGACCCGGTCCCGGGGACTCCAGCTCCGGTCCCGGCTGAGGAGGCAGAAGCCCCCGCCGTACTTCTCGTTCAGCCGGTCCAGCTCCGCCGCCGCGGCCTCCAGGATGCTCTCGTCCCCCGCCTCCCGCTCACCGGGGCTTTCCCGCAGGTCCGCCAGGAGGCCCAGGACCAGGTTCTCCCCCGCGTCCCGGTTGGCCAGGCGGAGGCGCTCCAGCTTTGCCGCCGCCTCCCGCGCCTCCTCCGGGGACCGGAGGAGCAGGACGCTCACCCCCAGGGTCCGGCTCTCGGGGGGGATGCCCCGGGAATAGTCCAGCCGAGGCAGGCGGAGAGGGGCGCGCAGGCGGCCCGCGATCCGGTCCGTCAGATATTTGCTCCCCTCCAGCAGAGGAAGGAGGGCCAGGAGTCCCGCCGGGCTCCCGAAGGCGCGCAGGATCAGGCCGGTGAGGATCGCCGCCGGCAGCAGACAGGCGGCGAAATACAGGGCGTACCGCTTCCTTCCGGGCCTTTTCCCCAGCGGGCGGGTAAAGAGATACCGCCCCACATGGGTGTTTTCCCCCTCCGCCAGCTCCAGGGCGCGCTTCGCGGCGGCGGTCTCCCCCAGTCCCTCCAGCCGGGCCAGACGGCTCACCTGACGCCGGTAGGCCCCCCGGCTCTCCGGATCCATCCGGGCGTATACCCCCGCCGGATCCCGGGCCAGGATGGCCTCCACCGGGCTCGCCTCCTCCAGCAGGGGGGCCAGCTCCAGGGCGTCCAGGCTGCGGATGGCAGTGAACACCGCCTCCGCCGACTCCGGCATCCGGGCCAGGCGCTTCAGCAGGCTCAGGCGCAGAGCGCCCTCCAGCAGCCCCAGCTCCCCCTCCTCCAGGTCCGCCGTCTCTCCCGCGCCCCGGAGAAAGGCCCGGAGGGCCGAAGCCTCCACCCAGCCCCCGCAGGCCTCCGTCAGGGCCTCCGCCAGGGCCAGGATCCGCAGCTCTCCCCCGGAGAGCCGGGGCAGCCGCCCCCTCCGGCGCAGCGCCTCCCGGACCCTGCCCAGGTCCCTTCGCACCAGATAAAAGTTATCCAGGAGCCATTCCGCCGCCGGAGCCGTCTTCCCCGTCCAGGCCTCCCGGCGCCTTTCCAGGGTCCGCTCCAGCCCGGCCAGCTCCCGAAGAGCCCGCCTGCCGCTTCCCCGTCCGGAGACCGCCGCGGCGCGTCCCCACTCCCTCCCCAGCGCCCTCAGGTCGCCGGGCTGCCTCGTATCCAAGCGTTTCTTTTCCATCATGCTCCCAGTTTTCCACCTCCCGGAGGGAAGTATTCCGGGAAAAAGGCAAATTCCCACTTGACAAGACTGCGTCTTTCCGATAGAATCACCCCCTGTAAGGGATTTTTGCTTTACAGACGAGGTGCCTGTGGATAAGAACGTCTATATCTCCCTGCTGAACGATTTTTACGGGGAACTGCTGACGGAAAAGCAGCGGCAGTATATCGACCTCTATTACAACGACAATCTCTCCCTGGGGGAGATCGGGGAAAACGAGGGCATCAGCCGCCAGGGAGTCCGGGATATCCTGGTCCGGGCGGAGAATACGCTGCTGGATGTGGAGCGGAAGACCGGTCTCGCCGCGCGGCATGCGGCGCTGCTTGGGCAGATCGGCAAGGCGGAAGGGCTGACGGAGAAGCTTCTGGAGCTGAGCGCCGGTCAGCCGCGGGAACGGGAGCTGGAGGCCTGCTGCCGGGAGCTCCGGGAAGCGCTGCAGGAAATGAAGCTGTAAACGGGTAGAGCATATGGCATTTGAGAGCTTATCGGAAAAACTCTCCGCCACCTTCAAGCGGCTCCGCAGCAAGGGCCGCCTGACGGAGGCGGATATCAAGGAGGCCATGCGGGACGTACGCATGGCCCTGCTGGAGGCGGACGTCAGCTATAAGGTCGTGAAGGACTTTATCGCCCGGGTCAGCCAGCGCGCCCTGGGGCAGGACGTCCTGGCCAGCCTCACCCCCGCCCAGATGGTCATCAAGATCGTGAACGAGGAGCTCACGGAGACCATGGGCAAGGAAAACGCCAAGATCAATATCTCCCCCAAGCCCCCCACCATCCTCATGCTGGTGGGCCTCCAGGGCGCGGGCAAAACCACCAACGGCGCGAAGCTGGCCGCCTGGCTGAAGAAGAGCGGCAAGCGTCCCCTGCTGGTGGCCTGCGATATCTACCGCCCCGCCGCCATCCAGCAGCTGGAGACCGTGGGCGCCCAGGCGGGGGTCCCCGTGTTCCAGATGGGGCAGGTGAACCCGGTGGAAATCGCCAACGCCGCCCTTTCCCACGCGGCGAAAAACGGCAACGACATCCTCCTGCTGGATACGGCGGGCCGCCTCCATATCGACGAGACCCTGATGGACGAGCTGAAGGAGCTGAAGAGCCGGATCCAGCCCACGGAGATCATGCTCTTCATCGACGCCATGACCGGCCAGGACGCGGTGAACGCCGCCAAAGCCTTCGACGAGGCCCTGGGGGTGGACAGCATCTTCCTCACCAAGCTGGATGGGGACGCCCGGGGCGGCGCGGCCCTCTCCGTGCGGGCGGTGACCGGCAAGCCCATCAAGTTCGCGGGCATCGGGGAGAAACTGGACGGGATCGAGCCCTTCCATCCGGACCGTATGGCCTCCCGGATCCTGGGCATGGGGGATATCCTCACCCTCATCGAAAAGGCGGAGCAGAGCTTCGACGAGCAGAAGGCCAGGGAGATGAGCGAAAAGCTCCTGTCCAACCGCTTCACCCTGGAGGACTACTATGAGCAGCTCCAGAGCCTGAAGGGCATGGGCTCCCTCTCCGACCTGGCGGGGATGCTCCCGGGGATCGACGCGAAGCAACTCAGCGGCGCCTCCATCGATGAAAAGGCCCTGGGCCGCACCGAGGCCATCCTGAAATCCATGACCCCCGCGGAGCGGCGGGATCCCAGCCTGCTGAACAGCAGCCGGAAGAAGCGCATCGCCCGGGGCAGCGGCACCCAGGTGGTGGACGTGAACCGCCTGCTGAAGCAGTATGAGCAGATGCAGGTCCTGGCCAGGCAGATGGGCGGCAAAAACGCCAGGAAGCTCATGCGGGGCCGGGGCAAGGGCCTGTTCGGCATGATGTAAGCGAAGGTCGAGCCCGTTGGGCTTTTCCGATAAATCAAAAAATACGCAGCAGAGGTGTAATCGACATGGTCAAAATCAGACTTCGCAGAATGGGCGCCAAAAAGGCCCCCTATTACCGCATCGTGGTGGCGGATTCCCATTTCCCCCGGGACGGCAGATTCATTGAGGAGATCGGCACCTACAACCCCCTCACCGAGCCCTCCGAGATCAAGGTGGACAGCGAGCGTGCCCTCACCTGGATCAAGAACGGCGCCCAGCCCACGGATACCGTGAAAAGCCTGCTGAAGAGGGCCGGTGTGATCTGAACCACCCCGAAAGGATCATTCATTCATGAAAGAGCTGTTACTGTATGTTGCCCGGAACCTGGTGGATCATCCTGAGGAGGTCACGGTCACGGAGCGGGAGGAGAACGGCGAGACCGTTCTGGAGCTCCGGGTCGCGGACGGAGACATGGGCAAGGTCATCGGCCGTCAGGGCCGCATAGCCAAGGAGATCCGCGTTCTGGTGAAATCGCTGGCGCAGCGGAGTCAGAAGCGGGTATCGGTCGATATCGTCGACTGACTGAATTGCCGGAGAGTATCTCCGGCAATTTTTCGAATCTGATCCGCGCCTGCGGGCGCGGACTCTGCCGGGAGCTTTTCCCGGCAGGAGAGGGTTGAAGCAATGGAAAAAAAGCAATTCCTTGAGGCGGGCAGGATCATCAACACCCACGGGATCCGGGGGGAGATGAAGGTCGAGGCCTGGACCGACGAGCCCGCCATCCTGGCGGGCCTGGGCACCCTGTATCTGGAGGAGAAGCCCCGGCGGGTGGAGAGCGCCCGGGTGCACAAAGGCTTCGTCCTGCTGAAGCTGGAGGGGATCGACTCGGTGGAGGCGGCCATGGCGCTGAAGGGGAAGCTCCTCTTCGCGGACCGGGCCTCCATCCCCATCGCCGAGGGGGCCTTCTTCCTCCAGGACGCCATCGGCCGGCCGGTGGTGGAGGAGGACGGCACCGAGCTGGGCCTTCTTGCGGATATCCTGGATTACCCCGCGGGAAGGATCTTCGTGGTCAGGGGCAGGACGGAGCACCTGATCCCGGAGCAGGGCGGCTTCATCCGCTCCTTTGATCCCGAGACCGGGAAGCTCACCGTCCATTTGATCGAGGGGATGTAACGATGGTCACCATGCAGATCGATATCCTCACCCTGTTTCCCGATACCATCCGGGCGGGGCTGGGGGAAAGCATCCTGGGCCGCGCCCAGAGGAACGACATCATCCGCATCGAGCCCCACCAGATCCGGGACTATACCCTGAACCGGCAGAAGCAGGTGGACGACGCCCCCTATGGGGGCGGCCAGGGGATGATCATGCAGGCCCAGCCCCTGTACGACTGCTGGCGGGACGTTTGCCGTCAGGCCGGTGAGCGGGTGCACACCATTTACATGTCCCCCGCGGGCAAGCCCTTCACCCAGGCGGAAGCCAACCGCCTCCAGCGGGATTACTCCCGCCTCATCCTGGTCTGCGGTCATTATGAGGGGGTGGACGAGCGCTTCCTCGAGGCCTGCGTGGATGAGGAACTGAGCTTGGGGGATTTCGTCCTCACCGGGGGAGAGCTGGCGGCCATGGCCATCGCGGACGCGGTATGCCGTCTGGTGCCCGGCGTTCTCAGCGACGTGAGCTGTTTCCAGGATGAGAGCCATTACAGCGGCCTGCTGGAGTATCCCCAGTATTCCCGGCCATTGGTCTGGGAAGGTCGGGGCGTGCCGGAGGTGCTGGTCAGCGGCAATCATGGGAAGATCGCCCGGTGGCGGCGGAAGGAAGCCCTGCGCCGGACCAGGGACCGGCGGCCGGATATGCTGGAGCGCTTCCCCCTGACGAAGGAAGACCGGCAGCTCCTGGAGGAGCTGGACCGGGAGGAAGAACAGGTACATTAAAGGAGTTCGGTGCCATGCTGAATATCGAGCATCTGACGAAAACCTACGGAGAGAAGAAGGCGGTGGACGATCTTTCCCTGCGTATCCTGCCCGGGGAGATCTTCGGCTTCATCGGCCATAACGGGGCGGGTAAAAGCACCACCCTGAAATGCGCCGTGGGCATCCTGCAGTTCGACTCAGGGTCCGTCGCCATCGACGGGACCGATCTCCGGACGGACCCCCTGAAATGCAAGCGGGAGCTGGCCTATATCCCGGATAATCCCGATCTGTACGACTTTATGAGCGGCATCCGGTACCTGAATTTCATCGGGGATGTGTTCGCCATCCCCGGGGAAACGCGGCAGGAGCGCATCCGGAAATACGCGGAGCTCTTTGAGCTCACGGAGGATCTGGCCCAGCCCATCTCCGCCTATTCCCACGGCATGAAGCAGAAGCTGGCCCTCATCTCCGCCTGGCTCCATGCCCCGAAGCTCATCCTCATGGACGAGCCCTTCGTGGGACTGGACCCGAAGGCCTCCCATCTGCTGAAGGAGATGATGCGGGAGCACTGCGACGCCGGCGGCGCCATCTTCTTCTCCACCCATGTGCTGGAGGTGGCGGAAAAGCTCTGCGACAAGGTCGCCATCATCAAGCAGGGCAGACTGGTGAAGGCCGGGACCATGGAAGAGGTCAAGGGGGACGACAGCCTGGAGGAGGTCTTCCTGGAACTGGAGGCCGAATAAGATGCTGAAGCTCCTGCTGAAAAAACAGCTCTCGGAGGTATTCAAGAGCTATTTCTACGACGCGAAGAAAAACCGCATGCGCTCCAAGGGGGCGGTGATCGCCTGGTTCCTCTTCTTTTTCGTCGTCATGGTCGGCGTCCTGGGGGGCATGTTCACCGCCCTCTCCCTCAGCCTCTGCGGCAGCCTGGTCGGGGCGGGGATGGGCTGGCTGTATTTCCTCCTGATGAGCGGCATCGCCATTGTGCTGGGGGCCTTCGGCAGCGTGTTCAGCACCTATTCCGGCCTGTACCTTTCCAAAGATAACGACCAGCTGCTTTCCCTTCCCATCCCGGTGCGGACCATCATCTCCGCCCGGTTGGTGAACGTCTACCTCATGGGGACCCTGTATTCAGCCGTCGTACTCCTGCCCATGCTGATCGTCTACTGGATCGTGGCCGGCGCCGCTGCTGCCAAGGTGATCTGCGGCTTGCTCCTGTTCCTGATCGTGAGCTTCATCGTGCTCATCCTCTCCTGCCTCCTGGGCTGGGTGGTGGCCAGGATCAGCCTCAGGCTGAAGAACAAGAGCTTCATCACGGTCCTGGCCGCTTTGGTTTTCATCGCCCTGTATTACTTCGTCTATTTCCGGGCCAGCAGCCTCATCCAGGACATGCTTCAGAATGTGGCAATCTACGGCGCACGGATCAAAGGCGCAGCCTACGGTCTCTACCTTTTCGGCCGCATCGGGGAGGGGGACTGGCTCTGGGCGGTGGTCTTCACCGCAGTCACCGCGGCGGTTTTCGCCCTGGTATGGATCGTCCTGACCCGCAGTTTCCTGAAAATCGCCACCATGGGCGGAAAAACGGGGAAGGTCATTTACCGGGAAAAGACGACGAAGGTAAAAAGCCCTGCCCGGGCGCTCCTGGGCAAAGAACTGGCCCGATTCACCTCCAGCCCCAACTATATGCTCAACTGCGGCATAGGCGTCCTGTTCATTCCCGCCTGCGGCGTCCTGCTGCTGATCAAAGGCCGGGAGATCCTGGGCCTTCTCGGCACCGTATTTGCCGCCCGACCGGGCACCGCCGCCGTGCTGGTCTGTACCGTTCTCTGCATACTTTCCTCCATGAACACCATGGCAGCCCCCTCCGTCTCCCTGGAGGGAAAAAGCCTGTGGATTCCCCAGTCCCTGCCCGTTGAGCCCAAAACCGTGCTCCGATCCAAGGCCGCTCTGCAGCTGCTTTTTACCCTTCTCCCCATGATCTTTGCGGCCCTGTGCGGCGCGGCGGTCCTGGAGGCCTCCCCTGCCCTGCGGCTGCTGTGCGTGCTGACGCCCCTGGTCTATTCAGCCTTCTTTGCCGTCTTCGGCGCCGCCGTGGGCGTCCGTCTGCCTCTGCTCAACTGGACGAATGAGCTGGCTCCCATCAAGCAAAGCGCCGCCGTAGGGATCGTCCTGTTCGGCAGCTGGGCGCTGAGCGTCGCCTTGGCAGGACTGTATCTGCTCATCGGCTGGCGTATCGGCGCAGGAGTCTACCTTCTGCTCTGGATCGTCCTGCTGGCGGCTGCGGGGGCGTTCTTCCTGCGCTGGCTGGACACCAAGGGAGCGAAACTGTTCCGGACGCTGTAACGCCTGTCTTCACGGATGCAAACAAGTCCCGCGTTTCTGATGCGCGGGACTTGTGTTTTTTCTCTGTTCTGTTATGATATTGTTACAGGATCAAATGAACGGAGGATGATTCCATGAGCGGCAAGTATGAATCCATGAAAAAAGAGATCCCCATCCATGGCAGGGAGGGGATCGTCAAGCTGGGGGCGCTGCTGGAGCAGGACTTCTTCGATTATGACGGCATCTCCGTACGCTATTGCCTGGTGGACGGCTGCGGCATGATCCCGGAGGAGACGGAGAAGCTGCATACCCATGACTATGACCAGGTGCTCTGGTTCCTCAGCGCCGACCCGGAGGACATGCTCCACCTGGGGGCGGAGCTGGAGGTCGACCTGGGAACGGAGGGAATCCGCCACCGGATGGCCACGCCCCATACCATCTATCTTCCCAAGGGGACGCCTCACTTCTCCCCCATCGTGAAGCGCGTCGACCGGCCCTTCTTCTTCCTCTCCCTCAACTGCACCGGGAAGCTGGCCGCCGACATCGCGGACGACGCGGCGAAGCCGGAGACCGGCCCCTGGGCCCGCTTCTTCGGGGAATTTGCCCGGAATGTCCATGCCCTGAGCTTCTCCGCCTATGAGCCTTATCATTACGGCTCTGAGCGGCAGCAGGCCCTGGGGGGCTATTCCACCTTCTACAGCGCCGGGGAGGAAAAGAAGATCACCATGGCCTGGACCACCATCGCCGCCCCCGGCTTCCTGGGCCCCTGGGGACCCGATGGGAAGCACCATCCCCATACCCATCAGGATTACGAAGAGGCCCTCATCTTCCTGAGCATGGATACGGATAACCTGACGGATCTCCACGGGGAGGTGGATATCTGCTGCGGGGAGGAAGAGGAGCTGGAGCATTACCTCCTGACCAAATCCACCGCCATGGCCCTGCAGAAGGGCGCGCCCCATCTGCCCCTGTATTTCAGGAAGATAGACAAGCCCTATGTCTTCATCACCCTCAGCGCGCACTGATAACCGCGGAAGCGCGATAGTCCCCCGGCTCCATGAGCCGGGGGGCTTTTACAATTCTTATTCAGGCTTCCGGTCTGCCGCCGTGCTCCGCCCAGTAGGCATCGACCTTCTCTTCGATCATATCCACGATATACCGGTCACAGGCGGGGAAGCCGCCGAAGTGTCTGTGCAGGGCAATGCACTTCACGCAGTTGCCGTGATACCAGCAGTCCACGTTCTTGCAGCGGCAGGCCCGGTTCTTCGGATCCTGGGCAATTTTCTGCCACTTGTTCGCCACCTCGACACCGCGATCCACGCCTTCCTTGGCTGCTTGTTGGAAGAGTCTGGCCCGGGAACCGTCAGGATCATGGGGATCAATGATGGAGGCATCGTTCCCATCGGACTGGATCTTATAATGCATATTGTAGCGAAACTCAGCGGGGACACCCTCCTGCATCTTCTCGTCAAAGGGACGCAGGCAATCAGGAAATCCGTCGTAGAAGCGATGAAGGGTGACGCATTGGCTGCAGTTGTGGTTGTTGCGGCAGCCGGTCCGAGGGCAGGTACAATACAGCTCATTGGGGTCGCCGACGATCTTATCCCATTCCTTACGTTGCTGCAGCTTCTGTTCCTCTGTCATCTCTTCCCACGGGATACCCAAAGTGTTCAATTTGGTCAGATGCTCGTCATTCGTTCTTCCCATGCAAAACACCTCACTATTCTTTTTCTCGTGTTTTCCATTCTGATTTATCTCGTCTTCTCAGGTCTGCCGTCCTGCTCCGCCCAGTAAGCATCCACCGTCTCGTCGATCATATCCATGATGTACCGGTCACAGGCGGGAAAACCACCGAAATGCCGGTGCAGCGCAATGCACTTAACGCAGTTTCCGTGATACCAGCAATCCACGTTCTTGCAGCGGCATGCCTGGTTCTTCGGGTCCTGGGCGATCTTGTTCCAAGCATTCATTATGCCGACCATATCCAAGCCGGCCGCTTCCCGCGCCTTGATGAGGCGTTCCCGGGAACCATCAGGATCGTGGGGATCGACCAGCCCGGACTGATCATTTCCCCCGCCGGACTGGATTTTGTAATGCATGTTATACCTTTTTTCCTGAGGTACTCCCGCCTGGAGCACATCATCCAAAGGCCGGAGGCAATCCGGATATCCGTCAAAATAGCGGTGGAGTGTAACGCACTGTTTGCAGTTGTGGTTGTTGCGGCAGCCTGTCCGGGGGCAGGTGCAGTATAACTCATTGGGATCGCTGACAATCTTATCCCATTCCTTGCGCTGCTGCAGCTTCTGTTCCTCAGTCATCTCCTTCCAGGGGATACCTAGGGTGTTCAATTTAGCCAAGTGCTCATCACTGGACCTTCCCATTTTTTCACCTCATTTCTTCGTCTGCTTGTTTCAATCCAGCCAGGTATCTGGAATGAATCATATGGCCTAATCTTTATTCTTATATAATACGTTAATCGGAGAAAGGGGGAAAATCAATTTGGGTTTTGCCAGAATCGTTCGCCATTCTTGAACAGTCCGAAGAAAATCAACCGATAAAATGGAAACCGGCTTTTCCCTCACCTTAAAGTGCGGCGGAAAGGCCGGTATTTTTCTCCACGTGAAAGTGCCGAAGGATGATTTCCTTTACCGAGCTAACCAAGGGTCTTTCTGGTATCCCAGGCCTGTTGCGCAGCCAGTAAAGCCGGAGATCCGCGTTAACGTCGGCATCCGCAATGGGGATATACCGAAGCCCGTGTATCGGATAGTTGTCATATACTTTACGCACAATGATCAACGCGTGCTTTCCGAAGGATGCCGTGCGCAGCAGTTCGAAATAATTGTCAGATTCATAGGTGACAGAAGCCAGAAA
Source organism: Oscillospiraceae bacterium (assembly GCA_045223835.1). Classification (GTDB taxonomy): domain Bacteria; phylum Bacillota; class Clostridia; order Oscillospirales; family Oscillospiraceae; genus UBA1774. The sequence continues at coordinate 39,679 of JBGUZS010000177.1, read as the reverse complement.
CCCCTTCTGAGAAAGCATTCTGTTTAACAATGTGCGCTGGGTATGATCCTGAGGATAGGCAGCATAATCCAGCTCGGCGATCTCTTCAACGGTCACGGAACTGCGTTCAGCAAAGGGACTGGATTCGGAAACCACTAATCCCATATCCTGGTGCATCAGAACGCATCCTTCCAGTTCTGCTGAGAGAAGTTCCATGGCGATAATGCAAAAATCTACGTCTCCCTGCAAAAACAGAGGCACAATATTGCTGATTGTTGACTGGCTCGAATTCAGCACGATATCCGGGAACAATTGCTCAAGCTCCAGCATCAAACCCTGAAATCCGACAATGGTAGGGGTAATCAGCCGAATTTGCATTCTGGCATTCCGTTTCATCTGCTCCAGGTGCTTGATGCCCCGGTTGATGGTATCCAGCGCCTTATTCACCTCGACCAGGAAAGCCACGCCATAACTGTTCAGGCGTATACCGCGGCCTATCCGGCTGAATAAGGGAACGCCCAGCTCCTCTTCCAGTCTGCTGATAGACATGCTGAGTGTGGAAGGGGATATATAGAGCTCCTCTGCTGTTTTTGTCAGGTGTTCGGTCTCCGCAAGCTTTTTAAAATATTGCAATTGCGTAATATCCATGTTATCCCCTCGATCAGAATGGAAACAGCCGTCTGTTGCTACAACGAAGCACCATAATGTAATAATTATTAAATATTATATACAATTTATTTTAATATATCACGCCTTCTTTCGATATGTCCAGCGTATTGATTCTTCAATCGTTCAATTTTTGCGAACATTCTGCCGACAAAGAAAAATGCAATTTTCCCTTGGCTTGATTATGCTGTTAGTAAGCAGGTACAACCTTTTTACAGCTGAATGCTGTTTTGGGGTTTCGCAGAAGATAGGCTGAAGGATAGGAGGTTAACAAATGAACGAGCTATTGAAGGAACACTTACGCAAGCTCAATCCCACGGGAATCCGCTGGGATGATATGACTGAGGAGCAGAAGGAGAAGCTTCGCCGGGAATGGGATGCAGTCGTGGGTGTGGCAAAGAACCTGACCTGTACCTGCCCTCGCCATTTTTGTGAAAACAACCACAACTGTCAGTTTTGTATGGCAACCCACCGCAGTTACGGCAGTCTGCCGGATTGTCTGCGGATCGTTGATGACAAGCTCTCTGCAGAGGTTCCATTAGAAAAACGGCATAATATCCACGCCCACATGAACAATAATCAATCCATTGCCATCAACCGGGAGGATTATCACAATCGTATCGCTGAGGCAATGAAGCACGATCCCAACGCTGCGGAGGAGGGCCGTAAGCGTGCGGCTGTGTGGCATGAGCTCGTACGCGATCCCGAAAATGTCAAATGCAGATGTAAGAAGACCGACTGCCGTTTCCATGGCAACTGCACAAAATGCATTGCCCTGCACCGGGCTTTTGACGGTTTCCCCGCCTGCTGCGAATCCATTCATGACAAGATTGCCGGTGCGATTCTGGCTTACCGGGCGGAGCAGGCAAAAACCTGATCAAGACCGCGCCGGTTTTCTGCGCCTGCTTTCACCGTCTTCCAGCCACTACTTTGATCAATAACACCAGGGAAAGGAGAAATGAAATGAAACGAGTGATGGCACTCATGTTTGCCATGCTGCTTACCCTGACCTTCTTCTCGGGCTGCAACAATGCAAATCCGTCGGCAAGCAGCGACCCAGAGATAATCAAGGCAACCGACTTACCCAGTGTGACCAACTCACCGACCTCAGAGCCGGACCCAGAATCTCCGTACAACTTTGCCGCGGGAAAATTCAAGGCTGACGCTAACGGCCTTGCTCTCGAGCCATATGACTATCCCTTGCCCCTGACGACCTCCGACGAGGTCATCACAATCTGGACCTGCAACTATACTCCACAGTATCTGTCGGAAGATGGGTATGATTCCATGCCCCTTGCCCAGGAGGTCTTCAAACGCACTGGCGTCCACGTGGAGACCACCATCGTGCCCTCTGCAAACCGCAGCGAGAATTTCGCCGTCTTGATGGCATCCGAAGCCCTGCTGGATATTATGACAACCCCCGCAGCCTTCTACAGCAACCCCATAGAGAAGGCCGTTCTGGAAGAGGGGTGGTTCGCTAATCTCTATGACTACCGGATGTACCTGCCCAACTACATCTATGAGGTCACAAAGGACCCCGATGATCTGAACACCATCCGCAAGGTCTTCAAGCAGAAGGATCTGATCTGCCTCATGTATGAGCTGCGGAAAGAAAGAGAGCTGAGCAGCGGTGCCTTCGCCCGCGGCGACTGGCTGTGGGAAATGGGCAAGACCAATGCAGACATCAAGACATTCAACGACCTGCATGAGATGTTCACCTTCTTCAAGGTGCAGAAAGAAGTTGAAACTCCCGCTACGCTCCTAAGCTCTCTGGAAATCTCCAACGCCTTTGAATGGGTTGGCTATGACACCTACTGCTGCTGCAGCGTCACCAACACCCAATACGTGGTGGACGGTCAGGTCCATCTCAGCAACCTGGGTGAAAATGACCGCGACCTGATGACCATGATTTATCAGTGGTACAGCGAAGGCCTTCTGGACCCCAACTGGACTTCCTACGGCAGCATCCCAGACATTGGAGACAAGATTATGACCGGCCAACTGGGATATATCGCCGGCACCCGCGCTACCACTATGAAGGCCAACGAATCTGCCATCCCGGAGGGGGCAAAATATGGCTGGGTAGCCATTACCAAGCCCCAGCGCTACGAGGGACAAACCCTGCACATGGGCTTCCAGTGTGATCGTCCGTACTGGGGCAGCGCCGGCATCTCCACATCCTGCGAAAACATCCCTCTGGCCTGTACCTGGCTCGACTGGCGCTACAGCGATGAGGGCAGTTTCCTATACGGATATGGCGTGGAAGGCGTGAGCTGGGAATATGATGAATCCGGCAATGTGGTCATCACCGAGTTTATTACCGAATCTCCCGCCGGCTGGACTATGATCATGCTCACCTATGCTCTCAACAGCCTCTGCGAACCCGGGCTGTACATCAACTATGCCTGGAACGCCCCCGGCAACGAGGTTGCTATCCAGTACACCAAGGATTGGGATTCTGTTCCTCATGATGACCTGTACGTATATCCCTCCGGTATCTCTTACACGTTGGAACAAAGCGAACGCATCACGTCGATCGTATCAGACCTCAGCACCTATCTCCAGGAAAACTATCTCTCCTTTGTGGACGGCTCCAAGAGTCTGAGCGACTGGGATTCCTACGTACAGGGGGCAAAGAGCATCGGCTCCGATGCACTGACCGAGATCTATCAGGAAGCCTATGAGGCCTTCATCAGCGGCTGATTCCTATCCGCTTTTCTTTTTATGCACTCCGGCGCAGGAATAGATCGAGATTCACCCAAACAAAACAAAACAAACAAATCAGGAGGAACGCCCATCGGGTACTCCTCCTGATTCTGTATTCTTCTGATGTTTTGTGGTATTACGCGGTGACCACCTGGACCTCCCCGTCCCGCATGGTGACGGCGATCAGCTTCACGCTGGCGGCGTAATTCTGGATCAGCAGCTGGGTGATCACGTCCTCCACCTCCCGCTGGATGAGCCGCCGCAGGTTCCGGGCGCCGTAGGTGACGGAGTAGGACTTGTTTGCCAGGTACTTCAGCAGCTCCTCGTCGAAGCTCAGGCTGTAGCCCTTCTCGGCCATGCTGTCCTTCAGCTCGTTCATCATGATCCGGGCGATCTCCACGAAGTTTTCCTCCGTAAGCCGGTTGAAGGAAACGACCTCGTCCACCCGGTTGATGAACTCCGGCCGGAGGAACTCGTTCAGGGCCTTCAGCGCCTTTTCCTTCCCCTGCTCGGAGATCGTGCGGCCGAAGCCCACGCTGCCGGTGCGCTCGCCGCTGCCCGCGTTGGTAGTCATGATGATGACCGTGTTTTCGAAATTCACATTCCGGCCGTGGGCGTCCGTCAGCCGCCCGTCGTCCAGGATCTGGAGAAGGATGTTCATCACATCCGGATGGGCCTTTTCGATTTCATCAAAGAGGATGACGCTGTAGGGCCTTCTCCGCACCTTCTCCGTAAGCTGGCCCGCCTCGTCATAGCCCACGTAGCCCGGCGGGGAGCCCACCAGGCGGCTCACCGTATGCTTCTCCATGAACTCGGACATATCCAGGCGGATCAGGGACTCGGGGGAGTCGAACAGATCCGCGGCCAGCCGCTTCACCAGCTCGGTCTTGCCCACGCCGGTGGAGCCCAGGAAGATGAAGGATACGGGCTTGCGCTTGGGGGAGATGCCCACCCGGTTCCGCTTGATGGCGGCGCATACCGCGTCCACCGCCTCGTCCTGGCCGATGAGGTGGGCCTTCAGCCGCTCATCCAGCTTGCTCAGGCGCTGGAACTCATCCTCCTTGATGCTGCTGGCGGGGATCTTGGTCCAGAGCTCGATGACCCGGGCCAGGTTCTCCAGCGTCAGCTCCGGCCAGCCACGCTGCTCCAGATCATGGAGCTCCTCATCCAGCTGCAGCTCCTTGCTCCGCAGCTCAGCCAGGCGGGCATAGTCCCCGCTGCTCTCCCCGTAGGGGGCGGCCAGGATCCGCTCCCGCTCCTTCACCAGGTCCTCCATTTCCACATGGATGCTGGCGCTGCGGGCGATATCCATATTCTTCAGGTTCACGTCGCTGCAGGCCTCGTCGATCAGGTCGATGGCCTTATCCGGCAGGAAGCGGTCCGTGATGTACCGCTCGGAGAGGATCACCGCCTGACGGCACATCTCCTCCGAAATGCGCACGCAGTGGAACTCCTCATAATAATGGGCGATGCCCTGGATGATGCTGACGCTCTCTTCGATCCCCGGCTCGGAAACCGTTACCGGCTGGAAGCGGCGCTCCAGGGCGCTGTCCTTCTCGATATGCTTCCGGTATTCCGTAAAGGTGGTGGCGCCGATGACCTGGATCTCCCCCCGGGAGAGGGCGGGCTTCAGGATGTTGGCGGCGTTCATGCTGCCCTCCGCATCCCCGGCGCCCACGATGCTGTGCACCTCGTCGATGAAGAGGATGATGTTCCCCTGCTTTTTGATCTCGTCGATCAGGCCCTTCATCCGGCTCTCGAACTGGCCCCGGAACTGGGTCCCCGCCACCAGGGCGGTGAGGTCCAGGAGCCAGACCTCTTTATTCCGGAGCTTATAGGGCACCTGCCCGTCGGCGATCTTCTGGGCCAGGCCTTCGGCGATGGCGGTCTTGCCCACGCCGGGTTCGCCGATGAGGCAGGGATTGTTCTTCTGCCGCCGGTTCAGGATCTGGATCACCCGCTCCAGCTCGGTCTCCCGCCCCACGATCCGGTCCAGCTTCCCGTCCCGGGCCTTGCCGGTGAGATCCTGGCAGTAGTTTTCCAGGAATTTTTTCTTCGGTCCCCGGGGCGCCTGGGGCGGCTCCGGTCTGGGGGGCTCCCGCCCGGGCCGGTTTTCCTGGCTGGGGGGATTGGCCCCGAAGAGCTTATTGAAGAAGGGGAAGGTGGCGGTCTTGCCGCTCTCGTCGTCCCCCCCGTCCGCATCGGGGATATGGTCCACGCCGCTGAGGGCTTCCGTCATCTCCTCGCTGATCCCGTCCAGATCCTCATCGGAGATGCCCATCTTCTGCATCAGGTCCTCCACGGGCCGGATATTCAATTCCTTCGCGCATTTCAGGCAAAGGCCCTCGTTCACGGTTTTGCCGTTCTCCATCTTCGTGATGAAGACCACGGCCACATTCTTTTTGCATCTTGAGCAAATCGGCGGCTGCATCCGTCCACCTTCCTTTCCATGGGGGAAAGACCGCGGCCCTTCCCTGACATGAGTGTATCACGTTATCCCGAGGCTTGCAAATCCAAGCCTCTTCCATTCCCGGAAAAAAGCGGGTTCCGGGGTTTGCCCCGTTACAGGCCGAAGAAGCCCACCAGGGGATTCATGGACTGGAGCCATTTCAGCAGGATGGTCTCCTCCACGATCTCGCTCTTCAGAAGCATGCCCCCGAAGCGCAGGAGCCAGGCAATGAAGAAGGCGAACACCGCCCCCTCCCCCAGGCCGAAGACGGCGCCCAGGACGCCGTTGATCACCTCCAGGCCGGGGATATGGAAGGAGAGGCTGATCAGATTCCCCAGCACGGCGAAGGCAATGGCCAGGAGCACAAAGGTGATGACCAGGGTCAGGGTATAGGCCACATCGATACACAGCCGCTTCACCATGGCCGCCCGGAGCACATGCCCGGTCTCGTTCACTTCCTTATCCAGCTCTTCGGCGATATTCTCCGCCGCGGAACCCATGAAGCCGATCTCCTCCAGGATCGCCTTGGAGGCCGCATACACGTCGTTCCCCTGCAGCACATCCTCGTCCTCCAGCTCCCGCATGGCCCGGTCCGTGAGACCGCTGGCAAAGGGCTCCAGGATGGAGATGAACTCCTCGGAATAGGTCTCCGCCACCAGCTTCGCCCCATAGAGGGAGGCGAACAGGGCCAGGAGCATGAAGATCCCGGGGATCAGCCCGTTTCGGTAGCCCTTCCAGGCGCAGCCGACAAGAATAAGCAGCAGAACGATATCGATGATCCAATGTATCATGGGATTGCCTCCTTCAGGCTAGGGGAGCTGAACCCCTGCCGATTTATGCGGGCTCATTTCCGCCGATCCGTCCCTGAGCCCTCTGTACGTTCTTTACGGTTGAAAAACCGTCGCATTGCCTCCGGCGACGACGATGGCGCTGCCATCCTCCCGCACCAGGGACGCCTGTACGCCCGAAGCGTTCTCCAGGCTGCCCTTTTCCTGCAGCTCCGGATCATAGAGCGCCAGCCGGTCCTGATACAGCACGGAGACCCAGCGCCCCGCGGCGCTCAGCCCCTGGACCTCGCCCTGGATCTCCAGAGAGGCCAGCTCCCGGCCGTCCTTATCCAGGGTGAGCAGCCGGGCCGCGCTGCCGTTCCGGTGACGCCCCAGGGCCAGGACGATGAAGCCCTCCTCAGAGATCGCGTAATCCTTCAGGAATTCCCCCGTGAAGGCAAATTCGTTCACCGGCTCGCATCTCTCGTCCAGGAACAGCGCCCGCTCCGTGCTCAGCAGGAGGAGCGCGTTTCCGCTCAGGTATGCCGCCTCGAAGAAGATCTCCTCCTCCCCGGACCAGCTCCGCAGCTCCGTCTCCTGGTTCAGGCTGTAGATCCCCAGGTGGGAACCCTCTCCCTGCAGGGTGAGCAGGGCAAGACTGCCGCTGTCCGGGGAGAGATCCGCGTCCACGGGATAGCTGCTGCCCAGGCGTACCCGGTACACCGCCTGCCCATCGGGCTTGACGGCAATGGCGACGCCCTTACTGCCCCCTTCCCGGGCCAGGAAGACGCCCCAGCCCTGCGTGTTCACCTTTCCGGTGATCACGCTGCCGGGGAGGCCCACCTCCACCGTTTCGCCGTCTTCCTTGATCAGCAGGGCGATGCTGTTTTCCTGGCTCCAGACCGCGGCGGTCTTTCCCCGGGAGAAGACCAGGGGGTCGGCGTAGCCTGCAGACCGGGAAAGGAGGAGCTCCCCCTCCCCGTCGAACAGGGTCAGGCCGGAATCCGCGCTCACCAGGAGGCTGCTCCCCACGGCGGTGAAGCGGTTTTCGCTGTAGGGATCAAAGCTGAAGGCGGAGGCGGTTTCCGTCTTTTCTCCCGCCCTCCCGTTCTGAACGATCCCCACCGCCGCCAGGACCACCAGGCCCAGGAGGAACAGGCCGCCCAGAAAGCGGAGAACGCCCTTGAATACCGGTCTCATGCCTGCATCATCCTCCCCGCCTCCCCGTCATACCAGACTCCGGTCATGTACAAGCCCTGGGGCGGAACGGTGGGCCCCGCCAGGCAGCGGTCCCCCGCCTCCAGGATCGCCGGGATCTCCTCCGGCCGCAGCTTCCCCAGGGAGACATAGAGCACAGTGCCCACCATCGCCCTGGCCATATTGTACAGGAAGCCGCTGGCGCAGATGCGGAAGGAAAACAGATCCCCCTCCCGCTCCACGGCAAAATCGTAAACCGTCCGCACGGTGGTCTTCACATTGGTACCCACGCTGCGCACCGCGGCGAAATCATGGGTGCCCAGGAACTGTGCCGCCCCCGCCCGCAGCCGGTCAAGCTCCAGCTCTCCGGGACGAAACCAGACCCGGTCCCGTTCAAAGGGATCCCGGATCGCGCCGGTACGCAGATAATAGGTATATTCCTTCTTCCGGCAGGAAAACACGGGATGAAAGCCCGGTTCCACCTCGCAGGCCGCCTGCACCGCGATATCCGGCGGCAGCAGGGCGTTCAGGGCGAGGGGCAGCCGGTCGGCGGGTACGCCGCATTCCGTCCGGAACCCGGCGCAGTATTTCCGGGCATGCACCCCGGCGTCCGTCCTGCCGCAGCCCAAGGCGCGGGTCTCAGCCTTGCAGAGCTTGGTCAGGGCTTCCTCCAGAGTCTCCTGTACCGTGGGGAGGCCCTTCTGCCGCTGCCAGCCGTGGTAGGCGGAGCCGTCGTAGCTGAGGCGCAAGGCAAGCTGTCTCAAATCCCCAGCCTCCGGAGCAGGATCACCAGGGCAAGGAGCAGTGCGCCCACAGCCAGGGCGATCCAGTCCCGCCGGGCCATGCGCAGCTGCTTCATGCGGGTCCGCCCGTCTCCCCCGTGATAGCAGCGGCTCTCCATGGCGGTCGCCAGCTCATCCGCCCGGCGGAAGGCGCTGACGAAGAGGGGGATCAGCAGGGGGAGCATGGCCTTCGCCTTGGCGATGAGGCCGCCGGTCTCGAAATCCGCCCCCCGCGCCCGCTGGGCGCTCATGATCTTATCCGTCTCCTCGATGAGGGTGGGGATGAAGCGCAGAGCGATGGACATCATCATGGCCAGCTCGTGCACCGGCACATGGATTTTCTTCAGGGGGTTCAGCAGGCTTTCCAGCCCGTCCGTCAGCTGCAGCGGAGAGGTGGTATAGGTGAGGAGCAAGGTGCCTGCGATCAGGAGCATGATCCGCAGGGCCATGAATATGGCGGTCTCCACGCCCTCCCAGTAGATGCTGATGCGCCAGAAATGCACCAGCAGATGCTCCCCCCTCGTATAGAAGAGGTTGAGGATCCCGGTGATCAGCACGATGATGATCAGGGGCTTCAGCCCGCTGAGGATGCTCCGGAGCCGGATGCGGGAGACCAGGATGCTCACCGCCAGAAACAGGAACACCAGGACATACCCGGCATAGACCGCCGCCGTAAACAGGGCGACGATATAGACCAGGGTGAGGATCAGCTTGGTGCGGGGGTCCAGCCGGTGGACCAGGGTATCCCCGGGATAGTACTGGCCCAGGGTGATATCCTTAAGCATGGTCCCCGCCCCCCTTTCTCTCCCGAAGGGCGGCCAGGGCCTGTTCCACGGAGTACACGCCGTCGTCCACATCCAGCCCCAGCTCCCGGAGGCGCATCATCACCCGGGTGATCTGGGGAACGATGATCCCCATCTGCACCAGCTCGAAGCCCCGGCGGAACACCTCCTTCGGCGTGCCGTCCATGGCGATATGGCCGTGGTTGAACACCACGATGCGCTGGGCGGTGCGGGCCGCGTCCTCCATGCTGTGGGTGATATAGATCACCGTGCGCTTGCCACCGTCGTGGTAGCGCAGGATGTTTTCCAAAAGCTCCTCCCGGCCCCCGGGATCCAGTCCGGCGGTGGGCTCATCCAGGATCAGCACTTCCGGGCGCATGGCGATGACGCCGGCTATGGCCACCCGGCGCTTCTGGCCGCCGGAGAGGTCGAAGGGAGATTTTTCCAGCAGACTCTCCTCCAGGCCCACGAAGTCCGCGGCCTCCCGGACCCGCTCGTCCACCTCGTCCTCCTTCAGCTTCATGTTCTTCGGGCCAAAGGCGATATCCCGGTACACCGTCTCCTCAAAGAGCTGGTACTCCGGATACTGGAACAGAAGGCCCACCCGGAAGCGTACCTGCCGGGTGAATTCCTTGCTGGAATGGATATCCCGTCCATCGAAGAGCACGCTGCCGGAGCTGGGCTTCAGCAGCCCGTTCAAGTGCTGGATGAAGGTGCTCTTCCCGGAGCCGGTATGTCCGATGATGGCGATAAATTCCCCGCGCCGGGCGGAAAAGTCCACGCTTTCCACCGCCACCCGCTCAAAGGGCGTGCCCTCGCTGTAGCGATGGGTCAATCGGACCGTCTGCAAAACTGGTGTCAAGGTCCCTTACTCCTTATGCCCGAAGGCGCGCAGCAGCGCCTGGGCGCATTCTTCCGTGGTGATGGCCTCCAGGGGAAGGCTGCAGCCCTCCCGGTTCAGGGCGTAGATCAGCCGGGTGGTGTCCGGCACGCCCAGATGAGCCGCCTCCATCTCCTCCACCCGGGGGAAGATCTCTCTGGGGCTGCCGTCCATCAGGATGGCGCCCCCGGACATGACCAGAAGCCGGTCCGCCCCGATGCATTCCTCCATGTGGTGGGTCACCAGGATCACCGTGATCCCCTCCTGCTTATTCAGGCGGATGACGGTATCCAGCACCTCCCCCCGGCCCACCGGGTCCAGCATGGCCGTGGGCTCATCCAGCACGATGCACCTGGGCTTCATGGCCAGGATCCCCGCGATGGCCACCCGCTGCTTCTGCCCGCCGGAGAGCAGATGGGGGGCATGGTTCCGGTATTCGTACATCTGCACGCTGGTCAGGGCGTCGTCCACCCGGCGGCGGATCTCCGCCGGATCGATGCCCAGGTTTTCCGGGCCGAAGGCCACATCGTCCTCCACCACATTGGCGACGATCTGGTTATCCGGATTCTGGAAGACCATGCCCACCGTATGCCGCACAGCCAGGAGATTTTCCTCCTTCGCCGTATCCATCCCGTCCACCAGCACCCGGCCGGAGGTGGGGATCAGGATGCCGTTCAGGTGCTTGGCCAGGGTGGATTTGCCGGAGCCGTTATGCCCCAGCACCGCCACGAAGCTGCCTTCCTCGATCTCCAGGTCCAGGCCCCGAAGGGTGGGCGTTTCCGCCCCCTCGTAGGTATAGACGAGCTTTTCCGCTTTAATGATGGTGCTCAAGGTTCAATCATCCTCGCAGGCCCTGCCCCGCCAGCGGCAGGCCGCGCCGCAGGGCAGGATCAGGCCGTTTTTCTCCACCGGGAGGCCCAGCTCCCGGCTCTCCGCCCGGCCGCCGAAGCGGCGGGAAAACACCGTTTCCGCCAGGTAGGTCAGTACGGCGGGCTGCAGGCCCGTGGTATAGGAGCTGATCAGCACGAACAAGGGCTCCGGAGACAGGACGCCGGCGCAGAGCTCCAGGAAATCATAGAGGCTGTCCTCCAGCTTCCAGACCTCCCCGGTGGGCCCTCTGCCGTAGGAGGGGGGATCCATGATCAGGGCGTCGTACCGCTTGCCCCGGCGGATCTCCTTTTCCACAAATTTCCGGCAGTCGTCCACGATCCAGCGGATAGGTTTCTCCCCCAGGCCGGATACCTGGGCGTTTTCCTTCGCCCAGCCCACCATGCCCTTGGCTGCGTCCACATGGCAGACGCTGGCTCCGGCTGACGCGGCGGCCAGGGTGGCGGCCCCGGTATAGGCAAACAGATTCAGCACCCGGATGGGTCTTCCCGCCCCGGCGATGCTGCGGCGGATAAAATCCCAGTTCGACGCCTGCTCGGGAAAAAGGCCCGTATGCTTGAAGTTCATGAGCTTGATGCGGAAGGTCAGGTCCCCATAGCTCACCTGCCACTGGGGGGGCACGTTGCTCAGGGTCCAACGCCCGCCGCCGGAGGAGGAGCGCCGGTAAACCGCGTCCGCCTTGTTCCACAGGCCCTCCCGGCCGGTGCTCCAGATGGCCTGGGGGTCCGGACGGCGGAGGATATACCCGCCCCACCGCTCCAGCTTTTCCCCGTCGGAGCAGTCCAGAAGCGCATAGTCCTTCCAGTTGTCGCTGACCCACATATCCGGTCCCTCGCCGATCTGCTGATTTGCCTATTCAAGTAATTTTATATTGTAGCATAGGAAAAGGAAAATCGCAATTCCTTTTTCCGTATGGATTTCCCTTCCCGGACACCGGCCCCAGCCGGGGAAAAAACGGCCCCTCCGCTTCTCCGGCGGAGGGGCGCGACCCGACGGTTTTCAGATGCGTTCCCGGAGCTCTGCGGCGATGCGCCGCTCCAGCTCCCGGGCGGCGGCCCGGTCCGCCGCGGTAACGGTGACATAGGCTTTCAGCTTCGGCTCCGTGCCCGAGGGGCGGATCACCACGGAGGCGGAGGCCGTGAAGAACTTGAGCACATCCCCGGGAGGCAGGCCCTCCAGGCCCCGGGCATAATCCAGGCTCCTTTCCACCCTTTCTCCGCCCCAGGCAGCGGGCGGCTCCCGGCGGAAGGAGGCCATGCGCGCCGCCATCCGCTCCATCCCGGCGGATCCCGGGAAGGCGAAGGAATATACGGTGCTCAGGCTATGGCCGTGCTCCCGGTACAGCGCCTCCAGCCGTTCCGGCAGGGTGATCCCCAGGGCCCGATACCGGGCGTACATCTCGCAGATCATCAGGACCGCGTCCACCCCGTCCTTATCCCGCACATAGTCGCCGGTGAGGTAGCCGCAGGACTCCTCGAAGCCCAGGATATAGTCCTCCTCCCTACCCTGCCTCTCCAGCCCGGCGATGACCTCCCCGATGAACTTGAAGCCCGTGAGGACGTTCACCGTCCGCACCCCGTACCGGGCGGCGATCCTCTCCGCCAGCTCCGTGGTGACGATGGTCTTCACAAAAACCGGATCCCGGGGCAGCCTCCCATGCCGCAGCCGCTGGGCGCAGATATAGTCCAGCAGCAGCAGGCCGACCTCGTTCCCCGTCAGGAGGCGGTACTCCCCTCCGTCCCTTACCGCGACGCCGCAGCGGTCGCAGTCCGGATCCGTGGCCAGGAACAGATCCGCCCCCAGCCTGCGGCAGTATTCCAACCCCAGCTCCATGGCCTCCCGGTTTTCCGGGTTGGGGCTGGGACAGGTGGGAAAATCCCCGTCCGGCTCCGCCTGCTCCCGCACCACGGCCACGTTCGTAAATCCGCTCTCCCGCAGCGCCCGGAGCACCGGCTTTCCTCCGGCGCCGTTCAGTGGGCTGTAGACGATGGCCGCCCCCCGGTCCGCCTCGTCCCCGTACAGGACGCTCTGGTCCAGCACCCGGGCGAGATAGGCGTCCTCCGTCTCCCGGGATATCCGGGAGACCAGCCCCTTCGCCGCCGCTTCCTCGAAATCCATCTCCCGCACATCCCGGAAGAGATCCAATCTTTCCATCTCCCCCAGGATCTCCTCCGCCGCCTGGGCGGTGATCTGGCAGCCGTCCGGCCCGTATACCTTATATCCGTTATACTGGGCGGGATTGTGGCTGGCGGTGACCATCACCCCGGCGGAGCAGCCCAGGGACCGCACCGCCCAGCTCAGGCAGGGTGTGGGCATCAGCTCCGGGTACAGCCGCGCCCGGATGCCGTTGGCGGCGAATACCCCGCAGGCGATCCGGGCAAAGACCTCGGACTGCCTGCGGCTGTCATAGGCCACCGCCACCGAGGGGTCGGGAAAGCGCCCCTTCAGATAGTTCGCCAGACCCTGGCTGGCCCAGGCTACGGTGTACCGGTTCATGCGGTTCGTCCCCGGGCCCATGATGCCCCTGAGCCCGGCGGTGCCGAAGGCCAGGTCCCGATAAAAGGCGTCCTCGATCCCGGCGCTGTCCAGCTCTCTCAGGCGGGCGGCCAGCTCCGGATCCCTCGCCTCCGCCCTCCACCGGGCATATTCCGCGCTGATTTCCTCTTTTGTCCGCATTGCTTCAGCTCCATCATTTTTGTTCCGGATACAACTATAGCATATCCGGAAGCGGCGCACAATATTTGCGGTCAAAAGCTATGATCGGGGATATGGCATACCGGCGGCATCCTTCCTCCCGTTCAGAAGCAGGCGATATTGCTGTCAGTACGGGATTCTGTCCCCCCCACCAGCACGCCGTTGGACAGGCGGACGATCATCTGGCCCCGGCCGAAGGAGGCCGTCTCCAGGTCATAGCTGAGCTGATGGCCCCGCCGCTGCAGAGCCCTGGCCAGGCTTGGGTCGAAGCGGGATTCCACCGTGACGCGGCCGTCCCGCATCCACTGCCACCGGGGCGCATCCAGAGCCTGCTGGGGATCCAGATGGAAATCCGCATAGTTCATGACCACCTGCACATGTCCCTGGGGCTGCATATATCCGCCCATGACGCCGAAGGGGCCCACCGGCAGACCGTCCTTCATCAGGAAGCCTGGGATGATGGTATGGTAGGTGCGCTTGCCGGGCCGGAGAAAATTGGCGTGGCCGGGGTCCAGAGAGAAATCCGCTCCCCGGTTCTGGAGAGCGATCCCGGTGCCGTCCACCACGATGCCGGAGCCGAAGCCGTTGTAATTGGACTGGATATAGGAGACCATGTTCCCCTCTCCATCTGCGCAGCAGAGGTATACCGTTCCGCTTTTGGGCGGGATCCCATGGGTCCAGATCTGCGCCCGGTCCGTCATCTCCCGCGCCCGCTCCGCCCCGTAGGCGGGATCCAGGAGGCGCCGGCAGTCGATCTCCTTCTCCCGGGGATCCGTCACATAGCGGAAGGCGTCCGCAAAGGCCATCTTGACGGCCTCCAGCTGACGGTGACAGGTCTCCGGGGAATCCTTCTCCGAAAAAGAGAATTCCTTCAGGATATTCAGGGCCATCAGGGCTACGATCCCCTGCCCGTTGGGGGGGATCTCGCAGACCTGGTATCCCCGGTAATCCAGCCGGAGGGGTTCCACCCACCGGGCTTCATAGGCGGCCAGGTCCTCGTACCGGAGGCAGCCGCCGTATTTCCTGCTCTCCACGTCGATCCGCTTCGCCAGCTCTCCCCGATAGAAGCTCTCCGCCCCGGTCCTGCCGATCTCCTCCAGGGTGTCTGCATGGTGCGGCAGACGGAGAATATCCCCCGCCTCCGGCGCCTTTCCCTCCGGAGCGAAGGTCCTGAACCAGGCGGCAAACTCCGGCCCCTTCAGATTCCTCCGGTAATTCTCCAGGGCTGCGCGCCAGGTCTGGGCCAGATTAGGCGCGCAGGGAAAGCCCTCCCGGGCATAGGCGACCGCAGGAGCCAGATCCTCCGCCAGGGAGAGTCTGCCGAAGCGCCCGGCCA
This sequence comes from Oscillospiraceae bacterium, assembly GCA_045223835.1. Classification (GTDB taxonomy): domain Bacteria; phylum Bacillota; class Clostridia; order Oscillospirales; family Oscillospiraceae; genus UBA1774. Next base: position 24,553 of record JBGUZS010000177.1, on the reverse strand, counting down.
GCTCCGCCCAGGCCTTGGGTGCGCCGGGAACGGTCACGGGCGTCCAGCCGTGGGTGGGCATTTTCCCCTCCCGATCCCTGCCCTCCGCCCTGATCCGCTCCGCATCGGCCAGCATGGGGGCGGGACCGCTGCTGTTGAGACCGAACAGGCGCTTTTCCTTCTCGATCCAAACCAGAGCGAAGGCATCAGCGCCAATGCCGTTGGCTGTCGGTTCCGTTACCGTGAGGGCGGCCGCCGCCGCCACAGCGGCGTCCACGGCGTTTCCACCCTTTTTCAGCGCCGCAAGCCCTGCGGCGGAAGCCATGGGGCTGGAGCAATTCACCATCCCGCCCCGGGCATAGATGGGGTACCGCTGGGAGGGATATCGCTGCGCCAGGGGATCAAACGGGCTCTTCATGTCTCTTCCTCCTGTCCGCCGGAAAGGTTTGGACGGCCGGATGAGGGGAAGCGCCGGTCCTCTTCAACCGGCGCTTCCCCGTTTGGCTTATTTCGGCTCCCGGGTCCGGCCCTCCCCGGTTTTCCGGGAATGAAACTCCCTCAGTTTCTTCTCCGGGAAGACCCGGAGTCTGCGTATATCGGTGAAGCCCGCCGCTGCCTTCGGGTTCACCGTGGCCTGCTCCGCAGGCTTACAGGGATGCGCCGAAGGCCTTGACCTCCGCCAGGGCGGCCGGCGTACCCACCTGGCTGCCGTTGTATTCCAGGATCCCCAGGTCCTGCGCCTGGATGAAATTCAGGATGCCCTTGTACTGGGCCTCGATGGCGCCGTAAACATTGGGGGAGCCGGAGGTCAGGAGCAGCGCCCATTTCCTGGCCGCCGGAGCGCCCACCGCATAGAAGCGGGAGACCGCGGACTGCAGCTGGCCGGTCAGGCCGAAATAGTACACCGGCGAGGCCAGCACCACCAGCTCCGCCTCCGCCAGGGCGGGATAGACCTTCTCCATATCGTCCTTCTGGACGCAGGTCCCGCCGCCCTTCGTATGGCAGTATTCGCAGCCCTTGCAGCCTCCGATGGCCATGGTCCCCACCGGCAGGACGGAAACCTGGTGGCCCTTGCTCTCCGCGCCCTCCCGGAAGGCGGCGATGAGGGCAGCGGTATTCCCCTTCGGACGGGGGCTGCCGTTCAACACGACGATCTTCATTTCTTTTTTCCTCCTTTTTCTGTTTTCCCTTGAATCAATCCCCTGACGACGTCAGGGACATAAGCCGTTCATACAGCTCGGGATGATCCCGCCTCAGGCGCAGGAGCTTACCGGCCGCATCCACGAAGCAGTGCTCGGAGCGGGCCTCGGCCACAAGCCGGTCCCCCCGCCGCATTTCGTACCGGAAGCGCAGCCGGACGCCGTTGAACCCCTCCGGGAAAACGGCGATCCGCACGGCCTCCGGAAAGGTTGTGGGCGACTTATACCGGCATTCCAACGACACGACGGGAGAGAATACGCCCATCTCCTCCAGCTTATCATAGGGCAGGCCCACCTGCTCCAGATAATCGATGCGGGCCTCCTCCATCCAGCGGATATAGTTGGAATGGTGGGTGATCCCCATCTTGTCGGTCTCGTAATACCGCACGGTATGCAGACATTCGTTCATTTTTCCGCCCTCGATCAATAATACATATCGAACCCGTTCTCCAGACGGTCGGCATAGGTCTGACCGGCCGGACGCAGAGCGGGCAGCATATAGTCCTTATTGTAGCGCACCACCGGGATGCGGTCGTACACCCGCATGCCCATATGGGTCAGACCGCGCTCCAGCTGCTGGAGGCATTCCACGACGCCCCGCCCGGTGCCGCCGGCGCAGGCGATGAGCACGCAGCGCTTCTCCGCCAGCAGACGGTTCTTCATCCCCTCGCACCGGCGAAGCCGGTCGAAGAACGCCTTGAAGCACTCCGTCATTTCCCACCAGTACACGGCGCTGATCCAGACGATGCCGTCCGCCTCCGTGAGGGTACGGTAAATCTCCGCAAAATCATCCCGGATCACGCAGCTGCCCGACCGGAGGCACATCCCCCAGCCGTTGCCGCAGGCCCGGCAGTGCTCGATCCTCCTGCCGTTCAGATGGATCTCCTCCACCTGGGCCCCCGCGTCCGTGAGGCCGCGGATGAACTGGTCCTTCGCCGAGGCGGTCAAGCCGTCCGTATTGGGGCTGGACCAGATTACCGCAACTTTTTTCATTTCTCTTCCCCCCTATCTGCGTTCTCCGCGCCGGAACTCTCTCCCGCGCCGCTGTCAATTCCCGTCCCGGGCGAATACAATGCGCCAGTCCTTCCGTCTCTCCGGACGCCTGCCCCGTCCTTCGGCGGACGGGAGCCCTTCCCGTCCCCGGACCGCAGGCTCCGGCGTCTGGTCGCCGACTCAACTATATGGGATGGCAGCCGTATTGTCAACCGGGAGCAGCCGCCTGCTCTCCCGGCGCCGGAGCCGGGAAAGGCCGGTTCCGGCTGTTCTTTCCCGACAAAATACGATATGATGGAAATATGGGATCATCTTCTTTTCGTGGGAGGATCTTCGATGCCCGTCTGAGAAACAATCCGGGCTGAAGGGATCAAGTACGCAGAAAAACCAAAATAATATATAGAATCAGAAAGGAAGGAACATGATGCAAATCGTCTTTGAAGATCATTCCGAATGGGTGAAAAGGGGAAAGCTGGTCACCTTCCAAGTCGCCATGGACCCCATCCCGGATCGGCGCATGCGCACCATCCGCGTCTGGACGCCGGAGGGCTACGACGGGGTGCGGCGCTTCCCCGTGCTGTATCTCCATGACGGGCAGGTGGTCTTCCCCGAAAAGGCCAACCCGGCCATGGGCAGCTGGGATTGCGAGCTGCGCATCAGCGAGCTGGAGCCGGAACTGCAGTGCATGGTCGTGGCCATCGATACCTCCGGCGACCGGAGCAACGAGCTGCTGCCGCCCCTGAAGCCCGACCTGAATTTCGGCGGCCCCCGCCGGCCCGACGCGCCGAAAGTCAATCCTCTGGGCGGCTTCTACGCCGACTTCATCCGGGATACGCTGAAGCCCATCATCGACGCGAATCTCATGACCCTGCCGGACGCGGCTCACACCGCCGTCGGCGGCGCTTCCATGGGCGGGCTGGAGTCCCTCTACATGACCTTCAAGGACCCCGACGTATTCGGGCGTTCCCTGGACCTTTCCTGCGGCCTGGGCCTCCTGGAGGCGGAGGACTATCTGGCCAGGATCGACGCCTATGATCCCAAAAAGCTGGAAAACGCACGCTTCTATCTGTACACCGGGGATCAGGGCATCGAGGTCCTGGTCTTTGATTACCTGATCCCCCTCTACCGACGCATGAAGAACTCCCTGAAGCTCACGAACCGGCAGCTCTGTCTGATCGTGGACAGCCGGGAATCCCACTGGGGCACCTCCTGGGGAAAGGTCATCCAGGACGGTCTTCGCTTCCTCTTCCGGGAGGATAACGGCGTGGAAACGCCGAATTTCCCCGCCCCGCCTCCCAGGAAGGACTGAAAGGAAGGAAATACAGCCGCCGGAGGAGGACAGGATCGTTTTTCCCCGGCCTGATCCTCTTTACCGATACCGGACACCCTGCCGTTCATCCGGGATAGATGTTCAGGCAGGGTGTCCGTTTTCGGCTCCGCAGAGCTCAGCCCATATTTCCGTTCCTTTCCTCCGAGCCCGGAAACGACCGCCCCGGCGGGCGTTCATTCCCGGATCTCCGCCGCTTCCTCGGGGGTCAGGATCTGTTCCTCCGGCTCTTCGTCCCCGCAGAGATAAACATGGGGGATATAAGCGGAGGAGCAGGCCATGAGCAGGCCCTGGTAATTCAGGCGCAGATCCACCATATCCCCCAGGGCGTAGCTCTCCTCGCTGTCCTCGATATCCAGGATCATATGGTCGCTGCTGGCCCCCAGCACCCGGATCGCCGGGTCGACGGGGATGACGCCGCTGGGGGGCACGTCCTGCTGCCCCAGGGCCACAATGGCTCTGCGGCGTATCCCCTGGTCCTCAAACGCCGGCGCATCCGAAAAGACCGCCGCTCCCCGCTCCCCGATGGGCACCGTGGGCTTCCGTTTCAGCTCGACGATCTCAGCCCGGAGGATAAAGGTATCCTGGTTCAGCCATGGAATGCTACGGGAAAAGGTGGAGTCCGTTCCCAGCAGGATCCCCTCCCCCACCCGGATCTGATTCACTCCGGAGGGCAGCTGCCCCGCCGCAGTGAGCATGAGGGAGGAGGTCCCGCCGCCGGAGATGATGTCCAGCGGCTCTCCCGCCACCCGCTCCAATTCCCCGGCCACCTGGCAGAGAAGAGTCAGGTTTTTCTCCGTGGGCAGGATCCCGCCGTAGCATCCCATGTTCGTCCCGATCCCGGCGACCCGGACGCCCTTCAGCGGCAGGGCGCGGCGCAGAAGCTCCGGCGCATCCTCCGGGGCGACGCCCTCCCGCAGGTCTCCCACGTCGATCATCAGGATCACCTCGTGGAGCCTGCCCAGGGAAAGGGCCGCGTCGGAAAGCGCCCGGAGGACCTCCGGTTCCGAATTCAGGCTGCAGTCGCAGGCCGAAGTCACCAGCTCCGCCTGGCTGAGCATGGGGATCCTGAGCAGGGTGATCGGCTGCCGGAACCCGCTTCTGCGCAGTCTGAACACGTTTTCCAGCCGCGCATCCGCGAGCTTGGTGATCCCGCCGGCCAGGATGGCGGAGACGATATGCTCCTCTGCGCTGACCCCCTTGGTCACGCCCAGGACCTCCACCCCCCTCGCCTCGCAGACCGCCTTGACCTTCCTTGCATTCTCTGTGATGCGCTGCAGGTCCACCACCAGATGGGTGCCGCGTACCGACATGGTATCACTCCTTTCCCAGCGTCTTTCCGACGATATACCGATCCACCCCTCCATACAGCTCCTGCCGCGACAGGATCCGGAAGCCTCCCGCCAGCAGATTATTCAGGCTCTGGGTATTCTCCGGGGAAACGGAGGCCAAGGCCTCCCGGGCGCCCATGGCCGCAGCCTCCCGCTCCTTCAGGGGAAGGGCCAGGCTCTGCAGGCCGTACCCCCGATGCTCCGGGGAGACAAAGGTGCTGTCAAAGGTCACGGTCCGCCTGAGCCGCTCCGAGTCATAGCCCAGGGCATGACCCAGGCTGCGGGGGGTCTCCCGGTTGACGATCATCAGGGTGAACATGGCGAGCCGATCCCCCGCAAACGCCCCCAGGCAGTAATCCATGGCCAGGGACTCCCGCAGCTCCTCCTCCCCGGTGCTGACAAACAGCTCCTTCCGGGGCATGCCCCGGCAAACGCGCTCCTGCAGCTCAAGGATCTGGTTCAGATGGGTCTCATCGCAGCGCTGCAGGGACAGGGACAGCTGCTTTCCCCGCCGATTCCGCAGGACCCGCTTTTCCGAGGTTTGCTTTTTCATCATGCGCCTCCCTTTCCGCAGCGGAAAGCGCCGCCGAGAGGGAGGCGATCTTTTCGGCAAGACACACGAATTTCTCCGTATCCTCTTCTCCCAGGGCTTCCGCAATGGCGGCCAGGCGTCTGTGTATGCGGCTGCAGACCTGCTCAAGATCATGAGTTCCGGCTTCCGTGAGCCGGATGACGACCCGGCGATGGTCTGCTGGGTCTATGCTTCTCCGGATATACCCCCGAGCCTCCAGGGCGTTCAGCAGATGGGCAATCCGCGCAGTACTGACGCGCATGGCCTCTTTCAGTTCTCCCGGGAGGACCGCGTCCGCCTTACGGTGGATATACCAAAGCAGATACAGCTCCCCCCTGGATATGGCCGCGCTGTGGCGTCCCTCCTCGCTTTCCAGCAGCAGCCGGAAAGCCCGGATCATCCGATCCTCGATCTCTCCCAGTTCCATTGCATCCCTCGCCCGGGCGGAAAGCCCGGATCTCTTCCCTCGTGATGATTCGGCGTCAGACAGGCGTCCTTCGGCAGGCTGCCATTATCTAACCCCGGTTACTAATTATGGTACTACATAATTCTCCGGCTGTCAAGCTTCCGCCGGGATGAAGTCCGCGGGCCGCCTTCGGCTCCCTACCGGAACAGGGTAAGGCTGCTTTTTACGATGCGGTCCACGAATTCCACCACCGCTTTTCTGCTGAAGCGCTCATATCCTTCAACGACCACATGCATCAGGCCGTTGGAGAGATGGATGTACAGCATGGCAAGGTCGTCCTCCGAGGCATTGTGCAGCGCCTCTCTCCAGTATTCCATGCTCTTGTCCCGCGCCGCGTCGATCATCCGCTGGAGGACGGAGGGGCTCACCTTCCCGAAGATCAGCACGCGGCAGGCCGCGTCATGCTTCTCCACGATCCCGTAAATGGCCTCTATGAGGGAGGAGACGTGGAAAGGGTTCGCCCGCTCCAGCGATTGCCGGAATTCCTCCACCAGCTCATTCTCGATGCTCTCCAGGAGGGCAAAGCAGTCCCGGTAATGGGTGTAAAAGGTGGCCCGGTTCAGCTCCGCCAGCGCGCAGACCTCCTTGACCGTGATCTTGTTGATGGGCTTTTCCCCCAGCAACGAAAGCAGGGCTTCCTTGAGCACCCTTTGGGTATATCTTACCCGGGCGTCTGTCCGTTTCATTCCGCTCCTCCCCTTCACAAAAAGTTTTCAAAGTTAATCGACACGGTTCTCCCGGATGTCGGTTATGTTTCGGATCTGGCCAAACTGACGGTTGAACCGGCTCCCGGATAAAGTATACGATACAGATGAAAGATAATCAACATTCATATGGGAAAGCGGGTGATGAGATGTACCGTCAGTATCTTGTGACCGGGGCGACGGGGTTTTTGGGCCGCGCCGTGGTCTCGGAGCTGGAGAGCCGCGGGGCGGAGGTGCGGGCGCTGGTCCTGTACGGCGACCCCCTGGCCCGGGAGCTGCCGGGATGCGCCGCCGCGGTCGAAGGGGATGTTTGCGAGGAGGCGTCCCTGGAAGCCTTCTTCTCCGGGGCGGACGAGGGGACCTGCGTGATCCACTGCGCGGGCATCGTCTCCGTTGCTTCGGAGCCGGACGCGCTGCTTTACCGGGTGAACGTGGAGGGCACACGCAGCATCCTGAAGCAGTGCTTTTCCCACCATGTGGGGAAGCTGATCTATGTCAGCTCTGTCCATGCCATTTCCGAGAAGCCCAAGGGGACAGCCATCGCCGAGCCTCCGGAGCTCTCCCCGGAGCTGGTGCAGGGGGATTACGGAAAGAGCAAGGCCATGGCGACGAACCTGGTCAAGGAGGCGGCGGAAAACGGGCTGAACGTCAGCATCGTGTTCCCCTCCGGCATCATCGGTCCCGGCGATGTTGCCGGGGGCAGCATCACGCAGATGCTCCTGTCCTTTTTGGCCGGCAAACTCCCTTGCGCAGTGGAGGGGGGATATGATTTCGTCGATGTGCGGGATGTGGCAAGGGGCATCCTCGCCTGCGCGGAAAGCGGCCGGCCCGGCCAGGGATATATCCTGTCCGGCCATTACGCCACGATCCGGGAAATCCTGAACATCGTAAAGACGGCGGCGGGGAAAAAGAGACAGGTGCTGTATCTGCCCCTCTCCCTCTCCAGGCTGATCGCGCCGCGCTATGAGCGGTACAGTCTGAGAAGGGGGAAGCCCTTGATCTTTACCCCCTATTCCATCGCCGTGCTGAGCTCCAACGGGGAATTTGACCATGACCGGGCGACCCGTGCATTCCGATACGCCCCCCGGCCCCTGCAAAACACGCTGCGGGATACCGTCATGTGGCTGCAGAAGGGCGGGGCCTCCCGGAGGAAACCCTATGAAGCCTGAGGAAAGGCCGACCTGTCGCTGTCAATGAATAATGAAGACTGAAAACTGAAGAATACAAAGCAAAATCCTGCCGGACTGCGCCGACAGGATTTTCGCTTTGGTGCTCCAGCGGGGATTCGAACCCCGGACACCCTGCTTAAAAGGCAGGTGCTCTGCCGACTGAGCTACTGGGGCGGATGGGGTGGGTGATCGGAGTCGAACCGACGGCCTCCAGAGCCACAATCTGGCGCTCTAACCAACTGAGCTACACCCACCATATAAAACAAAAATGGCACGCCAAGAGGGACTCGAACCCCCGGCCTACTGCTTAGAAGGCAGTTGCTCTATCCTGCTGAGCTATTGGCGCGTATAGAAGGGCCCCGACGATGGAGCGGGCGATGGGAATCGAACCCACGTATCCAGCTTGGAAGGCTGGTGTTCTGCCATTGAACTACGCCCGCATGGGTTGGGGCCCCGGAAATGCCGACAGAAATAATACCATAGGGCCGGAAGCTTTGTCAATACGGGAATCGCGTTTTTCCCGCACTCGCAGGCGTTTTTTCCGCATCCGGGCGGGGCGTCGGTATTTCGGGCCGCAAACGCATATACTGTATCCGCGCCGCAGACGCGCGGAGGAAGGAGACGAGGCATTTGCCGAGGGAACAGGGTGGGCCGAGGCCGGGACGATTGACCCGGATCAGGACCTTTTCCCGGGAGCTGGCCCAGGCGGAGCCGGGAATGTACGCCGCCTCCGGCGCCTACTTTCTCTTCCTCTCCCTCATCCCCCTGACGGCCCTGGTCTGCTCCATTCTGCCCATCACTCCCCTCACCCGGGAGATGGTGCTGGAATACCTCTCCACCGTTCTGCCGGACGCTCTGGAGGCGCTGCTGCGGGAGATCCTGGACCAGGTATACGGAAACGGCGCGGCGGTCTTCTCCCTCTCCGCCCTCCTCACCCTGTGGTCGGCCAGCAAGGCCTTCCTGGGACTGATCCAGGGCCTGGACCGGATCTGCGGCGGAAAGAAGATAGGAGGCTTTCTCCGGCTCCGGGCCGTATCCGGCCTCTATACCCTCGCCCTCCTGCTGACGGTGCTCCTGAGCCTGCTCTTCGCCCTGTTCCGGCGGCGGCTCATCCGCCTGCTGGCGTCGGTCTGGCCGCCGGGGGGCGGTCTGCTCCTGTCCCTGCTCCGGATGCGTTATTTCCTGGCCATGCTCCTGCTGGCCCTGTTCTTCGCCCTGCTCTATACCTTTCTTCCCTCCCGGCGGCAGCGCTTTCGCAGTCAGCTCCCGGGAGCCATGCTGGCCTCGCTGCTGTGGATGCTCCTCACCTGGCTCTTCGGCAGCTATGTGACCGGGCTGGGGGGCGTGACCCTCTACGGGAGCCTGGCCAGTGCCGTTCTGGCGCTGTTCTGGATGTATCTCTGCATGTATCTGATCCTGCTGGGGGCTTTCGTCAACACCCGCCTCTTCTTTTTTCCCCCGGGACCGCAAAATATGGGATAATCCCTTGCCAAGACACACAATCCGGTATATAATCGGGTCAGCACAAAAGATTTGCCAGGAGCTCTGCTTCTGGCAATCTGCATCTTGATCCTGTGTTTTCAATCATCCGACTTGTTCCATACAAGTTCCTATCTGTCCTCTGTCAGCTGACCGTTGGAGAGCTCCCCCAGGTTGGAAATGGTCACGGTGGTGAAGGGGATCGTCACTCCATTGGCGTCGAAGGCCTCCTTCAGCTGCTGCCGCACCTCGCTGCAGGCAATGAAGCTGTCGTCCACCGTCCTGGTCGCCATGGTGCCCCGCAGGGCGATGCCGCTGGCCTCAAACTGCCGCACATAGATCGTCAGCGGCTTCGGCCCCACATACAGGGGATGAGCGGTCATCACCTCCTCCATCAGCCGTTTGGCGAGAGCCAGATCGCTGCCGTAGCTCACCTGAACATCCACAAAATTCCGCGTCGGCTCCCCATCCATAAAATTCGTATTCTCCACCACCGCGGAACCCATGACGGAATTGGGCACGATCAGCCGGGTACCCAGGATGGTGCGGATCACCGTATGCCGCAGGGTGATATCCTCAATATACCCGGCAATATCCTGGGCATGGATCTGGATCCGGTCCCCCACGTCGAAGGGGCGGAAGATGGAGATGAACACCCCGCTCACCAGGTTGCCGACGCTCTCCTGGGCGGCGAAGCCCAGGGCCACGGCCAGGATGCCGGAGCCCGCCAGGATGGCGGTGACGGCGGTGGAAAGGGCGGGCACCTGCCTCACGGCGACGATGACCCCCACGATATACAGGGCGATGATCAGCACTCTGTTCAGGAGCCTATACCCGATGTAGTTCGGACGCTTGGTGAGCTTGCTCCTGGCTCCCTCCGCCTTTTTCAGGATATATTTCAGCAGGATGGCCAGGAGTCTGGTGATGATGAGCACCAGGATGATCTTGATCACCGCATAAAGTACCGGCATCTCGGCCGCGAATTGCTGCACCGCTTTCACGTCTGGCATTCCTCCTTTGTCCGGGAGACATTATACCATAGTTCTCAGAAAAAGAAATGCGAAAGGAGCGGCTTTCTTGAAATTCTCCGCCATATTTCAGCCTTTGACCGTCGGTCCCCTCACCTGGAGGAACCGGATCGAGATCGCCCCTGCGGCGCCCTTCCTCACCTGGCGCGAGGAGGACGGACGCATGCCCCTGAAATCCTACTATACCGCCCTGGCGGGCTCCGGCGCCGCCCTGATCAACCTGGGCATCGGCTCCCTGGAGGATGATCCCCGCTTCCCGGGGATGGTGCGTCCCGCCTGCTGCGTCATGAAGCTGGAGGATCTGCCGGAGCTGGTGGGTACCCTCCACCGGGACGGCTGCCTGGCCGGGGTCGAGCTCACCGTTTCCAAATACATGATGGGCCCCCGGGACCGGATCACCGCCATTCCGGAGAGCGAGGTCAGGAGCATCATCGCCAGCTATGCCTTCCAGGCCAGGCGGGCTCGGGAGGCGGGCTTCGATATGATCCTCATCCACGGCGGCCACGGGAACGTGCCCGCGCAGTTCTTCGCCTCCTACATCAACCATCGGACGGACGCCTACGGCGGCAGCCCGGAAAAGCGCAGCCGCTTCGCCCTGGAGATGCTGGACGCCGTGCGGAAGGAGATGGGCAGCGGCATGGCGCTGGAATACCGCATCAGCGCGGAAGAGGTCCTGCCCGGCACCACCACCTTTGCCGAGACCCTGGATTTTGCCGAGCGCATCCAGGATAAGATCGACCTGCTCCATGTGAGCCGGGGCTTGCTGGAGGAGGAGGCCACCCTGCCGGTGCTGAACTCCCCCGTCTATGTTCCCCGGGGCACCAACGTCCCCTATGCCCGGGTCTTCCGGGAACGGCTGCATATCCCCGTCAGCGTGGTCTGCGGCATGGATCTGGAAACGGCGGAGAAGGCCATCCGGGCGGGGGACGTGGACGCCGCCGCCATGATCCGCACCGCCCTGGCGGATCCCTCCTTCGTGACCCTGGCCAAGGCCGGACGGGAGGCGGAGATCCGCCCCTGCGTCCGCTGCAACACCTGCATCGGCAGGACCCACAGCGACCACATCAGCGTGCGTTGCGCCGTGAATCCCCTGGCGGGCCGGGAGTCCCTCTTCGATATGACGAAGCCCGCTGCGGAGAGCAAGCGGGTGGTGATCGTGGGCGGCGGCCCCGCGGGGCTGGAGGCCGCCCGTACCGCGGCGAAGCGGGGGCACAGGGTCACCCTGCTGGAAAAGAGCGGACGGCTGGGGGGAACCCTCCGTCTCGCCGCGGCGGCAGAGTTCAAGGCGGATATGAAGCGATACCTGGACTGGAGCATCCGCACCGTGGAGGAGGACAAGCGCATCGACCTGCGGCTGAACACGGAGGCCACCCCCGCGCTTCTGCGGGAGCTGAAGCCGGACGCCGTCCTGCTGGCGGTGGGCGCCGGCCCCATTATCCCCAGGCTTCCCACCGCGCCGGAGAAGGCCGTCTGGGTGGGCGAGCTGGAGGGCGCGCCGGAGAAGGCGGGCCGGCGGGTCGTGGTGGCCGGAGCCGGGTTCACCGGCCTGGAAATGGCCCTGGATCTGGCGCAGCACGGGCGGGAGGTCACGGTGATCGACCTGCTTCCGGCCGAGCGCATCGGGGCGGACGGCGTCGCCATCAGCATGATCTGGCTGAAGGCCGCCTTAAAGGAAGCCGGAGTCCGCTTCCTCTGCCAGGTACGGCTGGAGGACGCGACTCCGGAAGGCGCCCTGGTCTCCCATGAGGATGGGACGAGGGAGCTTCTTCCCTGCGATACTTTGGTCCTCTCCCTGGGCGTCCGGCCCGACCGGAGCCTGGAGGAGCAGGCGCAGGGCCTGGCGCCCCAGGTGATCTCCATCGGGGACTGCGGCGGCAGCGGCGGGACCCTGTTCAAGGCGGTCTCCAGCGGCTTTGACGCCGCCATGGCCCTCTGATCCTATGCGTATCCCCCGGTATCGGGTATCATAAACACATTGTATATTTGGAGGCAGAGAATGAACGTTAACGTCGGCATCAACGGTTTCGGCAGGATCGGGAGACTTGCGATCCGCGCGGGTCTGAAGCAGGGCGGCTTCCGCTTCGCGGCCATCAACGACCACAAGGCGCCAGAGCAGCTCGCCTATCTGTTCAAGTACGACTCCGTGTTCGGCAAATATCCCGGCGAGGTGAGCTACACCGAAAACAGCATCACCATCGACGGCATGAATATCCCCGTATTCAACTGCAGCGATCCCGGCGAGATCCCCTGGGGCGAGGCCGGCGCGGAATACATCGTGGAATCCACCGGCAAGTTCAAGAAGACCGCGGACGCCAGCCGCCATCTCCAGGGCGGGGCAAAAAAGGTCCTGATCACCGCCCCCGGCAAGGATTGCCCGAACTTCGTCTACGGGGTAAACAGCGATATTTATCGGCCGGAGATGACCGTAGTCTCCAACGCCTCCTGCACCACCAACTGTCTGGCCCCCCTGGCAAAGGTCATCCATAATGCCTACGGCCTCCGCCGGGGCATCATGACCACCATCCATGCCATCACCACCAACCAGAACACCGTGGACGGCAAGCCCCCCAAGGACGACTGGCGCATGGGCCGGGCCTCCTCCGTGAACCTGATCCCCACCAGCACCGGCGCCGCCCAGGCCGTGGGCAAGGTCATCCCGGAGCTGAACGGAAAGCTCACCGGCGTGGCGATCCGGGTCCCCACCCTGGACGTCTCCCTGGTGGACCTGACCGCCGAGCTGGAAAAGCCGGCGACCTATGAGGAGATCTGCGCAGAGATCCGCCGGGCCACCCAAGAGGAGATGAAGGACAGCCTGGGGTATACGGATGAGCCCCTGGTCTCCGTCGACTTCCTGGGCATGAGCGTGGGGGGCGTGTTCGACGCCTTTGCCGGCCTGAGCGTGGACGAGCATTTCGCCAAGCTCTTCGCCTGGTACGACAACGAATACGGCTATACCTGCATGGCCATGAAGATGCTGAAGCATATGTTCGAGGCAGATCAGGGAAAATAACATGTATGCGCTAAAACTCACCGCCGCCGCCGTCGGCGGTTACCTTCTGGGGTCCATCAGCTCCGCCGTGCTCCTGACCCACACCCGCTTCGGGGATATCCGGGATAAGGGCAGCGGCAACGCGGGGGCTACCAACGTGGCCCGGTTCTTCGGCATCGGGATGGGCCTGCTCACCCTGCTGATGGACGGGATCAAAACCGCCCTGGCCATGTACCTGGGCACCCTGCTGGCCGGGGAGCCTGGCGCTTCCCTGGGCGCCGCCGCCTGTCTCCTCGGCCACAGCTGGCCGATCTACTTCCGCTTCAAGGGGGGGAAGGGCGTGAGCGTTGCCGGAGCCATCGCGATCTGGCTGGACTGGCGGCTTTTCCTCATCCTCATCGCCATCTTCCTCATCCTGGCCTTCGTCTCCAAGCGGGTGAGCGTCGGCTCCCTGTCCGCAGGTCTGGCCTACCCCTTCGTCATGCTCCTGCTGGGCGGCTTCAGCTGGCATCAGCTGGCCCTGGGCTTTTTTATCCTGGCGCTGATCTTTTTCTCCCACCGGGAAAACATCAAGCGGATCATCGCCGGAACGGAACCCGTCTTCCGCGCCGGAAGGCAGAAAAAATAGGACCGCATACGCATGAAGACCCGGGAGCGATAGGCTCCCGGGTCCTTTTGAACTTTAACCGGCTTTCCGGATCGAAGCAAAACTTAGATCCAGCCCTGGGCCAGCATGGCGTCCGCCACCTTCTCGAAGCCCGCAATATTGGCCCCGGCCACCAGGTTGTACCCCAGGCCGTTGCGCTCCGCGGCGGCGACGCTGTTCTCATAGATGCTCTTCATGATGCCCTGGAGCTTGGCGTCCACTTCCTCGGCGCTCCAGTTGTACCGCATGGAGTTCTGACTCATCTCCAGGCCGGAGACCGCCACGCCGCCGGCGTTCACCGCCTTGGAGGGAGCGACCACCAGGCCGCTCTGCTGCAGGAAAGCGATGGCCTCGTTGCTGGTGGGCATATTGGAGACTTCCACATAATACTTGGTGCCATTGGCGGCGATCTTCTTCGCCTCCTCCAGCCCCACCTCGTTCTGGGTGGCGCAGGGCATGACGATGTCCGCCTTCACGCTCCAGGGCTTCTTCTTCGCATAGAACTTGGCGCCGAACTTCTTGGCATAGGCCTTCAGCACGTCGTCCTTGCCGGAAGCCCGCATCTCCAGCAGGTAGTTGATCTTTTCCTCGGTGGTGATGCCGGCCTCGTCGTACACATAGCCGGCGCGGCCGGAGATGGTGACGGGCTTCGCGCCGAACTCCGTGAGCTTCTTGATGGCGCCCCAGCTGACGTTGCCGTAGCCGGAGACGGCGACGGTCTTCCCCTTCAGGGTCTCCCCGAAATGCTTGAGCATCTCCACGGTATAGTAAACCGCGCCGTAGCCCGTGGCCTCGGGCCGCACCAGGCTGCCGCCGTAGCTCATGCCCTTGCCGGTGAGGACGCCGTTGGCAAAGCTGCCGGTGCAGCGCCGCCACTGGCCGAAGAGGTAGCCGATCTCCCGGCCGCCTACGCCGATATCCCCGGCGGGTACGTCCACATCGGGCCCGATATACTTATACAGCTCCGTCATGAAGCTCTGGCAGAACCGCATGACCTCCGCATCGCTCTTGCCCTTGGGATCGAAATCGCTGCCGCCCTTGGCGCCGCCCATGGGCAGGGTGGTGAGGGAGTTCTTCAGCACCTGCTCGAAGCCCAGGAACTTCACCACGCCCTCGTTCACCGAGGGGGCGAAGCGCAGGCCGCCCTTATAGGGGCCCAGGACGCCGTTGAACTGTACGCGCCAGCCCCGGTTGACGCGGGGCACGCCCTGGTCATCCGTCCAGGTGACGCGGAATTCCACCATCCGGTCCGGGTTCACCATCCGTTCCAGAATGGCGTGCTTCTCGTACTCAGGATGCTTTTCGATCACCGGCTCCAGAGAGGTGAGTACCTCCTCCACGGTCTGGATGAACTCCGGCATTGCCGCGCAGCGGCCCTTGACCTCGTTGATGACACGTTCGATATAAGCGTTCATGAAATCACTCCATTCTGAATATGATTTAACACTATAAATCGGAAAAGCAGCATTGTCAAGTTTTTTTCGCGGGGACACGGGAGGATTTTGCTCTCCCCCGCGCCGACCGTCTTCGTGCCGCTCCGCCCGGAGAAAAAACGGCGGATCCGGCAAAAAACATCCCCCCGGGGGGCTTGTCCGCACACAAAAACCGATTATACTGAAGCCGAAACCGGATAAGGAGGAATCACCCATGCATATGGCGGACGCCCTGCTTGCCCCCGCCGCGGCGGCGACGATGTACGCCGCATCCGCAGCAGCGGCAGGCGTTTCCATACACAAGCTGAAGAAGGACGAGGAACCGCAGAAGCTGCCGGTCATGGCCGTTACCGCCGCCCTGGTCTTCGCAGGCCAGATGATCAACTATACGATCCCCGGTACCGGCTCCTCCGGCCACCTGTGCGGAGGGATGATGCTTTCCGCGCTGCTGGGCCCCCAGGCGGGCTTCCTCTCCATGATCGTGATCCTGGCGATACAATGTCTTTTCTTTGCCGACGGCGGCCTGTTGGCCCTGGGGGCGAACATATGGAACATGGCGTTCTACGGCTGCTTCGTCGGCTATTATCTCATATGGCGCCCGATCATGCGGAGCCGCTGGTTCGGCGAAGGAAGAGCGGCGCAGCGGGGCAGGATCGCAGCGGCGTCCATCATCGGCTGCGTGGTCACCCTGCAGCTCGGGGCCTTTTCCGTCGTGCTGGAAACCAGCCTCTCCGGGATCACCGAGCTGCCCTTCGGCGCCTTCGTCGCGCTGATGCAGCCGATCCATCTGGCCATTGGCTTTATCGAGGGGCTGATCACCGCGGCCGTGCTCCTTTTTGTTTATGAATCCAGGCCGGAGCTGCTGCAGGATGTTGGGAATACGGAAGGCCAGGGGGCGAAGCGTTCTCTGAAAACGGTGATCGCGGTCCTGGCCATCGTCGCCCTCCTGGTGGGCGGCGGGCTGAGCCTGCTGGCCAGCTCCAACCCTGACGGCCTGGAATGGGCGCTTTTCGGAAACGCGGAGGAAGGGTATTCCGAGAATATGGGCCTGGATGAGGAGGACTTCGGCGTTTCCAGCAAGGCAGCCGATACCGCCGGCTCGATCCAGGAAAAGACCTCCTTCCTCCCGGATTACGCCTTTGCGGGCAGTGATTCCGCCGCAGGCACCACCGTCTCCGGCGTGGTCGGCTCCGGGATCGTCGCGGGCGTCGCCCTGCTGATCTGCCTGGCCGGCGGTTTCTTCCGCAAGAGAAGGAAAAAGGAGTGAATCGGAGCCCATCCGGCATCCGGTAAGGGGCATCGCAGGATGCCCCTTATTCGCATATCCCCACGCAGAAAGAGGAAGACATGAACAAGATGCAAAAGGCGATCCGCGAGCTTGCCGAAATGGATGCGCTCGCGGCCCGATCCTCGCCGATCCATGGGCTGCATCCGGCGGCGAAGCTGCTGGCAACGATCCTGTATATCCTGGTCACCCTTTCCTATGGAAAATATGATCTGAGCGGCCTGGTGCCCATGGTCCTCTGGCCGATCCTGCTCTTTCAGATCAGCGGCACCGAGGTCAGGACCTGCTTTTATAAGCTCCGGGTCGTACTGCCGCTGGTGATGGCGGTGGGGCTTTTCAATCCCCTGTTCGACCGGACCGTCCTGTTTCGGGTCGGCGGCCTGGGGATCTCCGGCGGCGTGATCTCCATGCTCACCCTGATGCTGAAGGGGCTCTTTTCCCTGATGGCCTCCTTCCTTCTCATGGCTTCCACTTCCATCGACAGCCTCTGCGCCGCCCTGCGTCAGCTCCATATCCCGAAAGTGCTCGTCACCCTGCTGCTGCTCACCTATCGCTATGTGGGCGTCATGACGGAGGAGCTGGCCGTGATGACCGATGCGTATCACCTTCGCGCCCCGGGGCAGAAGGGCGTGCATATCTCCGCCTGGGGCTCGTTTCTCGGCCAGCTGCTGCTGCGGAGCATGGACCGGGCGCAGGAGCTGTATTCCAGCATGCTGCTGCGGGGCTATCGGCAGGAATTCCATTATGCAGACATCCGGCGCTTCCGCGGGACCGATGCGCTGTATCTTGTAGCCTGCGCAGCCTTCTTCTTTCTGCTGCGGTATGTGCGGATCGCCCAGCTGCTCGGCAGCACGATGGTGAGGTGAGAACGATGATCGAATTTCAGCATGTGCGCTTTTCCTATGAAAAGGACCGTCCGGTGCTGCAGGATCTGTCCTTCCGGATCGGCGACGGCGAAGCCGTCGGGCTGATCGGAGCGAACGGCGCGGGCAAGTCCACGGTCATGAAGCTGCTTCTTGGGCTGCTGGAGGGAGAGGGCAGCATCCTGGTGGACGGCGCGGAGGTCCGTCGGGAGACCCTGAGCGAAGTACGCCGAAAGCTGGGCTTCGTGCTGCAAAACTCGGATAACCAGATGTTTATGCCCACAGTGTACGAGGACATGATGTTCGCTCCGCTGAACTACAAGCTCAGCCGGGAGACGGCCGAGGCGCGGGTGGACGAGGTGCTGACGCGCCTGCATCTGGAGGACCTGAAGCACCGCTATAACCATAAGATCTCCGGGGGCGAAAAGCGCATGGCGGCAATCGCCACGATCCTGGCCATGGAGCCTGAGGCCATCCTGATGGACGAGCCCACCTCCGCCCTGGATCCCTACAACCGCCGGATCGTGATCAACACGATCCGGGGGCTGAAGCAGACCAAGCTGATCACCTCCCATGATCTGGATATGATCCTCGATACCTGCGACCGGGTGATCCTGCTCTCCGACGGGCAGATCGCGGCGGACGGCGCGGCCCAGGAGATCCTGCGGGACCGCGCCCTGCTGGAAAAGCACAGGATGGAGCTCCCCCTTTCCCTCTCCGGAAGATAGGCCCGGCTTCATCCGTCGGCGGGCAGGGAGGAAACATGCGCGCCGGGTCGATCCTGCGGCCTGCTTATGCGGCAGTCCGGAGGGTCCCATTCCCGGTATTCTGCTCTTTGACGACTTTCTCCCGTGACTCAGGGCTTTCAGAATAGGCTGCAAGCGAATCACCAAAGCAATATAGCGCATAGGAAAGGACCAGCCGGGGATCATCCGGCTGGTCTCAATGTTTCAAGGCTTCTTTGATCATCCCGACTCGAATCAGAGAGGACCAAGCATATCTCTATATACCTTTTCGATATAAGGAGATTTATGCTCGATATACTTCTCCATATCGTACGGAAAGAGGGCTGCGCCTTCCTCCTTGATCCGGCTGTACTCCCGCACCGCATCAGGATTTGAACGAAGATAATCTCTGAAAGCAATATGCCTCCTCAGTTCCTCCGAATCCTGTGGGCAGACATATAGATGATGCTCTTGCAAGTGCGCTTTGTCATCGTACTTAAACGCTTCCCGGTCTTCGATGCCAAGGTTTCCTTCATGCCGATACCCGATCGCCCCTAAGGCGGAAATCACATCGTCAAATACCGAATAATCCTTTATGACAATATCAATATCAATGATTGGTTTTGCAGATAACCCCTTCACCGAAGTACTGCCAACATGTTCAATCCTCAGGGCATGGTTTCCAAGCGCATTTTGAAGTTCTTCCTTTATCTGCAGAAAATCCTGCTCCCACTGCTGATCGTATGGCAGCACTGCAACATGTTTGGGACTCATTATCTGTCCTCCCCATCAATTTCCGAATCATCACCTTCGTCTTGGTTCCCGGTGAAGGAAATAGCCAAGATTGATTCTTACTTCCCGTCTTCCTATGTCATCGTTCGTATAACAGCATGTGTCAAATCCGATGATCTCAAATCCCTGGTGAAGATAAAAGCCGATAGCCTTGGTGTTGCAGGATTGTGTTTCCAAAATGATGGCGCGTCTGTTCTGATGCCTTGCAGCCTCTTTTGCCTTATCCATGAGCATTTTGCCTATACCCCTGCCCCTCAGTTCGTCCGATACCCATAGTTCAGTTACCATCAGCCTATTGGACCATTCTTCC
The DNA here is from genome assembly GCA_045223835.1 of Oscillospiraceae bacterium. Classification (GTDB taxonomy): domain Bacteria; phylum Bacillota; class Clostridia; order Oscillospirales; family Oscillospiraceae; genus UBA1774. The sequence continues at coordinate 5,264 of JBGUZS010000177.1, read as the reverse complement.
GGACACACCTCAATGCACGCCTGCAATTCTCCGTTCTCACTTACCACGCCAAAGGCCTCGGCATTTTCCCAATGATCCTGATACAAAGAATCCGGATAGTCATACTCTTCCGGCGTATGGATGATTTCCTTCTCCGCCGGTCTCTTGATGATCTTTACAGAGCATCCCTCTTCCGTAAGCGGATCGATCTCGAAATCATAATAGCTGTCACTCTTTGTAATAAGCGGGATGATTTTTCCTTTCCATTGCTGCTTTGGCAATGCAATGATTTCTATTCTGTTCTCTTCCATACAGTTCTCCCCCTTCAAAGTCCGCTTCTCTCCTCAGAACCGATCACGATAAAGATCTCGAAGCGGACGGACAGGAAAGATATGAATAGTCGAATAAACCCTTCTTCCCTATCTTTAGCATAGATTACCCTGCTCTTATTCAACACATAATGTCAGCCAGCGAGGAAGGCTGATCCAGTATAAAATCGAGATATTCTTTACTTGATTCCGTTTTTCCTTCTTCGCAAGCCGGAATTATCCTTTATTCCAATTCTTTACGCAATTCCATATAGACATAAACAGTTGGGTCTTCTCCCAAAGCAACAACATACTCCGGCATTTCTTTCTGCACAAATCCCAGCTTGTGATACAATTTCAATGCCTTCTCGTTCGAAGGATGCGGATCGACCCAAAGGGTTGCTGCCCCATGCTTAAAGGCTTCCTGAATGGAATACGACAGTGCCTGAGCTGCAATTCCCCGACCTTGAGCAAATTTGAATAATTTAATGTCCAGGGAAGCGCTGCGTGTGCTCTTATCTATTCGATACTGGGTCTCTCCGCAGTATTTACCATCATCAAAAATTGAAAAATGATTCTGCGTAGGCCTTGCATCAATGAATCGATCCAGCCATTCTCGTACAGCTTCTTCTGTTTCGTGCAATCCACCCGGCCAGATATGCCTCATAACGTCCTCGTCAGCCCAAAGGCTCTGTATATTCCCGATATCATCATATGTTGATTCTTTAATGGTTATCATTTGTCCTCCAATCCCTTTTGGGGTGGTACATGCAGCATACCCAGCATACCGTTTCCACTGTACAGTCAACAAGAAGCATCTCCAAAAGCTGGAATTTGCTCAGCTCAGATGGCAGATCATATTGAGTGAATCCGGCGCATCTTCGTCGATGTACCCAGAATCTATGAAACCGTTTTTTTCATAGAGATGGATTGCTGCAGCATCGTCTCTTTTTACACATATTTCTACATGATCAAAATGACCTTCTTTGCGAAGCTCATCCAGTATAAGCCCGAGCGCTTCGGAGCCATACCCTCTACCCTGATACCGCTGGTCAATCATGAATTGCTGCAGATCATAACCAAGAGGTTCATCTGTAAACTCTCTGACAAGCGATGCCCCGACAATAATCCCGTCATTTTCAATGACGAATATTCTGGCATTGCAATCCCGATAGACATATCCTCTTGCCAGAATGCCTACCACAGGTGCAACATAGTTTTTCTGATTGTCTTTTACGCTCAGGTTGGCTACCTCAAGCCAGTCTTCTTCAGTTACCTCAGTTAGTCTGATCATTATCGTTCCTTCTTTTCAAACGGATATTTATCTCAGTATTTCCATGTAAAGCTCCTCATGCAGAATTCTCGACCAGGGTTATTCGCAGGCTTCCGCAATGCATCCGCCGATGATCGCCGCATATTCATTGTTTGCATTGCATCGGTCAAGCCAAATTCTCCCTTCTGTTGCGCAGTATACCACAGGTCAAGAGGTTTAGCCATGCATGCAATGGATAAATAACCCGTTTAACCTTGTGCAGCGCAGCGTAGTTGCTGGATCGTCATGGATTCCGCTCCATTTCTGTCGTTCTGTAATCGGTATATCAGAGGGCACATTTGATCACAGCTCAATTTCCAGTCGTCATAGTAGTTTAGTATGTTATAATCTGCCTGTCTTCAGCGGAACCTGCATCATGCCCCATGAGGGCGTGTTCGCAGAGGTGCTGGAAAAGCACAGGATGGAGCTCCCCCTTTCCCTCTCCGGGAGATAGGCCCGGCTTCATCCTTCGGCGGACAAGGCGGAAACATGCGCCGCCGGGGCGATCCTGCGGCCTGCTTATGCGGCAGTCCGAAGGGTCCCGCTCCCGGTGTTTCCCCTTTCTATGTGTACCGTTACTCCCCGGTATCCTCTGAAAAAGAAACCTTGAAGGCTCTTGACAGGTTAGCATTGGGTAACTATAATGGACTCGTGAGTTAGCGGCTACTAACCAGAATAACCGGATCGGGTCCACACCGAGGCGAAGGAGAAGCAGGCTGGCTGACCCGCAGGCCGTTCAGAAGCATTTTGCAGAAGACATGCAAGCATCGAAGGAAACGCTCACCAAGCCGCCTTGTCTCATGAGCCGCTGTTTGGCGGGCGTTTTCTCAGACGGAAGGGGGGTGCAGACCGGTGAAGCTTAACCGCTCAGGAGAAGACTATGTAAAAACGATCCTGATCCTGGAGGAACAGAACGGCTCCGTCCGCTCCGTGGACGTAGCGGAACACCTGCATTTCAGCAAGCCCAGCGTCAGCAAAGCCATGAAGCTCCTGCAGGAGGGCGGATATTTGACCATGGATCGAGGCAAGTTCCTTCACCTGACCCCCCTTGGCAAATCAGCCGCGGAATCGGTCCTTGAGCGGCATTCCGTTTTGGTTAAAGCGCTGCAGGCGATCGGGGTTGCGCCGGAGACCGCGGAAAGGGACGCCTGCGAGATCGAGCACGCCATCAGCGAGGAGGTTTTTTTCAGGGTAAAGGCCTTTCTCTCCCGCTGGGGCGGCGCAAGGAATCCGGCATAGGGGGTGCTGAGCTTGAATGCTGTATTCTGGGGACTTCTGATCCCCTTTCTGGGCACGTCGGCGGGCTCTGCCTGCGTGTTCTTCCTGCAGCGGAGTTTCAGCGACGCGCTCCGGCGCTCCCTCACCGGCTTTGCCGCCGGGGTGATGACAGCCGCCTCCGTCTGGAGCCTGATCGTCCCGGCCATCGAGCAATCCTCAGGCATGGGTCGGTGGGCGTTCCTGCCTGCCTTTATCGGCTTCTGGTGCGGAATCCTCTTTCTCCTGCTGCTGGACCGCCTGATCCCCCATCTCCACGCGGGGGCACAGGAAGCAGAGGGACCGAAAAGCCGCCTTAAGCGTACCACCATGATGGTGCTGGCCGTGACCCTTCACAACATCCCGGAGGGGATGGCGGTGGGTATCGTCTACGCCGGGGTGCGGAGCGGTTCTGCGCTGATCACGGCCGGGGGCGCCCTCTCCCTGGCCCTGGGCATCGCCATTCAGAACTTTCCCGAGGGGGCGATCATCTCCCTTCCCCTCTGCGCGGAGGGGAAAAGCAAGGCAGGCGCTTTCGGTCTGGGTGTCCTCTCCGGGGCGGTGGAGCCGGTTTTCGGGCTGCTCACCATCCTGGCCGCCGGGATCGCAGGCCCGGCCATGCCCTATCTGCTCTCCTTTGCGGCGGGAGCCATGCTCTATGTGGTGGTGGAGGAGCTGATCCCGGAGATGAGCGCCGGGGAGCACTCCAACATCGGCACGGTGTTCTTCGCCGTAGGCTTCAGCATCATGATGGCCCTGGATGTGGCACTGGGATAAATAGAATGAAATAGGAGGAAAAGAAAATGACGACTTGCGGAAAGATCGCGCTGTTTGTAGGCGGGACCCTCTTCGGTTCCGCAGGCTTCAAACTGCTGGCAAGCAAAGACGCCAAGAGGGCTTACGCCCGGGTGACCGCCGCCGCGCTGCGCTGCAAGGACGAGGTCATGCGGAATGTGGAGCTGGTACAGGAGGGTTGCTCGGACATCCTGGCCGATGCGAAGGGGATCAATTCCAAGCGGGAAAAGGAAGCCGCGCCGGAGATCATCGAAACCGAAGCGAGCGGGCAATGAGATTCCTCATCCTGCACGATAGCCCCGGCAGGCTGCGCCTCCGGGCCGAGCTCCGGCAGATGACCCTCAGGCAGGCAGATCTGTTGGAGGCCTGGCTCCGGGGACAGATGGACGTGGAGCAGGTGACGGTACACGAGCGCACCTGCGGCGTGATCGTCCGCTATCGGGGCGACCGCGCAGGACTCTGCGCCGCCCTGGCAGGCTTCAGCTGGGAGAAGGCGGAGAAATGCCTGGACCCGGAGGCGCACAGCAGCCGGGCCATGAACCGGGAATACAAGGAAAAGCTGGTCCTGCTGGCAGCGCTGCACTATTTGAAGCGTTTGCTGCTTCCCGCTCCCCTGCGCTGCGCCCTGAGCATTTGGCAATCCCTCCCCCGCATCCTGCGAGCCCTGAAGTACGCTGCCGGGGGCAAGCTCACCGTGGACGTATTGGACGGCGTAGCCATCGGCGCCTCCCTGCTCACCGGGGACTATACCACGGCGGGCTCCGTGAGTTTCCTGCTGAAGCTGGGAGAGGCCCTGGACGAGTGGACCCGCAAGAAGTCCGTGGATGACCTGGCCCGAAGCATGGCCCTCCGGGTAGATGCGGTCTGGCTGCTGGATGAGAATGGGAACCAGGCAAGGGTACCCCTGGCGCGGGTCTCACCCGGAGACCGGATCATCGTCCATACGGGCCATGTCCTGCCCCTGGACGGGATCCTGGAGGCCGGGGATGTGATGCTGAACCAGGCCTCTCTCACCGGGGAAAGCGTCCCTGTGGCCAAGCGGCCAGGTGCGGCGGTCTATGCCGGGAGCGTAGTGGAGGAGGGCAACTGCATCCTGCGGGTGACCGGGGTTTCCGGGGCTAGCCGTTATGACCGGATCGTGCGCATGATCGAGGATTCCCAACGGCTGAAATCCGGGGTGGAAAGCCGGGCCGGCCGCCTGGCGGATAAGCTGGTGCCCTGGTGTCTGGGAGGCAGCCTGCTTACCTGGCTCCTGACAGGCAGCACCGCAAGGGCAGTCAGTGTGCTGATGGTGGACTTCTCCTGCGCCCTGAAGCTCTCCATGCCTCTCAGCGTCCTTTCCGCCATGGGTGAGGCGGGAAAGCACCGGGTAACGGTGAAGGGCGGCAAATACATGGAGAAGGTCAGCGAGGCGGACACGGTCATCTTCGACAAGACAGGCACCCTCACCCGCGCCTGCCCCACCCTGCAGGAGGTGGTTGCCTTCCAAGGCAAAAACGAAGAAGAGATGCTGCGTGTCGCCGCCTGTCTGGAGGAACATTTCCCCCATTCCATCGCCAGAGCTGTAGTGGACGCGGCGGCAGAGAAAGGGCTGCATCATAAGGAAATGCACTCCA
>JBGUZS010000176.1:0-10520 GCA_045223835.1 Oscillospiraceae bacterium | reverse complement strand
TCAGAAGTTTTTCGAACAATTTCTACCGTATTTCCTGTTCGAAAAACTTGCTTCAGCGGGGCGACAAGACTTTGTCGACACGCTGAGCCCGCATGCGTGTTCGCATGCGGGCTCAGCTTTTTCAATCGGAAAACGGGATCCCTTGTTCCATAGCCAGCAGAGCCGCTTTTCGCCAAAGCCCTCCGGCATATCCGCGAAGAGATCCGTCTGACGCCAGCACCCGGTGACAAGGCAGGAAAACGGAGATCGGGTTGCGGCCCACGGCGCTTCCCACGGCCCGGGGCGAAGAGCGCTTTCCCTCTTCGCCGGACGCGACGGCTTCAGCGAGCTCGCCATAGCTGCAGGTCGCGCCATATGGGATCTGCGCCATAGCCGACCATACTTTTCGTTGAAAAGGCGTACCTTCCGGCTCCAGGTTTTGAAACGTCCCCGGATCCTCGCCCCGGAAATAGCGGAGCAGCCAATCCTCTGCCGCCTCAAACAGCGGGAGCTTCGCCATTTTTCTCTCCCCCTCCAATCCGGCGGCAAAATAGCGCTGCCCGCTGAACCAGGCTCCGGAGAGGTTAAGCCCATCCGCAGACGCCAGGAGGATCTCTCCCAAGGGACTCGCCGTATACCAGATCCAAGTCATGAGCTCACCCCCACTGCGCATCCCGAAGAGGCCGATCCCAGAACACCGAGCCTCCGGCCTGTTCGGCCAGAGCATCGATCTCTTCCCGGAAAGCCTCCATCAGCTTTTGTTCCCGTTTTTTCGAGCGTCTGCCCGGCCCGGCATACAATTCCCGGGCAAACCAGGCGTCGTAAGACACCGCATAGTCCTCCTCATCCCGATGCGGGAAGAAGGTGACTCCGGCTTCATATCGGATCGTCCCATTATCTGAAGTGGCTGTGAGCGTGACCAGGGCCGCCCTGCGCTCCACCTCATGAAATACCAGTTCCGCGGAAAAGAACCGGCGATAAACATCGATGACCTTCATGCTTGTACCTCCTGCCGCTTATCCGATGCCGCGTTTGCCGAAGGATCCGCGGCTCAACCTTCTCCATCCCATTCTCTGCGGAATTCATCCAGAAAGGTGCGCATAAACGCCGTGCGCTCCGCAGCCAGTCGCTTTGCCGCAGAGGTATTCATCAGGCTTTCCAGGGTCAGGAGCTTCTCATGGAAATGGTTGATCGTCGTGGAACCGCCATACCGCCGGTACTCCTCCCCGCTCATCTGCAGCCTGGGCAAAACAGCCGGATCGTACATCCTCCGGTGATGCGCGCCGCCATAGGCAAAAGCCCGGGCGATCCCCACCGCGCCGAGGGCATCCAGCCGATCCGCGTCCTGAACACATTTTCCTTCCGGCGTATCCGGTATGACGCTGTCCCTCCCGGCGAAGGAGATCTGCCGGATCGCAGCGCAGATCTTGTCGATCCGGTCAGCCGGAACGGCCTTGCTGCGGAGAAAGGATACCGCGTGCTCCAGCCCCGGGTTCGTTTCGGGGAAGAGCTTCACGTCGTCCACATCATGCAGCAGGGCGATCAGGCTGACCAGCTCCCGGTCAGCGCCCTCCTGCTCCGCCAGCATGACGGCCGTGCGGAAGACCCGCAGCGTGTGGTCCAGATCATGGCCGCTGCTGTCATCCCGGAAGACCTCCCGGGCATAATCCACAGTCGACCGGATCAGCTCCTCCATCCGGGCACCTCCGCATCCACAGCTTGATTATCGGGCGTCTTTGCGCTTGCGGTACAGATATTCATCCAGTTCTTTTTTGAGCTTCTCCGGAATGGTACGGGATACCGGGCAGACCGCCGAATCGGCCATCCTGGCCGTAAAGGCGGCGATAAAGGCAATGTCCTTTTCCAGCTGCTCCATGGACAGGACCTCCGCCGTATCATAGCGGCAATGGATCGGCGCGACCGCGCTGCTCGCCGCTCTGGCGAAGGAAAGGGAAGGCACGCCCTTATCCGCGAAGCTGGTGGAATCGCTGGAATAGACGCCGGGTCTCGCGGCAACGGGGAACCCCAACTCCGCGCCCATATAGCCGATGTAGGAGGCCAGCTTCTCTTCCGCCGTAACGCAGGCGATGAACTTGCCCATGACCGAGCCGATCATATCCAGATTGATGTTCAGCGCTGTCTTCTCCATTTCGGCCTCGTGAGCCTTCACATAAGCCTTGGAGCCCAGCAGACCCCGCTCTTCGCTTCCGCAGAAGACAAAGCGAAGTCCGTAGTTCAGTCGTCTGTCCTTCAGCGCCTCCAGGACGCCCAGAAGGCCGACGCAGCCCGTCATGTTATCGTAAGCGCCGCGGGAAAGAGAAGTGGTGTCGTAATGTGCGGACAGGGTGATGTATTCCTCCCTTTCCCCCGGCAGCTCCGCCACGACATTATGGGACTCCCCGTCATACTCCCGCTGCCGGATCGTGATGCTCGCCTGTTTCACGCCGGTCTTCACCAGCTCCACCGCGTCGGCGCAGTGGAGCATGGCGCAGAGGACCTTGCGCTCCTCCCCCACCACGATCTCCCGCAGGTCCCGCTCGTCAATATCCCGCTGGGGATAATACAGATTCCCGTATTGAAACAGGATTCCTCTGGCCCCGGCCTGCATCAGATCCTTGTAGGTAAAGCAGTCCACGCCCTGGCTGTCCAAAAGGACGATCTTGTCCTTCGCCCCGGCGATGGATACCGGGTCAGTGCCGGGCATATAGTACAGTTCTCCGGAAATGCTGCCGCTGCCGCAGCAGGCTACGCCCTTACAGGCCACTGGCTTTCCGTCGGCCAGCACCTCCGCAGACTCGATTTCTCCCATCGGCACCCGGAACGCCTCTATCCGGGCAGGTATGCCCAGGGCTTCGCACTGCGCCTTCAGGTATTCGGCTGCCTTCAGCTCCTCCGGGGTACCGCTGCGGCGGACATAATCCGTATCCGCAAAGATCTGCCGAAGCTTCTTCTGATCCATGATCCCTTCCTCCTCTCTTTACAGCATACAGCCGTATGCCACAGACCGCACCCGATGATGGTGGTACAATTCCTCGTTGGGCATCATGTTGTGCATATAGGCGATGGAGAACTGGCCCACCGGATCGGCTTCCACCCAGATCCCGGAGCCGCCGGTCCAGCCGAAGCAGCCGAGGTGCCCGTTATGCCCATACTGCCGGGTCAGCAGAGTACGGAAGCCATAGCCATAGCCGTATCCGGCCAGGTAATCGTTTTCAAAGTCCTTGAGCTGTACCGGGCCAAGCTGATTCGTATGGAGCATTTCCACGGTGCCCGCGCCCAGCAGCTTTTTCCCCTTATAGGTACCGCCGTTTGCCAGCATCTGCATGAAGATGGCGAAATCCGTAGAGGACGTGATCAGATTGGGCCGGGCGCCCACCGGAGTTACCGCCGGGTCCATGGTGGCATCGTAGAAATCCGGAGAGACCACCAGAGCGCCGTCGGGCTTCTTTAGGTAATTGGCCACCACCCGATCCCGATTCTCCGGGGTAAAGAAGGTATCCGTATCCTGGAGCTCAAGGGGCTCGATGACCCGTTCCCGGAACACCTCCCGCAGGGGCTTGTCCGTCAGGGTCTCCACCAGGGCGCCGGTGATCTCGCTGCCGAATCCATACAGCCAATGGGATCCCGGCTCAAACATTACCGGAACATCCCCCATGACCCGGACCTCCTCCCGGAGCGTGGGCGTGCCTTTTTTCAGCAGCTCTCCGATCCGCTGACTCATGGCGGCCAGGGTCGGGGTGTTTGCCTTCGGCGCCGGGGCCATGCAATACGGGAGACCGCACATCATGGAAACGGCGTTTTGAATGGTAAGCGGCCTTTCCGTGGGGACGATATCCACGTTTCCGTCCGACCGGAGCACGAATTTTCTGGTCTCGCTCCATTCCGGCAAATACTTCCCCACCGGTTCGGAAAAAAGGAACCGGCCTTCCTCATACAGCATGCCCAGAATGGCATAGGTGAAAAGCTTGGTGGTGGACGCCTGCCGGAACATGGAATGGCCGTTCACCTTTTTTCCGGCTTCAATATCCGCATAGCCGGCGGCCCCTTCATAGATGAGCCGATCTCCCTGCATGATGCTGCAGGTGCAGCCGGGTACGCTTGTCTCCGCAAAATGCTCCAGCAGACGGTCCAGCCGCGAAAAATCCTGTTTCATTCCGTTTCCTCCCCCATATTCATTCATCGTCTGTTTCTGTTTCCGATATCCCCGCGGATCCGGTTTTGAGACGGCCGTATTCCCTGCCCATATTCAGGTGCTTTCCCCCTTCCGCCGTCATGGCAAACCCGGCTTCCCGGCTGAAGATCATGATGACGTCGCTCCCGCCGAAGAGGAAATACCCCAGGGGATCGCCCTTTCTCATCCTTGCCCCTGGCTTTACCGCCGCCTCGAAATTCACGGAGGCGACTTCGCACATCCCCACCGGGACGACGGCGACCAGACCGCCCGCGTCCATCTCCAGGATAACGACGCCGCGCGTCTCAATGGATTGCCAGCCGATCTCCTCGGATCCGTATTCTTTATACCGTCCCGCCTCCGGATCCCAGGTGATGACGCCGCCTGGGGCGTCGTCTCCGGGAATGATCAGCACCTCCCGCACCGTTCCGCTCACCGGGAAATGATACCGGTGATAGTCGTTCACATCCAGAAGCGTATGGGTCAGCCGCCCTCCGGCAAAGGCGCGGGCATAGCTGCTGCCGCCCAACAGGGCCGGCACCGCCGTCAGCGTTCCGGTTTTGATGGGGATCCCCCGGTTCTGCCCCGGCTCTTCCGGGATCACCCGGTGGTTTTCATCGATCCTCCATGCGCTCTGGGCTACCGCGTCCGCCGGGGAAACCACTACCCGATCATCCTCCGGCGCATCGATCGGTCTTTTGGCCGGATCCCTCAGCCTTCTGGCAAAAAACTCATTGAAGGTCCTCCAGTTCTCCGGCGACTCGTACAGATCCCCATCCAGCTGAAAACGGGAGTCTTCCTTGGCGCGGAGATAGTATTCCTCGCACCAGGAATCCTCTGTGTTCAGGAATTCACCGTATTCGGCGGTGAATTTCACCAGCCAGCTGCGGAAGGGCTCATGATACATCAGCGAGTTATGGTAATACCCCTTCCCCTCCAGCGCCTCCAGAGGCTGATCGCATACGAAATAGAAACAGCCCATGCTCTGGTCGATGCGGTCATACAGGTCGGAATACTCCTCCGAGGGAGTGATCGCCCAGGGAAGCGCCAGGGCAGAGCGGTCGAGAAAGGCATAATAGGACTCAAGGGAATGTACCGGATTCGTCCGTCGGTCCGGATTGAGCTCCGCCGCCTTGCGGATCGCCTCCTGCAGCAGCGTCTTCAGCTCAGGGCTGTGCTCCACCATCCGGATCAGATCCCAGGTGATGGGGGCATGCTCCCCGGTACGCCTCAGGTCGGAGGTAACTGCGCCGTCCTGCTCCGCCGGGGCCAAGTCTTCCCGGTCGCCCAGCTCCGCATGGGTCATATGCAGCAAGGTCTTTTTCAGCACTTCTCCAAATAAACGGTCCAATATCATTCCCTCACATTTCTACACGGTCAATTCGTATTGATACTCAAAGCTCTCCCCTTCGGAGGACCGATTCTTTCTGCCGCCGAATATCCCGGTTCTGGTCATTCCCAGCTTTTTCATCACCTGGCATGAGGCGGCATTTTCCGTATCGCAGTGGGCGATAAACCGCCGCCGTCCCTTTGCGGAAAAGTATTCGATGATCGCTCTGGCCGCTTCCGTCGCAAAACCTCTGCCCCAAAACCTGCGATGAATGATCCACCCCAGTTCTCCGGCTCCGTTTTCAAAGTATACGCTCACCGCGCCGATATGCCGTCCCCGGTACAGAACAGCAAATTCATAGAATGAGGGGGCTTCCTTTGCCCATTCCTCATCTATCGCCTGTAAATACTCCAGGGTTTCAGCGGCGTTTTTCTTGGGGAAATGGCCCATATACCGGGTATTCTCCAGGCTCAGGGCATATGCGTTTACCGTTTCAAGATACTGCGTCCCCAGCGGCTTCAAAAGCAAACGCTCCGTTTGGAGCTCTATGCTATTATCCCTATATTCTGCCATATGCCTCCAACCTGCAGTAGACATGGGTTATTTCGGGATCCCAGGCAGCTTTCCCAGCCCCTGCCCGTATCGACGCCGCCGTTATGCGCAGCAAACGGCGGGACGGGGGATTGGTGAATTCATGTTGCCGGCGTTCCAACCTCGATCAGATTTCCGTCCGGATCATAGAACCTGACGACCTTCTGCCCCCAGCTGTGTGTCATCAGACGATTGACATATTCGGTTTCCGGGTAGAGGGTCTCCAGCCGTTTTACAAAAGCTTCTATGTCCGATTCTTCAAAATACAGCTCGAACTGATTGCTCTTGGGAATCGTGCTTTTTCCCGTAAAGCTTTCCCAATAGCCTGACTCCTGCAGATACAAATCACCGGTGAGCTGCATATTTCCATCATTGTCCTGAATCAACCGGAACCCAAAGAGATCACGATAAAACCTCAGCGCTCTTTGGCAATCCCGGACAACAATCAGAGTTCCTTTGTATTGCATATGCTGTTCTCCATTCTCCGGTTTTGCTCCGGTCATCTGGGCAAATCCTTTCTAAAACAGATAATCCGATTGGCTTCCTCAAATCCCACAGCCAAATGGAACCTCAAACTGTCCGCATTATCCAGTTCACAGTCGCTGGCGAACTCGGTACAGCCCTTTTCTTTTGCCCATTTCTCGCATTCTGACAGCAGCTGCGCGGCATAACCTCTTTTTTGATATCCCTCGGAAACAAAGATGCCCTCCAGATATCCGACGGGGGAGCTTTCCGTACCTTCGACATAATCGTGGCGCAGCTGGCACTGTGCAAAGGCAATCGGCTTATCCTCAACATATTTGATAAAGCAAACGGCTTCATCGTTCATGGCCAATTGGCGAAACTCCGCCTCCAAATCCTCCGGATCATGATGCGCCCACATTTGTATCGCCAGATCGGCCAGCTCTCTGGCTTCATTCATTCCTGCTCTTCTGATCATAATAGATTCCTTTTCACAAATCGAAACTTGTTGATCTTATGAATGGTGCTTCAGCCATTCCATTAGTCGAGTAAACACTTCTTCTTTATCTTTGGCAGGTATAGTTCCGCATTTATTTACTGCATAATGATGTCCAAATTCTTTATCAATATATGTGCGTCCGCTAACCAGCAATGGTTCATCATATCGTGGCCTAACATGAATATGAAGATGAGGATCAGGTTCTGATTCTTTATAAAAGCTATTCATCAAACAACTCCAATTACACAGAGCTGCTCCTAAAACCGTCTTTAAGCAGGTCTCTGTTTTACAAATCAGCTTGCGAAGCTCTTCCCATTCGTCATCTGTCAGCTCTGACATTGATCCGCAGTGACGTTTCAAAACCAAGATACATCGTCCGATATAATCCTGCTCATCGGAAAGGAAAACAGACCAGAGTGCAGTCTCGTATACCTGATACTGTTTATCTTCTTCAGACAGATTGCACCAAACACAATTATCCAATGAACTCACCCGCATAATTCCTGTTTGCAAATCTCATTTCCGTTGCTTCAGATACTCCGCATCTATTGGCTCATAAGGGGCTGAGATGAAGGCTTTTTCTGGTGGTACAAGCAGCATACCGTCTCGATGAATTGTCGATTCGGAGACAAATCAATAAACCGAAAGTTATAGTTCCCGCTTCAAATAACCGCACGTGAATGGGAAGAAATCAAGCTTTTTGGTTCCGATATGGATGGCTCCGTTTTCTTCATACCACTTGCGAAGGACGGTGTTTTCTTCAACAATCCCGATATTCATTGTATGGCATCCCAGATTTTTCGCTGTGGTATAAGAATGTTCCAGCAGTTGCTTACCTATTCCCCGATGTCTGTATTGCGGCATAACAGCAAGATTATTCAATTCGCATTCCCCGTTTTCCTGAATCAGGAGAGAGTAGTATCCGCATAAAACACCGTCCTCTTCAGATACAAACATGGGCCTGTGTTCTTGATCCATATGCCAATACAGTCTATCATCTGAAATAGCGAATGCAGTAAATCTCGGTGCGTTTTCCTTTGTAATTCCGTATTCATCTGCAACAGTCATAAAGCTGCTACGTATTAAGCCAACGCATGTTGGTATATCTTCTCGTTTTACTTCCCGTATCATGTTTTCCTCCATAAATCCTGAGTTTGCCAACCTTATTTCATATGTCTCAGATAGTCCGCATTCTTCGGTTCATACGGCATGAAATGAAATCTTTCTTTTGGTGGTACAAGCAGCATACCGTCTCCACATGGCTCGTTCTTGGGAACATGTCCACAGCAACAGCTATTTCCGCACGGAATCCCTTCTCCTGGAATAGTTTCAAATCTCGGGCCAGGGTCGCGGGATCGCAGGAAACGTAGACCACGCGCCCAGGGCCCATAATCGTGATACTTCCGATCACCTCGGGAGCCAGGCCCTTCCTGGGCGGATCGACGAAAAGCACGTCCGGCTTCATCCCCTCGGCAGCGAATCGGGCGGCAGCTTCCGCTGCATCGGCGCAGATGAACCGGGCGTTACCGATCCCGTTTTCCTCCGCGGTCCTCTTCGCATCCTCCACGGCTGCCTGCACCACTTCCACACCGGTGACTTCCGCCGCCCGGGACGCAGCCAAAAGACCGATAGCGCCGGTACCGCAGTACAGATCCACCACCCGCTCCCCACCGGTCAGGCCGGCAAGCTCCGTTGCCAGAGCATAGAGCCGCTCCGCCTGGGCGGGATTGACCTGGAAGAAGGAACGGGGCGAAAGCCGAAACCGCAGGCCCAAAAGGCTGACCTCTACGCGATCCTCCCCCCACAGAACGGTGAATTCCCCCGCCAGGACTGTATTCCCCCGGCTGTGATTCTCGTTCCACACCACGCTCCGCAGTTCCGGCAGCTCCCGTCTCAAATCCGAGATCAACTGCGCTGCGCTGCGGGGTTTACCCGCGGCAACGACGCAGACCATTCCGCTTCGTACGAACAGGTGCCGAATCAATCCTGTGCCGCTCTCCTCCCGATAGACGGGGATCCTCTGATCTGCCATCCAGCGGCGCAGTACCGCGGCAGCCCGGTTGGCTTCCGGCTCCTGGAGCAGGCAGTCATCCACAGGGATCACCTCATGGCTCCTGGCCCGGAAAAACCCCGTGACCGGCTTACCTTCCCGGTCCTCACCCACATTGAAAATGGCCTTGGCGCGATACCGATCCGGCTCCGGAGCCGGCAGGATACTTAGGGCCCGCAGCTCAAGTCCGCCGATCCGCCGGAAGGCGTCGTTGACCCGTTCCAATTTCAGCCGAAGCTCCTCCTGATAGGAAGCATGCCGGAAGTCGCACCCGCCGCACCGGCCATAACAGGGGCAATCCGGTTCGACCCGCTGGGGAGACGTCTGCAGCAGCTCCTCGATGCGGGCATAGACCGCCGTCTTTCCTGCCTTCAGAATCCGGATACGGCATTCCTCCCCCGGAAGCGCCCCCTTCACGAACACTACCCGTCCGCCGATTCGGGTCACCCCCTGCCCTTCGCTGGTACATCCGGTGATAAGCGCTTCATGGAGCTGGTTTTTCTCCAGGAGCTCATCCATGGTCTTCCTCCCGCTTTACCTTTTCCCAACCGTGCAGCGGAAGCCTCTGCATGGCATGGAAGGTCTTGATCTTGAAATCCTTCCGTTCCCTGCTGACCTCATACATATAGGTCTTAACCAGACTGCGTTTGCTGGTTTTGTCCATTGGACAAGTACTCGTCACGATGGGAAAGGCATATTTCCGGGCAAGGCCGGTGATCCGCTTCTCTTCCGCGTAAAGCATCGGCCTGATCTGGGTGATCCCGCTTCGGTCCATATGGGTCACCGGCTCAAAGCAGCTGATGCGTCCTTCGTAGATCAGGGAGAGCAGGAAGGTTTCCACCGCGTCGTCCATATGATGCCCCAGCGCCGCCTTATTCGCCCCCAGCTCCCGCAGCTTATCATGAAACGCGCCCTTCCGCATTTTGACGCACAGGGAACAGGGATTCTTCTCCTGCCGCTCCCGAAAAACCACGTCCGCAATATCGCTTTCAATATAGTGATAGGAGATGCCCAGCCCTTCCACATATTCCCGAACAGGGGCGAAGTCCATCCCCGGCAGCCCGAGGCCGACGGTCACGCCCATGAGCTCAAAATGCCTGGGGTAATACCGCTGCAGGGAGTGGAGCGCGCAGAGGAGGGCCATACTGTCCTTCCCTCCCGACAGGCCGACGGCGATCACATCCCCATCCCGTATCATGCCATAGTCCTCCACGCAGCGGCGGACCAAACCGGTAAACTGTTCCATAGAAGCCCTCAAAAAAGAAAATTGAAATCGAGATCGAAAGAGATTACACGCGATTCAGCGAGTTTGAGCGAGTTTGAAAAGAATCAATGAAAATTCCGCCGGATTTGTGTTGACAACCTTCCGGACCTGTGGTATAAAAAATAGGCTTTTTCCTGAAATATTCTAATGTATTCCCGGGAAATGTCAAGGCGG
>JBGUZS010000175.1:0-5291 GCA_045223835.1 Oscillospiraceae bacterium | reverse complement strand
GACGATGGTGATGACGGAGCTTCCGGCGTCTGAGA
Organism: Oscillospiraceae bacterium; assembly: GCA_045223835.1. Taxonomy (GTDB): domain Bacteria; phylum Bacillota; class Clostridia; order Oscillospirales; family Oscillospiraceae; genus UBA1774. Next base: position 5,256 of record JBGUZS010000175.1, on the reverse strand, counting down.
TGTTGTTGACCGCATCCAGCACGATGGCGATGGAGTGCGTCGCAAGACCGATCACGGCCTTGAAGGCTGCAAGGAAGACGTTGGCAATGATGCCGATGATGCTTGTCCTGACGATGGCTTTCTCCCGCGAGTCCTCTTTGGCGGCGCTTGACGCCATTTCCTGCCTTTTGTCCATGAAACCACTCCTTATGCTTGCTGCGTTTCTTTTCTTTCGGGCATTCCTGCCGTCCGGGAGAGTCGCATGGGCTTTCTTCCCCCTCGGGAGGGGTATCTGCCAATCCGCAGACGAGCAGACCCGTTTTCCGCTGCGTCCGGCCCGCTTCACCCTATATCCTATATCATAGCTGCATAACCTGCTGTTGTCAAAGCGCAAATCTCCGGCGAAAGCAGAAAAAACCTATTGACAAGGACAGAAATATTTGATAAAACATAATTGCATAAAATAAATCTGAGGAAAAAGACGATGGATTACGATTATCATGAGGCAATGAAGCTGGAGAATCAGCTCTGTTTCCCGCTGTACGCCGCAGCGAGGAAGGTCACGGGGCTCTATACCCCCTACCTGAAGGCCCTGGACCTGACCTATACGCAGTATATCGTGCTGCTGGTCCTTTGGGAGCGGCATGAGATCACTGTGGGGGAGCTGTGCTCTCGCCTCCGGCTGGACAGCGGGACCATCTCTCCGCTGCTCAAGAAGCTGGAAGCCGCAGGATATGTTCTCCGGAGCCGCACGAAGGAAGACGAGCGCGTGGTGGAGATCAGGCTGACGGAATCCGGCCGCGCCCTGCAGGAAGCCGCGAAGGACATTCCCCTGATGGTGGGGAGCTGCATCAAGCTGCCGCCGGAAAAGGCAGGGGCCCTGTATGCGCTGCTCTATGAGCTCTTGGGGGATGGAAACGAAGAATAGAGAGGGAGGCAATCAACGATGAACAAACGCAGGGAAGAAGAGATCGTCCAGGCATTCCACCTGATGTGGGACAGTTATCCGGAGCAGGTGCGCCTGATCGACAGGCATTTTCGCGTGGTGGCGGGCAATCCCGCTTATACCGGAGCGGGCGGGCAGGTGGAAGTGCAGTGCAACGTAGGGCCGGCGGAAATGCACAAAGGCTGCCAGGCCATGACCGCACTGAAATCCGGCGAGACGAAATCCATCCGCGCTCAGGCGGGGGATGCGGTGTTTGAGTCCTTCTGGATCCCGGTGGCGGGGGAAGAGGATTACTACGTCCATTTTACCAACGGGCTCAACGAGGCCATCCGCAGAATGAAGGAGCAGGCGGGTGAGCGAAAGGAACAGCTTTAAGTCAGGAGGCAGGGAATGAAGGCTGCGGTCAGATACTATACGAAAACGGGAAACACAAAGCGCATGGCGGAGGCCATCGGGAAGGCACTGGGCGTGGAAGCGCTGCCCCTGAGCGCTCCTGTGGATGAGCCGGTGGACATCCTCTTTTTGGGCAATTCCTATTATGCCTTCAGCATTGATCCGGAGGTCAGGGACTATATCCGCGCCCTGGATAAGGACAAAGTCGGGCGGATCGTCAATTTCGGCTCTGCGGCCATGCTGAATTCCACCTGGAAGAAGGTCAAGGCTGAGGCGGATAAGGCCGGCATTCCGATGGACGAGCGGGAGTTCCACTGTCGGGGCGAATTTAAGGGACTCCATAAGGGCAGACCGAATGCCATGGATCTGGAGGCGGCGGCCGCCTTTGCCAGGTCTGTGATCGAATAAGAAGGAGGAAAACAAGCATGAAAACCATCTATGATTTTACCGTGAAGGACAGAAACGGCGCTGAAGTCAGCCTCTCCCAGTATCGGGGGAAGGTCCTGCTCATCGTCAACACAGCCACCGGCTGCGGATTCACGCCGCATTACGAGCCGCTTGAAGCCATGTACAAAGAGATGAAGGAGCAGGGGCTGGAGATCCTCGACTTTCCCTGCAATCAATTCGCCAACCAGGCGCCGGGCAGCGACGAGGAGATCCACGAATTCTGCACGGTGAAATTCGGCACAGAGTTTCCGCAGTTCGCCAAGATCGACGTCAACGGCGAGACGGCCGATCCGCTGTTTGCGTTTCTGGCTGCGGAAAAGCCCTTTGAAGGCTTTGGCAAAGGTCTGAAGTACGCGGCGCTGAAGAAGTTCTCGGACATGAACAACAAGGCCTTTGGGGACAAAGCCTATATCAAATGGAATTTCACGAAGTTCCTGGTTGACCGGGAGGGCAAGGTGGTCGCGCGGTTTGAGCCCACCGTTGACATGGAGGAAGTCAAGGCTTGCGTGAAGGCGCTGCTGTAAGAGCGGCCGGCGGATGGGGTACAGATGAAATACGGAGAATCCCTCTTTGATATCCTGTATCTGCTGTTTGCGCTCATCAGCGGATGCTGGATCCTGGCCAAAGCGAAGGATAAAACGGAGAAGCTCATGGGGATCGCGGCTTTGGTCCTGGGCTGCGGAGACGCCTTTCATCTCGTTCCCCGTGTGCTGAATTACTTTGCGGAAGGCGACTTTACCGCCGCGCTGGGCTTCGGAAAACTGATCACATCCATCACCATGACGGTTTTCTATCTCCTGCTCTATTTCATCTGGCTGGGACATTACCGGATGGAGAAGAAGCGGGCAGGAGCAGCCCTCCTGTGGCTGCTTCTGCTGGTACGCGTTATCCTGTGCCTGTTTCCGCAAAATGGATGGGCGGGGAACAGCGGAGATATGACCTGGGGAATCATCAGGAACATCCCCTTTGTCCTGCTTGGGGCAGCGGTCTGCCGCCTGTATTTCCGAAAGAGAAAGGAAGACCGGGAATTTGCGCCGGTGTGGCTGTATATCCTGCTCTCTTTTCTGTTTTATATCCCGGTTGCGGCAGGGGCATCAGCTTTACCCATGCTCGGTATGCTGATGCTGCCGAAAACCATATGCTATATTCTGATGATCATTGCTTTCCTGCGCTCAGTATCAAAGAACAAGGGAAATGCACAAGAACAATGACAAGGAGGAGCCCGCATGGAAATCAAAGCGGTGAAATTCCGCAGGGACGGCTTTTATTCCCAGCCATTCGTTTTCGGCGGCGAGGACGGGGCGGATAAATTCGACAGCTCCGTGCGTTATCGCGGCAGCCTGCAGAACTATCTGATCGATACCGGGAAAGAGGTCATCCTGGTGGACACCGGCATCCCGGCCGGAACGCCCGAGGAATCCCCGGATGAGAACAGCCCCATCTTTACCGGCAAGGATATCTGCAGCTATATGGAGGCCTTTGCCGCGCTGGGGTATCGCCCGGAGCAGGTGACAAAGATCCTGCTGACCCACAAGCACAGCGACCATTCCGGGGAGCTGAGGTCCTTCCCCAATGCGCAGATCTATGTGAATGCGGAGGAAATGGGCGCGGAGGAGCTGAAGGGCATTCCGAATCTCGTGCCTGTGCGCTTTACGGACGGGGCCTATGAGAACTTCCCGGAGAGCCAGCGGATCGCCGACGGGATCATCTTCCTGAAGGCCAAGGGGCATACGAACGGCAACAGCATCGTCGTTGTCGAGGAGGGCGGCCTTTACTATATGCTCCATGGGGATATCACCTATGTGGATGAGGCCCTCTATGAAAACAAGCTCTCCATCGTGTTCGACGATCCGGCTGCCGCCCGGGAAACGCTGGATCGGGTGCGGGAGTTCGTGCGCAGCCATCCTACCGTCTACTGCGGGACCCATACGCCTCAGGGCTATGAGAATCTGGAGGCCAAGCGGGTGATGGATCTGGATCATCCGGTGCCCGCGGTTTTGGCCCGGGTCGATTTCTCCGAAAAGGAGGCCAGCGGCAAATATGTCTGCTCCGTCTGCGGCTATGTCTATGATCCCGCCGAGCATGACGGCGTCCCCTTCGAAGACCTGCCGGAGGACTGGAAGTGCCCCCGCTGCAAGCAGGGCAAGGAAAAGTTCAACCGGGCATGACGCCCGATCAACAGAAAAAATCTGATTGGAAAGGAACGAAGACAATGCTGACCAAACGGGAAAACCTGATTGAAACTCTGAAGGGCGAAAAGGGAAATCCGGATCGCTTCGTCAACCAGTATGAGCCCTTCTCCATCCTCTATGCCACCCCGGTCACCGCCCAGAGCCCCATGCCCACCTATGGGGGAGAACCCAAAAAGGACGCCTGGGGCGTGACCAAGTCCTGGCCCATCGGCACCCCCGGCGCTTTCCCCATCCATGATGAGGAGCATCTGGTGCTGAAGGACATGGAAAACTGGCGCAGCCAGGTAAAGGCCCCGCGGCTGGAGTTTTCCGAGGAGGAGTGGCTGCCCTACATCAAAATGGCGGAGAAGGTGGACCGGAAGGAGACCTTTGCCACCCTGTTTTACGCCCCTGGCCTCTTCGAGCAGTGCCACTATCTTATGAACATGCAGAACTGCATGATCTCCTTTTACGAGTACCCGGATGAAATGCATGAGCTTATCGACTACATCACCGAGTTTGAGCTGTCCTATGCGGAGCTCGCCTGTAAGTACCTGAAGCCCGATGCCTTCTTCCAGCATGACGACTGGGGCTCCCAGATCTCCACCTTCCTGTCTCCGGATATGTTTGAGGAGTTCTTCCTGCCCCATTACAAGAAGCTCTATGGGTATTACAAGACCCATGGCTGCGAGATCATCATGCACCATTCTGACTCCTATGCCAAGACTCTGGTGCCGTTCATGATCGACATGGGCATCGATATCTGGCAGGGCGTCATGCGCACCAACGATATTGAGGAACTGATCCCCAAGTACGGCGACAAGATCACCTTCATGGGCGGCATCGACAGCGCCACCATCGACTATCCCGACTGGAACGAGCAGGTGGTCGCGCAGCGGGTGCGGGAAGCCTGCGAAAAATACGGGCGCTTCGGCAAGGCCTACATCCCCTGCGCCTCCCAGGGTCTGCCCATGAGCACCTTCCCCGGCGTATATGAAGCCACCTCCAAGTATATCGACGTCATGAGCAAAGAGATGTTTCCGCGGAAATGACTGGCATGCGAGGCCCGGGCTGCTGGACCGATGAACGAGACCTGATCCCCTGAAAACCGTCATACAAACAGCAGCGCCGGCCGGGCTGATTCCTGCCCCGCCGGCGCTGCTCTGCGCTTTTCCCCGGCAGACCGGGGACTACGAAAAAACCCTGAAATCATCAAGATTTCAGGGCAAAAAATGGAGCTGCTGACCAGATTCGAACTGGTGACCTCATCCTTACCAAGGATGCGCTCTACCGACTGAGCTACAGCAGCATGGCGACCCG
>JBGUZS010000174.1:0-12131 GCA_045223835.1 Oscillospiraceae bacterium | reverse complement strand
GGGTGCAGGGGAACACCCCTGCCGCGCTCTTTCCCCGGTTTCTCTCGCGCAAGAGAAACCGGGCCGCCGGAGGCAATCCCCATCGCGAGGAAAGGAACGCCCCGCCGGCGAGGCGGCTTTTGGGCAAGAAAAACTCTTCGTCTTTTATTCCTTTGCCTGCAGCTGTTCCAGCACATGCTTCCGGGCGCAGAGCCAGGCGAAAAACCCGCTGCCCAGGCCGCAGGCGGCCAGATGGGCGGCCAGGTAGACGCCGAAGGGTTTCCATACCGCCCCCAGCTCCGGCTTCCGGATCAGGATCACCAGGAGGAAGCCCAGGAGCAGCCCAACCAAGGCGCACAGTATCTGGGCCAGGGTGTAGATCCCCGTGCATTTCCTCGCCTTCGCCCCCAGGGCCCGGAGGACGCTGATCTCCCGGGAGGCATGGAGCACCGTGAGCCCCGGCAGGACGGCCCCCAGGAGCAGAGCCGCGGCAACGGTGATGGGATAAAGGGTTTCCAGGAGCCGGTGCATCTCATAGATCCGGTCCGCGTAAGAGGTATCCATGGTAAAGCCGGTTTTGCCCTGCTGACCGTCCAGGATGCCCCCGGCATATTCCCGGAACTCCGCCGCTCGGTGATAGTCGTTCAGGGTGTACCGGGCAATATCCAGACACAGGTAGCTTGTGGATCCGTAGAGGCAGGACAGACTTCTTGTGGTGACGGGGACATAGACGCTGTAGTCCATCCGGTCCGACTGGATGAGGCCTGCGATGACGGCGAAGGGCCGCCTGCGGTCCCGCAGCTCCAGGACGGTCTCCCCGGGCAGGAAGGGGTCGCCGCCCATGCTGAGATTGGCGAGCCAGTTGCCCTCGTTGATCCGCACCTTATCCCCCGGCCCCTTGCCCAGCGCTTCGGCGAATTTCGCGTTCATCACGCAGACCCCCTTCGGGGTCTGGAAAAAGCTCTCCTCATCCCAGCCCTCGGCCCAGACCACCGGGTCCCGCACCAGCTCATCCAGGCGGTTCACAAAAAAAGCCGTGACTGGGGTGTCGCTGTTCAGCTCGATCAGCGTCCCCGGGGCGACATACTCATAATAGGGATCCCGGACATAACCGGATTCTTCCGCCTTCAGAGCCCGGGTATAGCTGAGACCGGTGAGGATCGGCTTCACCTCCACCTGCCGGTACAGCTCGGCGTAGATGCCCCGGAGCACCGTCACCAGGCCGAAGGCGAAGGCCAGGAGGGCCGCCAGCGCCAGGCTCAGCAGGCTCCGCCCCGGATTCCGCCCCAGGAGGCGGCGAAGGTATCTTCCGGACCAGCTCATTTCTGCTTCTCCTGCACCAGCTCCAGGATGCTCCTTTTCCGCACCAGGAGCAGGCCGACGAAGGCCAGGAGCGCCAGGAGCGCCAGGAAGCCCAGGCCCCCCAGGAGGAAGAGGCCGAAGGCGGCCGGGGCATGGGCGGCCTCCGCCATGAGCTGCCGCACCGTGACGATGCGGGCGGCGGCCAGGCCCAGGACCGCGGAAACCAGCCCCAGAATGAGGAAGGGGATATACAGGCGGTTTCCCGCCTCCCCTTTGGGCATGCCCAGGGCCCGGAGGATCCCATATTCCCGCTTCTTCCGTCCGATGAAGAGCCAGACCGTGAGGATCAGCGCGAAGAGGGCAGCGCCGGAGAAGATCAGCAGCTTCACCAGGGCCAGCCGACGGGACTGCATCAGTCCTTCTCCGATCTGGAGCCAGCCCCCGTCGCTGAATTCGTAGGTCAGGCCCATGGCCTCCACCTGGGGCAGGCATTCCTCCACGAAGGCGGAGATCTCCTCAGCGTTCCCCACGATGAAGCTCACTTCCCCGGGCTTGAATTCGTGACCCTCGGCGTTCCGGCAGTCCGGCAGGAAGGCGGTAGGGACGAAGACGGCGTTGTTGCTCCAGCACCAGAACAGGTCCTGGTAGATGTGCTTCCCCTCGTTCAGGTCCCGCCAGGAGCCGATGATGGTGAAGGTCTGCTCCGAGTATTCCGTGTTCTGCCGTTCCCGGGTGCAGGCCACCGCCCCCAGGGGGGCGTACTGCTCTGAGAGGTAGTTCCCCAGGTTGAGGGTAATGCTGTCCCCGACGGAGAGCCCGCTCATCTCCAGAAAGTCCGTGCTCACGACGCACACGGGCTGCCCCGCGTCCGCCGGGGTGATGAACCGCCCCTCCTCGCAGATCAGGCGGTTTTCGGAGACCCGGCGCTGGGCGGCCATGTCGTCCCCGTACACCACGTCGAAGGTGTGCACGTCGTCGTTGGTCACCCGGATGAGCTCCCGCAGGTCGGAAAATTCCTCCCCCTCCAGCCAGTTTTCCGGCAGGTCCGTGATATCCGTGAAGTAGGGCCACCAGCCCAGCAGGCTGTCATCTCCCACCTCGTAGCCGTCGTAGAAGTGATCATTGTATACATCGTGGTCCTTGAAGGTCTCCACGGGGAAGACCGGCAGGTCCGCCTCCCTGTCCCGCAGGACGAGCAGACAGCGGCGTCCCGGCTGGGGGATGGCCGCGTCCTCCGGGAAGACGAGATTGATAGAAGCGTCTACGTCTCTCCGCTTTCCCCCGAAGCGGATGGTGAAGCCGTCGGGAGAGGCGTAGTCCTCCCGCAGCTCCTCCTTGTTGACCTGGACGTACACCGCGTGTATTCCGGCGTTCTTCTTCTGGATGATGTCCCAGAGGCAGGACGGATCCCCGGCCAGGAGCTCTGCGTCCTCCAGAATCAGGTATTCGATGGATTCGACGCCCTTCCAGATGGCCTTGTAGGAGGGCCAAACTGCGGCGTCGTGTACGGAGTCCTGAAAGTGCTCCTTCACTGTGGCGGTGAAGATGCAGCGGGCGGAATAGTCGTAGAAGCTCTTGTCCGTATCCAGCCGGTAGTATTGCGGGGAGACCCCGGCGGTGAGATAGCGCCGCTCCACACGGGAGATATGGGGCAGCGCCGCAAGCTTACCGATCAGGTCCTCCCCCAGGCTCTCCCGAAGGCTCGTCCGGTATAGGATCTCCTGGTTTTCTGAGCCGCCGCTCTCCATGGCGGTCCCGTCGACCAGTCGGAAGCACCCGGGATCGGCGTTTGCCGAGACGGACCCCACCTCCACCGTGAGGACCCCCTCGTATTTATCCCGGGCCTCCCGGTACTCCCGGTCGGATACGCTGTATTCCGATAGATTGTACAGGAACAGGAAGGCCGCCGCCCCCAGGAGCAGCAGGGTGATGAGGGTCCGCAGGGGACTGCGGATCAGGCTTTGCACAGAGGTCTTCAGCTTCATGCGTTTCCTCCTTATCTCCATTCAGATATTCCGTAGACCGAGTCGATGATCCGCTTCATCGCCCGGATGGTGACGCTGCCGCTGACGGAGACGAAATAGTGCTCCGTATACCACACCGCAGTGATGGAACCGGAGTTGGAGAAGAGGTAGTGGACGGTCTCCCCGACCTGATACTCCTCCGGAGGCTGGCCCTTCCGGGGTAGCCCCTCCGTTTCCACAGCGGAGATCGGAGCAACGGAGATAGAGATGAAGTGGTCTTCCCGGGTGTACAGCTCATAGAGGAACAGGGGGTCCTTGCTGACGTGCGCCTCGGTGAGCACGTAATTCGAGGGCATCCAGCCTGGGTAGACCGGCTCCGTGATCTCCAACGCTTCCAGAGCCGACCGGATCGGTCCCGCCGCCGCCCCTCCCGCGGGTGTATCCTGCGCAGGGGCGTCGTTCCAGCTGCGTACCCAGACCCAGAGTCGCGGTCCCGCCGCCAGGGCCGCCCCCGCCAGGAGGACCAGGATCACCGCCGCGATTAGCCCCTTCCGCAGCAGGGAGGGGATCCATCTTCCCCGGGGCTGCGCCGCCGGGCGCCCCTTGGGCGGCTTTGTCTCCGGGCCGAGGATCCCCTCCAGCTCATCGGCCCGGTCCTCCAGAAAACGCGCCCAGGATTCCTCCGCCGTATATCCGGCCTCCGTCGGCCGCTTTTCCTCCAGGGCTTCCCGGAGCGCTTCCAGCTCCGAAAAGACCGTATCATCGATCTTATCCGGGTAGAAGAAGGCCTCCCGGAGCCGCTGTTCCAGCTCCTCCGCCGTCAGCGCCTCCAGCTCCGCCTTCCGGTCCCGTTTCGATTCAGCCATGATCTTCCCCTCCCTTCTCCTTCTCCCGCTCCAGGGCGGCCCGCAGCCGCTCCCTGGCCCGTTTGAGCCGCATTTTGCAGGCCCCCAGGTCGATGCCCAGCTCCTCCGCCAGCTCCTTCTGGGAAAGCCCGTCCACATAGAAGCGCAGGAGCAGACGGAGCTCCTCGTCCCCGATCAGCCCCCGGTACAGCAGCTCCGGGCTCAGCTCATCCCGGTGTTCCTCCGGGCACCTGTCCCGAAGCTTTTCCGCCAGACCCACTGCGTATTTCATGCTCCGGAGCTGGTAGCCCACCATGTTCCGCAGGATCTGCATCAGGTATGCCCGGGGGTTTTCGCACTCCTGCAGGGCCGAAATGCGCCGGATCGCCGCCAGGAAGGTCTCCTGCAGCAGGTCCTCCGCCGCCTCTCCCCGGAAGCCCAGCCCGGCGGCATAGCTCCGCAGCGCCGGATAGTGGTCCAGATACAGGGCATGGACGAACTCCCGCTCCGCTTTTTCCAGCCGGAGCGGGCCTGTTCTGCCCTGCCGATTCTCCCTATCCGTCTCCGCGAACAAGTCCGTCACTTCCCTCTGCCTATTAAGTTGCACGAGAAGGGCAAAAAGTAACAGCGAAAGGGGAAAAAACCGGGAGCGGCCGCTCCCGGTTCAGAATGCAGAGAAAGCCTCGCAGAGTTCGCGCCCGTAGGCGCGAATGAAATGAAATCCATTTTCGGCGGAATTCATTTCTGCCGCAAAATACCGCTCGCGGAGCGTACTGTGCAAGCGCAGCGAGTGCGAGGAGCGGAGCGCAGCCTTCTCAAATCGGAGCCCAGCGCAGCGGGTCCGATTTGATTATTCAGTCGTGCCGTTCCTCGGCGCAGTCCCAGGTTTCGCAGAAGCGGGCGGAGAAGCTGGGCTCCGCCCCGGCGGCGGTGAGGTGGGATACGTCGCCGAAGGCATACATGCGGAAATAGGCTGTCCCCGGTCTCCGCTCCTCCGTCACCAAAGTGGTGACGGAGGTGGTGAGGGCGCAGGTCCCATGCCATAGGGTCATGGGGGAAACACCCAGCAGGTGGCCCAGCATCACGCACTCCACGCCGAAATGGCAGAAGAGGGCGATGCTGTCCCGGTTGGGCCGGTCCGCCCGGTAAAGCTCCCCCTCCCGGGTATACCCGTGCCGGGCCAGGAGGGCGTCCAGCCCTTCGCACACCATGGCGTTCTCCGCCGGGACGCCTGCCTGCTCCATGACCGGGGTATGCTGCCAGGCCTCCCTGTCGTAATAGGCCTTCTCTCGGGTCCAGCGGGCCGGGAGCCAGTCCCAGACCACGGACTCCCTGCCCTTATCCGGATCGAAGCGGAGGGGGGCGAACTCCCGGAGCCACTCCAGGGTCTCTCCCTGCACCCCCAGGCGGCGAAGAGTCAGGGAGGCGGTATCCCTGGCCCGGCCGAGGGGGGAAACATAGAAGGCGCAAATCCCCGTCTTCGATACCCGCTCCGCCAGGAGCTCCGCCTCCCGCCAGCCCCGCTCCGTGAGGGTATCCCGGGCATAGTCCGGATCTCCGTGCCGGATGATGTGCAGCTTCATGCGCTTTCGTCCCTTTCCTTGCAGATGATCTTATCCCCGTGATTCTACCATATTCCCGCCGCCCTTTCCAGCGGGGAGAAGCGGGGGAAAAACAAAAAGCCGCAGGCTTCCGCCTGCGGCCGCGGCGCGGGCCTATTCCCCATGGAAAAACAGATAAGCCTGCTTGTTCCGCTCGTCCTCCGCCTCCAGGGAGGAGGAATTATGGATCCTGCCTATGGATTCCAGATGGTGCCTGAACTCATGGCGCAGAATGCCCCGCAGGAGTCTTCGGGCCTCCGCCGGATCCGCATAGGGATAGCCCCGGTCAAAGGAGCCCTTGTACATCACGATCTGCCTCATGCCGAAGGTGACCTGATACTGCCCCATGGTATAGAGATCGTCTCCCCGGGCATAATCCGGGATCACCTCGGCCTCGGAGACGATCACGCCGCCGGAGAGCTCCCGGAAAAACTCCGCCGGCAGCTCATCCAGCAATTCCTCGATGATTCCTTCGTATTCCTCTAAGCTGATCATACGTCCTCGTTCAAAATATTGGCCAGAATATATTCTCCCCAGGAATACTCGGAGAGGAACTCCCCCCGGAACTGATCCCGCTGCTCCACGTTCTTATCCTGCCAGGCGTAGTAATCGCAGTCAAACATGGAGGTATCCACCATCTGCCCGCGGGGGGAGGAGATCAGGAGCTCCTCCACCTGGTTCTTCTTCAGGGAGTTTCTCAGCCGCCGGAGGGCATTATGGAAGACGCTCATATTCGCGTTGCTGTAAAACCGGCCCTCCCAGATGATATTGTAGATCTCCTCATTGCTGATCTCCCGCCCCCTCTGGGTCACGATCAGGGCGAGGATCTCCTTCGCCTTTCCGGTGAGCGGCACGATCTTCCCATCCCGGAAGACGACGAAGCGGCCGAAGGTCTGGATATACAGCTGCTTTCTCTGCCGGTGGGAGATGAGCCGGATGCGGTCCATCACCATCTCCAGCGTCTCGCGGGTATAGGGCTTGATGACGTAGTAGTCCCCGCCGATCTGATTGGAATCCCAGATATACTTATCGTATGCCGTGACGAAAACGATCAGGATATCCGGGCGGATATCCCGCAGCTGTTTTGCCAGCTCGATGCCGTCCGTGATGGGTATCTCGATATCCAGGAAAGCAAGTTCCACCGGATTTGCCTTGACATATTCCAACGCCTCCGCGGCGGATTCGAACTGCCCCACCACATGAAGGTCCGGAATGCCCTCGCAGAGACGAAGGAAGCGCTTGAGCAGCAGACGCTCATCATCGACCACGATCGTTCTCATGAAGTCCCTCCTTTCGGAATGGAGACCGACACCGTTGTACCCCGGCCCGGAACACTGTGAATATGGACCTGCGCATGCATCACCGCTTCCAATCGAAAAATCAGGTTGTTGAGACCCGTGGAATCCTTTGTCCCGGCCGCAGCGCCCTGGGCGAGCCGCGCCGGATCAAATCCGACGCCGTCATCCTCCACCTCCACCAGCCATTCATCGGGCAGCTCCCGGCTGCGGATCGTTACCGTTCCGCCTGCAGGGCCCCGCTGGTAGATCCCATGGCGGATGGAATTCTCCACCAGGGGCTGGATGCTCAGGGGGAGAATCCTGAAGGCGGTCACGGGCACGTCATACACGACCTTCAGCTTTTTCCCGAACCGCATCTTCTCAATATTGACATAGGCCCTGATGTTGGAGAGCTCCTGCTCAAAGGGGAGGGGCGCATCCTCGGACATGGCCCGGATACAGCTTCGCAGATGGACCGTAAAGTCCCCCACCAGCTCAGAGGCATACTCCGGATCATCCAGGATGATCTCCTGAATGGATCCCAGGGCGTTATACAGGAAATGGGGCTGCATCTGACTGGTAAAATTGCGGATGCGGCTCATCTGCAGCGCATGCTCCAGGTCCGAGAGCTCCTTATCCCTTCTCTGCTGCTCCGTCAGATCGTAGATCACGCAGAAGGACATCACGTCGCCGGTGGCGTCATCCCGGTAAAGGTAGAAGACCTCCCTGCAGGGCTGGGCGTCCCCGTTCTGCCGCCGGGCGGAGAAGAATACCGAGGCTCGCCTTTCTCCCCGCGCAAAGCAGGCCAGGAGGTATTCCCGGCTGCTGATTCGGGCATAGCGGTCGGCCCTTTCCACGATCTGGTGCGTACACAGCCATTGATTCAGCAGGCTATAGGAGGAAAAGGCCTTTGTCTGGGGGATCTGGACCCCGGAGCCCTTCTGTCCCGAGGGCAGATTGGGCGACTGCTCCAGCACCGTATCCCGGGTCAGATTGACCTCCAGATAGCCCGCTGCGCTGGCCAGGATCGCTTCCAGATGGTTCTTTTCCTTCTGCTGCAGGAAGGCCAGCGCCTCCGTATGCGCCTGCTCCTGCCGCACCGTCTCATCCACATCCCGTATGCCCAGGAGAAAATGCGGCCTGCCGCATATGTCCCCCATGGTGATGCGGATCTTATGGTAGGCCGCCTTTCCTCCGATCATCAGGCGATAGACGAAGGAATAGTATTTTTCCTTTTCCAGGGCGGAGAGAAGCCGTTCCCGCTCCAGCATCCGCAGGACATACGCCACGTCCTCCGGATGGACCACCTTCGGGACATTGGCGGAGAGCGCCGCGAAGAAATCTGCCCCGCTTTCGGCTATCTCCAGCTCGCTGTAGCTGTCGCTCTCATGATAGCATTGATAAGCGGAAGTTTCCACATCGATATCATAGATGCTCTCATAGGTCTCAAACAGAGCGAGGGTGATTGCCTCCGCCGACATCTCGTTCTTTGGGTTATTCATGTTGAGCATGAGCGCAGCCCTCCCTGTCCATGAGCTCTGGATAGAACATACCGCAAAACCTGCGGGAAAGCAATGATATCCTTGGCCGAACACCTTTTCGCCGAATACGTGCCAAAAGGCTCCTGCCGAAAATGCGCTGCAGCAAGGCTATTCCTCCTTTGGGGGAAGGATGCTGCCCATCGTCAGCTGGGAAAGGAACTGCTCAAAGCTGTCCTGATAGGCCTGCAATTGGTGCTCTGCCGCCTTATAAAAAGGACTGTTTCTGTCAAAGACGCCAAATAGCTGGCTTCCCGGCTCCGTCACCATGATGATATCCAGCAGAGATGCGTTTTTCAGGCTGTCGGTATGGCGATAGCAGACCTCACCGGTCTCTCCGGTTTCGCTCCTGATGAAACCGGCCTCCTCAAGCCTGGCGCAGATGCGGACCAAGCCGATCCGCGGAATGCCTGTCCCGACGCAGAGCTCGTTGATGGTAAGGCTCTGGGATGGCGCTTCTTCCTGCGCGTTCCCGCTCTCAAAACAAAACTGAATACGAAGAGCATATTCCGTATCGCGCTTCAGCTGCATGGGAATCCTCCTTCAGATCTCATCACCGGGTGTGTCGGCCGAATAATTTCTCGTTTTATTGTAATGAAGGGTTAATAACCGCTCACTAACCCGTGTTTCAGAAAAAGGAAGGTCGCTGCGGCGTTGGCAGGCATGTTCATGCGGCGGTTGTTCGTTTGCCCTGTTTTTCGGATAAGCTGATCGGAAAGGCTGCGGCGCGCCGGGGAAGGACTCCGGGCGCGCCGCTTTTGCTTCAGCGCATGCAAAAAAGCGGGGGAACGGCGGATTCCGGACCCGATTCCGTTATTGGTCGATTTGTGGGTGCGCAGTAAAATCCACAATAGGCTTATTCTGTCCATTCATACTGTTGGGAAAGAAGGGAATTATTCATGAAAAAGCGGGTTTTGGCCGGTATTCTGAGCCTGGTCCTGATCCTGTGCCTGCTGCCTGCTGGGGCGCAGGCCGCGGAAGGGGACGTGATGATCAACGCGGCGAATTTTCCTGACGCCGCCTTCCGCACTTTCGTCAGAGAGGGCTATGACGTCAACGGCGACGGCGTCTTAAGCCAGGCGGAGATCGCCGCCGCCACGACGATGGACTGCTCCGACATGGGCATCGCATCCCTCGGTGGTATTGAATTCTTTACTGCGATTAGAGAATTAAACTGCAACAGGAATCAGCTGACTTCGCTCAATTTGTACAACAATACGGAAATGAGGGTGCTCTATTGTCTTTTCAATGACCTGGCTTTCCTGAACGTGTCAACGTGCGCGAAGCTATGGTTCCTGTGGTGTGATTACAACAATCTGACTTCTCTGAATGTGCGAAATAACCCGAACCTCGCAAGTTTATCGTGCAATGACAACCGACTGACATCTTTGGATATCAGCTGCAATCCGAATCTCTACACCCTCTATTCGCACGGGAATTTACTGACCTCGCTGGATTTGAGCCAAACGCCGCTGCTGCGCGACACGCTGCTGTACGGAACGAGAGAAGAGCTTCTCAGCGATGGTGGTTTATACACCTACTACAGCTATACCTATAAACCCTCTTCCCTCACTCACAGGCTGACTGTCGATATGGATGTAAACCTCGTCACCACTGCACGTTATGACGTCTGGGTACAGGGCAGGCGGGTCACGAGCGACAACATGGACGACGTGTTGGGCAACGGCGCCGTTTCCTACACCCCGGCCGCCGGAGACGCCACGGCAAAGCTTACGCTGAACAACGCCGCCATTGCCGGCGCGGCGGGGCACGGCAGCTACACGCAGGATGAATACGGGATTGAGGCGTGGGAGCCGATTGAGCTGGCGCTTATCGGGGAAAACACCGTGATATCCGGAAACGCCTCGCGCCGCAGCGTGGGAATCTTTTGCGCGGGGAAGCTCACCGTTTCCGGCTCCGGCAAGCTGACGGCCATAAGCGGAACCGGCGGGAGCGGCTACAGCTCCGGCATCCGCGCATACGGCGATTTTACCGTCAACGGCGGACAGATCACCGCCAGCGGAAGGGAGGCGGGCGCCGACAACATCAGCACCGGCATTTACACCAACGGAGACATGGTGATAAACGGCGGCGCCGTTTATATGGGCGGCGACGTCAACGACTCAAGCTACGGCGCCCATGCGTACGGCAGCATAGTCATCAAGGGCGGAACCGTCACGGCCTCGGGCGGCAGGAGAGCCTTTGTGAAAAATCCCGATCTCTCCAGCTATCCGAACGCCGATGTGCTGGTGAATACCGCCGCCTCGTCCTCCGGCAGAAGGCCGTGGAACGGTACGGACCCGCTGGGCGGCAACGGCAGCAGCTTCAAGTATGTATATATCGAACCGGCCACCTACTATGACGTGTGGGTGCAGGGCAGGCGCGTTACCTACCGCAACCAGATCGACGTGCTGGGCGACGGCGGCAGCGTGGTCTTCGACCACACCGAATCCACGCTCACCCTGACGGACGCCCATATCACCGGCGCGGCGGAGCCGGGATATCCCAACAACTCCGCCGGTATCTTCCACGCGACCCCCCTGACGCTGAAGCTGGTGGGCGAAAACACCGTTTCGTCCTCGGATACGAGCGGCCACAGCAACGCCATCGGCGGGACCGGCTTCAATCTCACCATCACCGGCACAGGCAGCCTCACCGCCACCGGCGGGAAAAGCAGCGAACGGAACAGCTACGGAATCTATACGGGGGGAAAGCTGACCATAGACAGCGGCACCGTAACCGCTTCGGGCAGTGATGGATATTACAGCCTCGGCATTTTCGGGGCTTCCGGCGTGACGATCAACGGCGGTACGGTGACGGGCATCGGCGGCGTCGCCGGGGCAGGCTCCAGTGAAGGCGTTTCCACGGAGGTCTATCCCGTCGTCATCACCGGCGGCGAGGTCACGGCCATCGGCAACACCCGGGGCTTCGATCGGGAGCCCGACCTCTCCGCGCTCTCGACCGCCACCGTTATGGTAAACACCTCTGCCACGGCCACGGGCGCGACGGAGTGGAACGGCACGGACGCCCTCGGCTACGGTTCTCCGTTTAAGTATGTTTCCGTCCTGCCCTATGGCACGATCCGCAGCGTGGCCGTATCCGGCTTTGTCGCGCCCGTCGCGGGCCAGACGGCGATCTCCGGCTACGACCTCACCGTGCCGGGGGGCGCGCCCTACTCGGTGAACCGTATCTCCTGGCATGACGCCGAGACATGGCAATACATCCGTCCGCCCTTCCAATTCGAGGAGGGCCGGAGCTACTATGCCGTGATCGTGCTGTACTCATCGGCAGGCTATGTCTTCCCCGGCGTGGGAACGACGGGCTACAGCCAGTTTGACTCCTTCACCCTCAACGGGAGCACGGCCCTCATCAGCGCGCCGGACACCGAGGTGGTCAGCAACCGGGAATGCTATATGATCACCGTCGACATCGATGCGCTTTCCGCCTCCGCCATGATCCTCGTGGGGGATGTGAACGGGGACGGCAGCGTGACGAATGCGGACGCCGCCCTGCTCAAGCGCTATATCGCGGGCTGGAGCGTCAGCATCAATCCGAACGCGGCGGACATTAACCGGGACGGCAGCGTGACGAACGCGGACGCCGCCCTCCTCAACCGCTATATCGC
>JBGUZS010000173.1:0-8690 GCA_045223835.1 Oscillospiraceae bacterium | reverse complement strand
GCCGAAGCCCGCGATGAGAATTCTGTTGGTGGTCATGCCTGAGCCGCCTCCTTTTCTGCGGTGATGTCCTTGTAGACGCCCAGCGGGTAGTAGGGGATCATGTTGTCCTCGGCCCACTTCAGCGCCTTTTCCGGCGTCATGCCCCAGTTGGTGGGGCAGGTGGAGATGACCTCGATCAGCGAGAAGCCGAGGCCCTTCACCTGATTCTCGAACGCCTTTTTGATGGCCTTCTTCGCGGCCTTCACGTTCTTCACGTTGTTGACCGCCACCCGCTCGAGGTAGGTGGCGCCGTCCAGCTCCTTGAGCATCTCGCACACCTTCACGGGATAGCCCACGGTCTTCACATCGCGGCCGTAGGGAGAGGTCTGGGTGACCTGGCCGGGCAGGGAGGTGGGGGCCATCTGGCCGCCGGTCATGCCGTAGATGCCGTTATTGATGAAGAAGGTGGTGAACTTCTCCCCCCGGAGGGCGGCATGGGTGATCTCCGCGATGCCGATGGCCGCCAGGTCCCCGTCCCCCTGGTAGGTGAAGACCACCTTGCTGGGGTTCACCCGGCGGATGCCGGAGGCTACGGCGGGGGCGCGGCCATGCATGGACTCGCACATATCGATATTCATGAAATGGTGGGCGTTGATGGCGCAGCCGATGGGGGCGACGCCGATGGTCTTCCCCAGCAGGTCCATCTCATCCAGCACTTCCATAATGATCCGGTGCGCGATGCCGTGGGTGCAGCCGGGGCAGTAGCTGGTGTCCACGGGGGTCATGCCCTTGGTGGGCGTAAATACAGCTTTCATTTCAGACCCTCCAACAGTTGCTTTGTCTTTTCCGCGATCTCCCGGGAGCCGGGGACGATGCCGCCGGTGCGGTGCACCAGGGCCACGGGCCAGCGGCCCCGGACCCCCAGCTTCACGTCCTCGAGCATCTGGCCCATGCTGAGCTCCGCGCTCACCACCAGCTTCGTTTTGCTTCCCAGCTGATCGAAGGCCTGGTAGGGATAGGGCCAGAGGCTGATGGGCCGGATGAGGCCCGCCTTGATCCCCTGCTCTCCCAGCAGCTCCATGGCCTCCAGGCAGAGGCGGGAAACGGTGCCGAAGGCCACGAAGACTACCTCCGCATCCTCCAGGTCGTATTCCTGCCATTTCACCAGCTCCTGCTCCGCCCGGCGGTACTTCTCGAAGAGCTTCTCCACATGGGCCTCCAGCTCATCCGGCTGCATCCGCAGGGAGAAGACCACGTTCCGTCCGGGGTGGGCGTCCGTGCCCGTGATGGCCCAGGGCCGGGTCTCGTTCAGCCTGTCCTCCGGGGTGATGCCCTTGGGCTCCGGCAGCTCCACGGGCTCCATCATCTGGCCCATCATGCCGTCCGCCAGGATCAGCACCGGGTTCCGGTATTCCTCGGCGATATCGAAGGCCCTGTACAGCAGATCCACGCATTCCTGGATCCCCGCGGGGGCGAAGACCAGGAGCTTGGCGTCCCCGTTATACCCGCCCCGGGTGGCCTGGATATAATCCGCCTGGCCGGGCTGGATGCCGCCCACGCCGGGGCCGCCCCGGGAGACGTTCAGGGCCACCAGGGGAGTCTCCGCGGAGCAGAGGAAGCCCAGGCCCTCCTGCATCAGGGCAAGGCCGGGGGAGCTGGTGGAGATGAATACCCGTCCGCCGCTGGCGGAGGCGCCGAAGGCCATGCTGACGGCGGCAAGCTCGCTCTCCGCCTGGATGAAGGCGCCGCCCGCCTCCGGCAGGGCGTGGCTCATATATTCGGGGATCTCGTTCTGGGGGGTGATGGGATAGCCGAAGTAGCAGCGGACGCCCGCCCGGATGGCCGCCTCGGCAAAGGCCTCGTTCCCCTTCATCAGAATACGGCTCATGCGGTTTCACCTTCTTCCAGCTCGTAAATGGAAATGCAGCAGTCCGGACACATGGCGGCGCAGCTCCTGCAGCCCACGCAGGCGGACTCATCCGTGATCCCGGCGGGGTGGTAACCCTTATTGTTCACGCCCTCGTCCATGGCCAGGATCTTCTTGGGGCAGAAGCTGACGCACAGCTCGCAGCCCTTGCATTTGTCCTTGTTGAACAGGACATGGTAACGCTTTGCCATAGGCACCTCCAAAAATCCAATCATCCATCGGATGGGTTTTTCCTTATAGCTGCCGGTCCAGGTAGGTGGGGCGCATATACAGCCCCAAGGGGAAGAGGGGGAGGCCCGTATCTGCCAGCGACCCCAGCAGCTCCCGGGGACAGCAGGCGCACAGGACGGGCAGCGCCGCCTCCTTCCCCAGGGCCTGGGCAAAAGCCCAGCCCTCCAGCACATCCTCCCGCCTCGTCAGGCGCAGCAGGTGGGTGTTGGAGACGAGGCCCGTGATCCTCAGCCCCGTGACGGCCTCGATGCTCCGGAGCTGCCCCAGGGCCTTTTCCACCGTGTCCGTCCCCGGGCGGTTCTTGTTCACCACGAAGAGAAGCCGGGCGTCCGACCGGAAATACCGGGTATACTGGTTCAGGAGCCTGGCGCCCTCCGGGTCGCCCCCCAGGTCGCAGATCACCCGGCAGCCCTCGTCCTCCAGGGGAGCCCGGATGGCGGGGTCAATGGTCTGGAGCTCCGTGGCGCTCTTGCCCCCGTAGGCGTCGGAGTACACCCGCACCCCGGCCCTCTCCAGGTTTTCCCCCTGCTCCCGGCTGCGGAAATAGGGGTTCTCGATATCCAGGTCCACCAGGGCCAGAGGCCTTATCCCCTCCGCCGCCAGGGCGAAGGCCAGGGAGACGGCGAATTCCGTCTTCCCCGTGCCGAAATGGCCCGCTACGGCGATCTTCCGGGGCCCCTCGGCCATATCCCGCAGAAAAGCATCCATAGAAATAAACTCAGCGGCCCCGTCGGTAAAACGGAGCCGCTTATCCTTCCTGTAAGCTGGGTCGTTTTCCTCCGGCGATTCAGTTTTCCTCATGCAGAAGCAGGCTGCCCGGAATAAAGCCGGCCAGCAGGGTAAGCAGCAGGGAATGCAGCGTTTGCTTCGCCACGGAAAACTGCGCCTCACTTTCACATTAAATGAATAGAGAATTCGGGGGAATATGGTGATTATACTGTGTCCCTCCGCCCCTGTCAAGCGGGAGTTTCGCGGATTTCCGTTTTTTCTGCCTTTCCCGGGGATGGGGACTGGCCCGATTTGAATTTTTTTCAAAAAACCGTTGACAAACGGAGGGAAACCTGCTTTAATGCGCTAAAAGGCTGTGACGAAGACGGTCGGGATGCTCCGGGCCACAGAGATCCGGCGGCGGCTGAGAGCCGGACGAAGGCGCCTCCCATCAGACCCATCACTTCCGAGCCGGGGACCTGAGCGCGCAAGCGGGTAAGGCCCTCCGTGACGGCTGCGTTAAGGCCAGGGGCTTGACAGAGTCCCGTGAGCGGCGCGTTTACGCGCAATTTGAGTGGTACCGCGGGTTAACGGATTAACTCGTCTCAAAGCTTCTTTGAGACGGGTCTTTTTTTATTTCATTTGGAGGTGTGCGAGATGGCAGTTGAAACCAAAAACGGAGCGTTGTACGAGGTAGCCGGCCGTATCCGGGCTTTGCGGAGCGAGGCGGGGTACAGCATTCCCCGCATGGCGGAGCTCACCGAGCTGGATGAGGAGACCTACCGCCTGTACGAGGCGGGGGAGACGGATCTGCCCTTTACCTTTATTCATAAATGCGCCCAGATCTTCCGGGTGGAGATCGTGGAGCTCATGGAGGGCAGCAGCGCCCGTCTGAGCCGCTATGCCGTCACCCGCCGGGGAAAGGGGGAGCTCACCGCCCATGAGCCGGGCATCGAGATCCGCAGCCTGGCCTCCCGGTTCAAGGACAAGATCGCGGACCCCTACTGGGTGCGCTACGCCTATTCCGAGGAGGAGCAGGATAAGCCCATCCACCTGGTGACCCATGGGGGCCAGGAGTTCGACCTGGTGCTGGAGGGCAGTCTTAGGGTGCAGGTGGGGGATCATGCGGAGGTCCTCTTCCCGGGGGACAGCATCTATTACGATTCCTCCACCCCCCACGGGATGATCGCCCTGGACGGGCAGGACTGCGTCTTCTGCGCCGTTATCCTTGCGGAGGAGGAGTCCGTGCAGTGGGAGCACGGCCATATCGTGAACACCCGCCCCGTGCGGGAGGCCGCCCTGCCCGCCGCCCCCGCCGCCCCCAACTATATGGCGGATTTCGTGGAGGTGCGGACGGATGAAAACGGCGTGCCCAAGCAGGTGCTCTTCAAGGATCCGGAGCATTTCAACTTCGCCTTCGACGTGGTGGACGCCATCGCCGCCAAGGAGCCGAACCGGCTGGCCATGCTCCATCTGGACCGGGAGGGCCGGGAGCGGCGCTTCACCTTCGAGCAGATGAAGAAGATGTCCGCCCGGGCGGCCAACTATTTCCGGGCCCTGGGCATCAGGAAGGGAGACCGGGTGATGCTGGTGCTCCGGCGGCGCTGGGAGTTCTGGCCCATCATCGTGGGGCTGCATAAGCTGGGGGCCATCCCCATCCCTGCCACGGACCAGATGGTGCAGAAGGATTACGAGTACCGCTTCCAGACCGCCGGGGTCAGCGCCGTGGTATGCGCCGCCTACGGGCAGAGCGCCCCGGAGGTGGATAAGGCGGCGGCCTCCTGCCCCACGGTGCAGCTGAAGATCCTCTGCGGCGGCCCCCGGGAGGGCTGGCGGGACTTCGACGCGGAGTACGAGATGTACTCCAGCCGCTTCCCCCGCACGGAGGAGACCCCCTGCGGCAAGGACCCCATGCTTATGCTCTTCACCTCCGGCACCTCCGGCTACCCCAAGGCGGCCATCCATGCTTATACCTATCCCCTGGGCCACTACATCACCGCCCGGTGCTGGCACCGGGTGGAGCCGGAGGGCATCCATCTCACCATCTCCGATACCGGCTGGGGCAAGGCCCTCTGGGGCAAGCTTTACGGCCAGTGGATGTGCGGCGCCGCTACCTTCGTCTATGATTTCGACCGCTTCCATGCGGAGGAGATCCTTCCCCTCTTTGCCAAGTACGGCATCACCACCTTCTGCGCGCCGCCCACCATCTACCGCTTCCTCATCCGGGAGGACCTGAGCCGGTACGACCTGAGCTCCCTGCGGAACGCCAACACCGCGGGGGAGGCCATGAACCCGGAGGTCTTCAACCGCTTCAAGGAGGCCACGGGCCTCTCCATCATGGAGGCCTTCGGCCAGACGGAGACCACCCTCACCGTAGGTACCTTCGCGGGCATGACGCCCAAGCCCGGCAGCATGGGCAGACCCAACCCCGCCTACAAGGTGGAGCTGCTGAATTCCGACGGGACCCCCACCCCCATGGGCGAGCCGGGGGAGATCTGCATCGATACCCGGGAGGGCGCTCCCTGCGGCCTTTTCCTGGGCTACTACGGGGAAGAGGAGGCCACGGCCCACACCTGGCACGACGGGTACTACCATACCGGCGATCTGGCCTGGCAGGATGAGGACGGGTATTTCTGGTACGTAGGTCGGGCGGATGACCTGATCAAGTCCTCCGGCTACCGCATCGGCCCCTTCGAGATCGAGAGCGTCATCATGGAGCTGCCCTATGTGCTGGAATGCGGCGTCTCCCCTGAGCCGGACGAGGTCCGGGGCCAGATCGTCAAGGCCAGCGTGGTCCTCACCAAGGGGACCCAGCCCACGGAGGAGCTGAAGAAGGAGATCCAGGAATACGTAAAGAGCCGCACCGCTCCCTACAAGTATCCCCGGCTGGTGGTGTTCCGGGATGAGCTGCCCAAGTCCCACAGCGGGAAGATCCAGCATAAGCTCCTGTAAGGAAGGAAAGTCATGCGGACTTCTGGAAAGAGCTGAGCTGACCGCATCGGCCCGGGGAGCAGGGCCTCGCCGCCCCTTCCCCGTTTCCGCGCAAAAAGACTTGACATCCGAAATCCCATCTTGTATAATCTACGATAATTTCATCATCCGAGTAAATGCTTAGATGGAGAGGGTCCGGGATGACCTGCCTCAGAGAGCCTGCGGTCGGTGCGAGCAGGCGGTACGGCTTCCCAATGGACCGGTCGCTCCGGAGCAGGAGAGCAGAAAGCCGAAGGGCAAGTAGAGCCTCCCGTGAGGCCGCGTGAGAGCACAAGGGCTTAGCAGAGCCTAAAGCGGCGCGCAGAGAGCGCGCAACCAGGGTGGTACCGCGGTGTAATGTTACGCCGTCCCCGGATTACCGGGGACGGCGTTTTCCGTTCCCGAGAAACAGGAGGAAAGAAAGCATGCAGCAGAGCAGCACGAATCTGGCCGGGAAGATCCGGGAAATCGCCAACCGGATCAAGGAACTGCGGCAGATCGAGGGCTATACCGAAGCCCAGATGGCCGCCCGGGTGGGGGTGAGCGAGGAGGAATACCGGCGCTACGAATCCGGGGAACTGGATCTGAACTTTGCCTTCCTCTATACCTGCGCCCAGGCCTTCAACGTGGACGTGACGGAGCTCATCGAGGGCGCCGCCCCCCACCTGAGCAGCTATACCCTCACCCGCAGCGGGGAGGGGCAGCGGGTGGAGCAGGCCCACGGCATGGTCTACTATAATATGGCCTACCGGTTCCGGAACCGGATCGCGGAGCCCCTTTTCGTCCACAGCGTCTATTCCGAGGAGGCCCAGCTGAAGCCCATCGAGCTCACCACCCATGAGGGGCAGGAGTGCGATATCGTCATCAGCGGAAGCCTGAAGGTGCAGGTGGGGGAGCACGCGGAGATCCTGCTTCCCGGGGACACCATCTATTACGATTCCTCCACCCCCCACGGCATGATCGCCGTGGACGGGCAGGACTGCGATTTCTACGCCATCGTCCTCACCCCCGAGGAGACCCCCGCCGCGAAGCCCGCGGCCACGGCGGCCTTCACCTCCGCCGGGGAGGAGGGGGAGCACCGGATCTGGGAGGACTTCATCCATCCGGTGGAGAGCCCCGCCGGGGTGCTGAAGAGCATCTCCTTCACCAATACGGATCGGTTCAACTTCGCCTTCGACGTGGTGGACGCCATCGCCGCCCGGGAGCCGGATAAGCTGGCCATGCTCCATCTGGACCGGAACAAGACCGAGCGGCGCTTCACCTTCGAGGATATGCGGAAGAAGTCCGCCCGGGCGGCCAACTATTTCCGCACCCTGGGCATCAAGAAGGGGGACCGGGTGATGCTGTTGCTCCGGCGCACCTGGCAGTTCTGGGTGGTCGCCATCGGTCTGGAAAAGCTGGGGGCCGTGGCCATCCCCGCCGTGGACCAGCTCCTGGAAAAGGACTTCGTCTACCGCTTCGAGACCGCCGGCATCTCCGCCATCATCTGCACCGCGGAGGGGGAGAGCAGCGCCTGCGCGGAGCAGGCCATGGAGAAATACGACGGCATCCGCACCCGGATCATCTGCAACGGCTCCCGTCCGGGGTGGCACAGCTTCGACGAGGAATACGAGCGGTATTCCAGCCGTTATCCCCGGCCGGACGACGCCATCTGCGGGGACGACCCCATGATGATGATCTTTACCTCCGGCTCCACGGGCTATCCCAAGCTGGCGGTGCACAGCTGCAAGTATCCCCTGGGCCATTACGTCACCGCCCGGTACTGGCACTGCGTGGAGCCGGACGGGCTGCATCTCACCATCTCCGACACGGGCTGGGCCAAGGCCATGTGGGGCAAGCTCTTCGGCCAGTGGCTCTGCGAGGCCGCCATCTTCGTGTATGACTTCGACCGCTTCCATGCGGAGGATATCCTGCCCCTCTTCGCCAAGTACGGCATCACCAGCTTCTGCGCCCCGCCCACCATCTACCGCTTCCTCATCCGGGACGATCTCAGCGGCTATGACCTGAGCTCCATCCGCCATGCCAGCACCGCGGGGGAGGCCATGAACCCGGAGGTCTTCAACCGCTTCCGGGAGGCCACGGGCCTCTCCATCATGGAGGGCTTCGGCCAGACGGAGACCAGCATCCTGGTGGGCAACTTTGTGGGCATGAGCCCCAAGATCGGCTCCATGGGCAAGCCCAACCCCGGCTTCCGGGTCCAGCTCATGAAGCACGACGGGACCTTCGCCGGCACGGGCGAATCCGCGGAGATCGTGGTGGACACCCGGGAGGGCGCCCCCTGCGGCCTGTTCCGGGGCTATTATGAGAACAAGGAGGAGACGGAGGCCAGCTGGCACGACGGCTTCTACCATACCGGGGACGTGGCCTGGCGGGACGAGGACGGGTACTTCTGGTATGTGGGCCGGGCGGACGACCTGATCAAGTCCTCCGGCTACCGCATCGGCCCCTTCGAGCTCGAAAGCGTCATCATGGAGCTGCCCTATGTGCTGGAATGCGGCGTTTCTCCCGCGCCGGACGAGATCCGGGGCCAGATCGTCAAGGCCAGCATCGTCCTCACCAAGGGGACCCAACCCTCGGAGCAGCTGAAAAAGGAGATCCAGGAGTACGTGAAGAGCCGCACCGCCCCCTACAAGTACCCCCGCCTGGTGGTGTTCCGGGACGCCCTGCCCAAGACCACCAGCGGCAAGATCATCCGGTCACAGCTGTAAAAAACGAAAGACCAGGGAGCCGAAGCATCGGCTCCCTGAGCGTGTCGACAGAGTCGACACGCTTCAACTCGGACCCGCTCCGCTGGGCTCCGAGTTGAGAAGGATGACATCGCCGCTGCGCGCCTCGGTCGTACACTTCGACACTTGCGGCGATAGCAGTATTTTGG
>JBGUZS010000172.1:0-7472 GCA_045223835.1 Oscillospiraceae bacterium | reverse complement strand
CGGGTTGCTTTTGATAAAACACCTCAAAATCGGTGTGCGCGGGCCAACCGGCCCGCGCACACACAGATCCCCCGAAGGGGAAAAACTCCGTGTTGACCGCGGCGCAGCTTCTGGCCGGGTGAGACGGCAAAGCCGTCTGCTTCCTTTTAACTCTGTTACTATAGCAGGGGAGTGAGGGATTGTCAAGAGTATTTTTCAGTTCACGAACAGCGCTTCCCGCTTGGAGTAGTAGCTCCGGTTCACAAAGAGCAGAATAAGCGAGCAGACGAGGTTAAGCAGGGCGTAGCGGAAGGTGCTCACCCCCAGGGAGGCGGAGGCAGCAGCATAGAACAGGAGACTCAGGACAATGTACACGCCGTAAAACACCGTCAGCAGATTGGGCGCGTTCTCCCGGAACTTGCTCAGCCGCCGGTAGACCACGAACTGGAAGCCCCCAAAGCCGACGCTCATGATGCCACCCAGGATATCCAGCACCTTCATCCGGGGGAACTGCCGATAGACCATATTGGGGTCCAGGTCCCGGATCAGGTACTCCTGGCCGGAGATGCGCAGGATGCCGCCGATGACATTCACCACCCCACCCAAGATCAGCAGCACCAGAAGGACATGGTGCCATTTCATGGGCATCACGGCGGCTTCCGTATAGGCATTGCTTGCAGGCGGCTTTTCTCCTGGCGCGGGAGTGGTCCCGCTGGCTGCGCCGCACTGGGGGCAGAACCGCTTGCCGCTGTTATACCTTGTTCCGCAGACCTTGCATACGGTCATGGGTTTACTCAGCTCCGGCGGTTTTGCTCCCCCAACGGGTTCGCCGCAGCTGGGACAGAATCTTTTCCCGTCCGCAAATCGGGTTCCGCAGACCTTACAGATCGCCATGGCGCTCTCCTTTTAAGACATCCTCACAGGGGCAGGCGGAACGGCGCGTCTCACGTAACGCCGTGACGGAAAAAGGGAGACGATTGCCAGATTAAAACCTGATTACATTTATACTACTAGATATTATTGGAAATGTCAAGCCCGGAAAAAACAGAGGAAGCGCTGCCGCTTCCTCTGCCGACTCGCTCCGGGGATGATCAGGGGGTGATTTCTGCTTTTCCCCATTTCTCCACCGCCGCCCGCACCTGGCCGGAAAAATACAGGGAGCCCAGAGCCGCGGCGGCGCGGCCGGTATGGGCGGCCCGGGTCAGGACCCAGTTCACCCCCGCTTCGATGGTGGTGAAGGGAATGGCCTCGGCCCCGGTCTCCCGCCTGAGCAGGTCCGCCAGGGATATGGGCTTCATGGCCCGGGGATTGGGTGGCTCCACCGCGGCGAAGCCTGCGGCCATGGGGGCCAGGAGGCGGGCGATACCCGCCACGTCCTTATCCGCCATGACGCCTATAACGAACCAGAGCTTCTCTCCCCGGAAATAGGTGCGGAGGCTCTCCGCCGTGGCGGCCATGCCATGGGGATTGTGGGAGCCGTCCAGAATGAAGATGGGCTCCCGGCGGAGCACCTCGAAGCGCCCGGGCCAGCGGACGGAGGCAAGGCCTTCCCGGATATGCTCCTCCGCGATGTTCCAGCCCCTGGTCCGCAGCAGCTCCGCCGCGGTGATGGCCAAGGCCGCGTTCCTGGGCTGGTAGGTCCCCGCCAGGGGAACGAAGAGATCCTGATATGCGCCGTAGTTGAAACGGCAGCCCTCCAGTCCCGGACGAAGGTTTCCCAGCCGGGACAGATCGGGTCGGACCAGGGGACAGCCCTTTTCGGCGCAGCGGGCTTCGATCACCGCCTCTGCCTCGTCTCCGCTGCCATAGCTGGCCACGGCGCTGCCGGGCTTGATGATCCCCGCCTTCACGGCGGCGATCTCACCGGGCGTACTGCCCAGCACCCCGGTATGGTCCAGGCCGATGGCGCAGATGACCGCGGCCTCCGGGGCGGGGATGACGTTGGTGGCGTCCCATTCGCCCCCCATGCCCACCTCCAGCACGGCGATGTCGCAGCGCACATGGGCAAAATACCAGATGGCCAGGGCGGTCTCCACCTCAAACTGGGTGGGGGCGTCCTCCATAGCCTCCGCAATGGGAGCGATGACCCCGACGGCTTCCTCAAGATCCTCCTCGGAGATATACTCCCCGCAGACCTGTACCCGCTCGTTCCAGGTCACCACATAGGGGGAGGTATACAGACCGGTTTTATACCCGGCTTTGGTGAGGATGGAGGCGAGGCAGGCGCAGACGCTGCCCTTGCCGTTGGTTCCCGCCACATGGACAAAACGCAGCTGCTTCTCCGGGTTCCCCAGGGCGTCCAGCAGGGCCTGGGTCCGGGCAAAGCCGGGCTTGAAGCCCTGGAAGCGTTCCTGGGAGAAGAATTCAAGCGGGGTCATGTCCATCGGGCTTCTCCTCCTTCCGCTCCTTCCAGAGCCCGGCGCGCTCAAACAGCCTGGAGCGGAACAGGAGCCAGGTCAGCACCGAGTCGATGGCGAAGGTGACGGCGAACTGGATGCTGCGGGTGGTGAGGAAATAGGTCAGGGTTGCGGAAAACCCCTCCGGCCGGGTATACACCGTGGCCAGGGACCAGCTCTGGTACAGGATGGAGCCGATCACCACCGGGGGGAGATATACCAGGGCGATGCGCCAGAGCTCCGTTTTCCGGAAAAGCAGGAAGCGGAGCAGGCCGGGCAGGACCCCATAGAGGATGGGGGGGACGCAGAAGAGCGGATTATAGCCGTAGCCGGAGAAGAGGCAGCCCACCAGGTCCGCCACGAAGCCCACGACGCCGCCCGCGATGGGGCCGAAGAGGACGCCGGCGAGATAGATGGGGATCGCCTCGATGGAAAAGCGGGTGAAGGCATTGGGCATGGGGATGATCAGACGGGCGAAGATCACGGAGAGGGCGGCAAGCATGGCGCATACCGCCAGGGTTTTCGGCTTTTTCAGCGTGGTCGCCCACTCGGAAACGGTCATCCGGGTATTCAAAACACATTCCTCCCAAAATAGCTGCGGACATCCCCCACCTGGTAGAGGGAACCGAAGATGCAGAGAATATCCTGTTTGTCTGCTTCCTGCAAAGCGGCCTCGATGGCCGCGGGGATGCTGTCAAAGGGCTGCACGGGGGTTCCGCTGTGATGCCGGATCACCTCTGCCAGCTCCTGGGCGCTAAGGGCCCGGTAGGAGGGGGGAGTCACGGCATAGAACTTCTCCGCATAGGGGGCGGCGATATCGATGCTGGCGGTATAGTCCTTATCCGCCAGGACGCCTACCACGATCCGGAACTTCCGCCCGGGGAAGAGGGCGGCCATGGCTTCCATCAGCGCCTCTGCCCCCTGGGGATTATGGGCGCCGTCCACGATGACGATGGGGTCCTTCCGCAGCAGCTCCAGCCGACCGGGCCAGTGGGTCTCCCAAAGGCCTTCCCGCAGGGCCAGCTCGGAGATGTTCCAGCCGTGGCGCCGCAGGTGCTGGATAGCGGTGACGGCGGTGCAGGCGTTGCGCACCTGGTACTTGCCCAGCAGGGAGATGCGAAGGTCCTCGTAGCCCCCAAAGTCGAAAACGGTGCCGTCCACGGTATTTTCCTTTACCACGGCCCTGCTGCTGTCGGAAATGGCGAAGGAAGCGCCTTTCGCCTCACAGGCCTTGCGGAAGACCTCCTCCACCTCGGGAGTCTGCCCATAGACCACCACGTCTCCGCCGGGCTTGATGATGCCCGCCTTTTCCCCAGCGATGAGGGGGAGGGTATCCCCCAGGAACTCCATATGGTCGAACCCGATGTTCACCATGACGGAGACCTCGCTCATTTCAATGGTGTTGGTGGCGTCCAGCCGCCCCCCCATGCCCACCTCCAGAGAGACGATGTCGCACTTCTCCCGGCTGAACCAGCAGAAGCCCAGAGCGGTGATCAGCTCAAAGATGGTGGGCCGGCGGTAGCCCTTGGCCTGGACCCGTTCCGTGGCGGCAGCGATCTCCGTGGTGATCTCCGCCAGGGCGTCGTCCGGGATCTGCACCCCATTCACCTGGATCCGCTCATTGAAGCGCTGGATGAAGGGGGAGGTATACAGACCCGTCTTGTATCCGGCCTTCTGCAGGACGGAGGCGATATAGGCGGCGGTGGAGCCCTTGCCGTTGGTGCCCGCGATATGCACATACCGGCAGTCCTTGTGGGGGTCTCCCAGCTCATGCATGAGGGTCTCCATCACGTTGCGCTCATAGACGCCGCCGGGATTCGGAGTGCCCAGGATATAATCCAGAGATTCCTGATAGTTCACAAAAAAAGCCTTCCTTCCGTGCCCAAGCTTCGCTGGCACAGAAGGAAGACACACGATACTCCCGGAGCGGGAGAACGGAGCTGCCGTATTGTGTCAGCGGACGCGATACCGCAACACAAATCCGGCTTCCGGATTTTTCGTCCGCGGGCGACTTCCCATCCCTGCGGCACTTGATGCGCGGCACCTACTCTGACTGTTTGATCGACTTGATTCTACCCGCGTACCGGGGCTTTGTCAAGGGTTTCCACGAAGCTGCAGAGATTTTCTGCGGCTTCCGGGCGGCTGAGGGCGGCCAGGGCTGCGCGCATGCAGTTCAGCCGCTCCCCGTCCTCCAGAAGCCGGATCGCCCGGGCGGCAACGGCCCTTCCGGAAGCGCAGTCCTGGGCGGAGTCGGCGGCGCCCAGGCCGGTCCAGAGGCGGAGATTTCGCTCCTCATGGCCGGGGATGGGCTTCGTGAGCAGGGGAGGCAGACCCGCCGCCGCCAGCTCCGAAAGGGAGAGACCGCCGGGCTTCGTGATGGCCAGATCCGCGGAGCGCATGTATTCCGGCAGGTCCCGGGTGAAGCCCAGCACCTTCAGCCGGCGGTTTTGGAAGGGCCGCAGCAGAAGGCGGAGGGGGCGGTTTTTTCCGCAGATGCAGATCGTCGTCGCCTTTTCCCGCCTCAGAGCCAGGGCGGTGGAAAAAATCCGGCCGTAGCCCATGGATCCGCCCATGAGGAGGATGATCCTGCCCTCGGGGAGGCCCAGGGCGGCCCGGGCCTCCTCCCGGGAAATCCCATACCGTTCCGGGCCGCGGATGGGAATACCCAGGGGCAGGAGGAGCTCCCGGGGAATGCCCCGGTCCCGGAGCTCCGGACCCATGGCCTCCTGAGGGACGACCAGTCCGGCCAGCCCCGGGCAATCCTCCCAGTAAGGATGGAGGCAGTAGTCCGTATTCACCCCCAGAATGGGCGCCCGGATCAGACCCTGCTGATGCAGAGCGGCGAGAACCCTGGCGGCGAAGACGTGCATGGCAACCACGCAGTCCGCCTGCTGCTCCTGCAGAAAAGCCGCCGCCTTCGCATACAGCCAGGGCGGCAGGAACCGCTTTTCCCACTGGCGCCGGAAGGATTCATCCCGCTCCAGGCGGCTGTATACCCGGCTGTACTGCGCCCGGAAACGCCTTGCGCAGGTGCGGTAGATGCGGTCGGTCAGCCAGCCGGGCACGCCGCAGGAGCGGTACAGGTCCGCCACCGCCGCCTGATGCCCCCGGCGCTCCAGAACCTCCCGAAGGGCGGCGGCGCAGCTGTTGTGCCCCTCGCCCGCGGTGACGCTGAGGATCAGTACGCGCACGTCCCTTCACCTCCAGAAAACCCGGATCGGAGAGTTTTTTCTCCCGGGTAGTTGTAATCTCCGTCAAAACGGAATATGATGGATACGGAACAAAGAACACCGCCCCTGCCCCATTCCGGGGACACGGAGCAGAAGAGGGGAATAACATGACGGTTTCCGATTTCTTTGCTTACATGAAGCCGGGGAAGATCGGCCATCTGATCGGCATCGGCGGGGTGAGCATGTCCCCCCTGGCCGAGGTCCTGAAGAGCAAGGGCCTGACCATCCGGGGCTCCGATATGCAGGATAGTCCCGCGGTGGAGGCGCTGCGGCAGAAGGATATCCCCGTGGCTATCGGCCAGAAGGAGGAAAACGTGCGCGGCGCGGATTTCGTCGTCCGTACCGCCGCCGCCCGGGATGACAATCCCGAGGTCAGGGCTGCCCGGGAGCTGGGGATCCCCCTGTTCGAGCGGACCCAGGCCTGGGGCGCCATTATGCAGCATTACCGCAACGGCGTCTGCGTCGCGGGGACCCACGGCAAGACCACCACCACCTCCATGCTCACCCATATCTGTATGGAGGCGGGACTGGATCCCACGGTGATGATCGGCGGCACCCTGCCCCTCCTGGGCTCCGGCTACCGCCTGGGCCGGGGCGACACCATTATACTGGAATCCTGCGAGTATTACAACTCATACCACAGCTTCAGCCCCACCATCGCCATCATCCTGGATGTGGACGACGACCATCTGGATTTTTTCGGGGATCTGGCGCATGTGAAGGAATCCTTCCGCATCTTCGCGGAACGCACCCCGGCGGACGGGCTGGTGGTGGTGAACCGGGACGACGCGAATTCCATGTCTGCCCTGGAGGGGCTGGACCGGCCTGTGTGCACCTTCGGCTTTTCCCCTGAGGCGGACGTGCGTCCGGATGGGCTGACCGAGGGCAGAGGCGCGGAATTCGACGTGCTCTACCGGGGAGAGAGATGGGGCCATATCCGCCTGCAGATCCCGGGCAGACACAATGTATACAATGCCCTGGCGGCCTGCGCCGCCGCCATCCGTCTGGGAGTCAGCCCGGAGGCTGCCGCCCGGGGCCTGGGCGCCTTCCGGGGAGCGGGACGGCGGATCGAATTCAAGGGCAGCTGCAATGGGGCGGATATTTATGACGATTATGCCCATCATCCCAGCGAATTTGCCGCCCTGATGCAGGCGGTGTCCAAAATGGGGTATAAGCGGGTGCTGGCGGTGTTCCAGCCCCATACCTATACCCGTACCCAGCAGCATTTTGAGGATTTCGTGAAGGTCCTGTCCCAGCCGGACAAGGTCTGGCTGGCGGAGATCTACGCCGCCCGGGAGCAGAATACCCTGGGCGTCTCCTCCAGGGATCTGGCCGACCGGATCCCCGGAGCGGAGTATTCCCCGGATTTTGCCGCCATCGCGGAAAGCGTACGGCGGGAGGCGAAGCCCGGGGACATGATCCTCACCGTGGGCGCGGGGGACGTGTACAAGGTCGGGGAAATGCTGGCGGAGCCCGGCACGGAACCGGCGAAGGCCTGAGCCCGAGAAAACCGGAGAACAGCGAAGCTTCGCCCGGGAGCTCTCTTCTGAGGAGAGTCGTCCCGGGCGGTTTTTCTGCGGAAAAAGCCGGATTCTACCCGGAAGGGGTGTTCTTTTTCCCCCGGAAATGGTACGATCCTGCTGCAAGGGAGGGAGCATCCTGTGGACCTGCTGAAAATCGGAAGGTTTATCGCGGAGCGGAGGAAGACCTTGGGGCTGACCCAGAAACAGGTGGCGGAGAAGCTGGGGATGAGCGACAAATCCGTCTCCAAGTGGGAGCGCGGAGTTTCCCAAAGTTAAAGATACCACATCAATCCCACGCGGACTTTTGCTCAACCGATACAGCCGGAGGGCTGGATAACAAGAAA
>JBGUZS010000171.1:0-2476 GCA_045223835.1 Oscillospiraceae bacterium | reverse complement strand
GGTCATTGCGAAACCGGTGACCGATGTCACCGGTTGTGGCAATCCGCAGCTCCCGTCCTTATATTATTAACATGACCAAGGGGGACGGGAGAACGGATCGCCGCGTCGTTTTGCTCCATTCCGCGTGCGAGAGCCCCTTGCAGGGACGTGCGCGTACTCCTCGCGATGACAAAACGGGGTTTGTCGACACACTGATCCGAAGCGCTTGCTTCGATTTGAAGAGGAGGAGCAATCGAACGCATGCAAACATCCGCGGCCTTGCTGCAACCGCCGTCCCCGCTGCCCAAACCGAAGCGTCTGCTTCGGTTTGGAGAGGAGGAATAACCGAACACATGCGAGTGCTCGCGGCCCCTTACGGCAGCTGCCTGTCCCCGCTGCTCAAATCGAAGCGCTTGCTTCGATTTGAAGAGGAGGAGCAATCGAACGCATGCAAACATCCGCGGCTTCTTTCGAAAACCGCGGATGTGCAGCCCGTGAGATTTGCGACGACGAGGTTAGCAGACCGGTACGATCCAGCCCTTGGGATCCGGGAGCTTGCCCCACTGGATGCCCGTGAGGGTCTCGTAAAGCTTCTGGGTGAGGGGGCCGATGCCGCCGCCGCCCAGGACGTGGTCCTGGTCCAGATAGTTGATCTCTCCGATGGGGGAGATGACCGCCGCGGTGCCGGTTCCCCAGCCCTCCTCCAGCGCGCCGCTCTCCGCCGCGTTCACCAGCTCATCCACGGAGATATCCCGTTCCTCCACGGCGTAGCCCCAGTCCCGCAGCAGCTCCAGGGCGGAGCGGCGGGTGATGCCGGGCAGGACGCTGCCCTTGGCCAGGGAGGGGGTGACGATCTTGCCGCCGATCTTGAACATGACGTTCATGGCGCCCACTTCTTCGATATACTTCTGCTCCACGCCGTCCAGCCAAAGGACCTGGCTGAAGCCCTTCTTGGCCGCGGCCTCGCTGGCCCGGAGGGAGGCGGCGTAGTTGCCGCCGCATTTGGCGAAGCCGGTGCCGCCCCGAACGGCGCGCACGTCCCGGCTCTCGATGGCGATGCGCACCGGGTTCAGGCCTTCGGGATAGTAGCTGCCCACGGGGCAGGTGATGATGCAGAAAATATAGTTATGGGCCGCATGGACGCCCACATGGGGATCCGTGGCGATGATGAAGGGGCGAATGTACAGGCTGGTGTCCGGCTTGGAGGGGACCCAGTCCTGGTCAAGCTTCACCAGGGTCTTCAGCGCGTCCATGAACAGGTCCTCGGGGACCCGGGGGATGCAGAGGCGGTCGGCGGAGTCGTTCATCCGGCGGATGTTGTCAATGGGCCGGAAGAGCTGGATCCTGCCCTCGGCGGTGCGGTAGGCCTTGAGCCCCTCGAAGATCTCCTGGGCGTAATGCAGCACCATGGCGGAGGGCTCCAGGCTGATGGGACCGTAGGGGACGATCCGGGGGTCTACCCAGCCCTGCCCCAGGTGGTAGTCCATCAGGAACATATGGTCGGAAAAATAGGTGCCGAAGGGGATGCCGTCGATCTCCGGCTTCGCCTTGGGCTTGTCTGTACGCATGATCCGGATCTCACTCATGATGATTCGCTCCTTTTTCCTGGAATACCGATCATTGTATGCCAAGGACCGGGAAAAAGCAAGCTTTTTTACGCTGCCGTAATGAACCGCCCGTTCCGGCGTCTGCCCCCGCCCGTCGGCCGCCCCCGAAGCGTTTGCAGAAAGCCCAGCTCATCCCCCGGGCGGCGGGCAGCATCAGGCCGCACATGGAGAGCCGGGCGGAGTTTCCCCCGTTGTCCAGGAGGGAAGGGAAGGACCCCTCAGTGCATTTGTCTCTATATTATATGAAGGCAGACCGCCGGGGCGCAGGGGGTCGTGCGCGGCGGCGCAGCCGCCGAACAGCCGGCGGAGGATCCCCGGTCTTGCCATTTCGAGCCAGCGCGCACACTGGCGTGGGTATCCCTCATCAGGCGCTCCGCGCCAGCTTCCCCCGAGGGAAGCCAGGGAAAAAACCGTTTCCTTGTCCCGTTTATCGCTCCTGCGTTTCCCGCCTTTCGTCCCCGCCGTGCGGGCTGCCTTCCCTCGGGGGAAGGCGAACGCAAAGCTTTGAATGAGGGGCAATTGCACCGAGTTCTCGGGGTGACGTGAGACATTGCTTAGCACATCTTTTTGATTTATTGCGTAAAAAAGGCTTGCAATCAAGGAGCCTCTTGTTTATAGTACATAACAGAAACATAAAAAGCGGCAGGACATGGCGAGTTGGCGCTCACCATGTCCCTATGATGAGTGACACGACCACTCAACACAACAGACATTCTTGTCTGCACCGTAGGTTCATTATATCCATCGGGCCCCTCTTTTTCAAGAGCGGGAAATGTTGGATATCATGGGCTCAATTGTGTTACGCTCTGATTTCATCAGGCGGTGTTGAGTTTTTGCGCTCAACACCGCTTTTTATGTTTCCGGCCCGGTCCCGGGGGGGGGTGGGCCAC
>JBGUZS010000170.1:0-20850 GCA_045223835.1 Oscillospiraceae bacterium | reverse complement strand
CGGGAAGACCTGTATGCGGCAGTGCGGGCGGAGACCCTTCTGGGAAAGTGGGCGGAGCCGGAGGAGGTGGCCGAGCTGGCCTGGTACCTTGCGGCGGTGAACCGGTCCATCACCGGGGAGGATATCCTGATGGATAACGGAGAAATGCTCCGATCCAATTTCATCTGGTAAACGCGTGACCCGGAGGGCGTACAAACCGCCTCTCCGGGTCAAACTGGTTTTCCCATGCTGTTCTTCAGGTGATCCTGCGGCACTCCAGATAGTAGCGCTTATCCAGCGCCGGACCGATGGAAAAGCTCTTCTTGGGCAATACGCCGCTGGCGACGATGGAAGGGAACAGCTCCAGCTTATTCATCTCCGGCATGAGCAGGGCAGCCCTGCCCGGGCATGAACACAGACTGACTGCGTCGGCCATACCATGGATATAGTCGATCCGGCCGCCATGCCGGGCGGCATAATCCAGCAGAAAAGCGTCCAGGAAGGCAATGGCCTGACCGATGGTACCCTGGGCGGAAAGGGTCAAAGAGCCCTGAGCCGTCATACAGCGGAAGGTATGCCCGCTCCCCGTATTCGGGAATCGGCGGGCTGCTTCCTCCAGAAAACCGTTTTCATCCGTATCAAACAGTACCCGGTGAATGGGCTCGAACTCGATGGAAGGCTCGTGCAGATCTACCAGCTCCGCAAGGGTGTAACGGGCGGGATGGCATTTCCGCTGCGCGGGGGTCAGCGTTTCCCGGATCCGTTCCCAGTTCTGCTTCGCCGTTGCCAGGCTGTGGTTCCCGTCGCCCACGGCGTAGAGCACCGGCGCGGCAGAGTTTCCATATTTGGCGTGCAGGACCTCGGGGGCGGCCAGACGGTTCAGGCTGTCCCGAAGCCGCTCGGCCCCTTCGCCGGAAATGCGCCAGCCGCGAAGATGCCCGCCTCCCAGCATCAGGTCGAAATCGTACAGGAGTTCTCCCTCGTTTCGGATGGCCAGAGTCAGAGCCTGAGAATCCGGGTCATCGCAGAAAAGCACCAGATGGGCGCATTCCAAAACGGCCTGACGGCGCAGAGCAAGGCGGGGCGGGATCCGCTCGCGGACCAGTCCCTCCGTCGCATGGACCAGGGAAGTGGAATCCTCCTGGTAATCATAGGCTTCCAGATCGAGAAGCCCGAGTATGCCGCGCCGCAGCTTGCCGCCGGATAAGGTGCGCTCCACATAGACATAGGAGTTTTTCAGCGTACGGAACAGGCTTTTCTTCAGATAATCGTCCATCGTGCGAAGAATGGACCGGGACCTTTCCGACTGATCCGGCAGACCGAGATAGGCTTCCGGAAGCATCAGGCGGAGGGTGCTGGGGGAGTCCCCAACCAGTTTCTCCACCCTGGCCCAGTATTCCGGCTGGGAGGTGAACTGGTCGCAGGCGATAACAGACCAGCGAACAAGATCGGTGACCTGGGGCAGAAGGATGTCCCCGGGGATGAAAATATCCTTCATTCGGTTGACCACTTCCATTTAGCGGAATAAAACATTGCCATACTAGCACAGCCGACTTGGTTTTGCAAGGTGGAAAACGGACGCGGCAGTCTGCCGGAAAAAACCGGCGCGGCAGCTTGTCGGAGCAGCGCGTCCCATGGGAAAATGGTTGACTTCCGAGGCACATTTTGTATAATGGAGGGTGGATAAATGAGGAGGTGCGCCATGAATCTGGAAGAGCTGATGCAGGAAGCGAAAAACGGCAATATGATCGCCCAATATGATCTGGCCGAGCAATATGGGAAACGCCTGAAGGAAGCGGAACGGAACGACGAAATCAAGGAGTATTCCCGGCAGGCGGTATATTGGCTCAAGCAGTCCGCCAAGCAGGGCTATGGTCCCGCCGTGGAGGCGGTTCGGGAGCTGAACATCCATATGGGAGATACGGAACAGCTGCTGAACGAAGCGGTGTCAACGGCCAAGCCTGCCGCTTCCGAGCCGCAGAAGCCGGCGAGGAAGCTTTCCGGAGATACCCGGGTCATGCGGCCCATCGGTTCCGAGAATGAGGCGCCCAGCGATCGCCGTTCGCTCCAGGAAGCGAGACAGAAGGCGGATTCCGTATCCCGCACCAACCTGCTTCTGGTGATCCTGCTGGGGATCAGTCTGCTGCTCAACATCTTCCTGGTCGTGTTCCTCTACCGCACGATTCGGAGCGGCGGGGGAAAGCCTGCGTCAGAATCCTCCGATCCGCCTGTCGTCTCCGCTGAGCCGGCGGGTTCGACCGCCGCTCCCGCATCCCCCGGCATGAGCCCCTCTGCGGCGCCCGAGGCGACCGATACCCCCGAAGCGACGCCGGAGCCGTCCGTCGAACCGACGCAGGAGCCCGGCCGGAAGGGCTGGCTGGATCTCTCCAATTATCCGGAGCTTGAGGTCGTTCCCGGGGAAGACGCCATCTATGATGATTACGTGTATTATGCGGTTACCGTCTCCAGCGCGCTGAATATGCGTTCCGGACCCGGCACCTCCTACAAGGCGATCGGCTCCATTCCCGACGCCACGAAAATCGGCGCCGTGGCCAAAAGCGACGGCGGTAAGTGGTACCTGGTATACTATGACGGAAAGTTCGGCTGGGTGTCCAGCGGATATCTCACCACCAACCTGAGTTATGCCACGGCATCCCCGTCCCCGGCCCAGTAACCTGAGCTGTTCCGTGAGCATCCGCGACGGCGGTTTGGTTGACTTTCCCGGTGTTTTGGGCTATTGTAAAACAGTGAGAATGGAGGCTAGCGGATATGAAAGTGTTGCTGCTGAGCGGTTTTCTCGGCTCCGGGAAGACCAGCGCACTGCTTCAGATGGCCGCCTATATGGTGCAGCGGAGCGAGCGCGAGGGCACCAGCGTCATGATCATTGAGAACGAGATCGGCGAGGTCGGCGTGGATGACAAGGTCCTGAAGGCCCAGGGGCTGGCTGTCCGGGAGCTTTTTGCCGGCTGCGCATGCTGCACCGGCGGAGCGGACCTGATCAGCGATATCCGCAGCATTCAGGAAACGGTGGATCCGGAGTGGATCATCGTCGAGGCGACGGGCGTGGCCTATCCGCTGGAAATCAAAAACAATGTGGAAGCCTGCTTCCACGTCCCGGTCAAGATCCTGTCCATGGCGGACGCTGGGAGATGGAAACGGCTGCACAGCTATATGCCCCAGCTCATTGAGGCGCAGGTGGACTCGGCGGACTGCATCCTCCTGAACAAGGTTGATCTGGTGGATGCGGAGACCGCCGACCGGATCGCCGGCGAGCTTCAGGCCTACAATCCCGGGGCGGAGCTGCACAAGGTCATTGCCAACAAGCCCATTGATCACGCTGTATGGGCTTTTCTGGAAAGGTAAGAGCCATGGTCAAAGTCGAAATCAATGCCCGCCTTCATGAAGAAGCCCGGGTCGCCTCTGCCAAATTCGTGCTGAAGCCCGCCGCGGGTATCCCTGCCCTTCGGGATCAGATCGCTGAGCAGCTGCGGATCTCCGTGCTTTGGGCAGATGAGCAGGAGGCCATGATCGGGCATATCAAGGCGTATCTCCAGTGGAGAACGGGGGAGGCTTTGATGCTTTCCACCACCGGCGGCTCCGTGGAGGTGAAGGGCAGCGAACTGCCCTCCGATGAACCGGAGAATGCAGAGATCGGGATCACCGCCATTGTGTTCGGCACGGAGCTGGAGGCCCTGGAGGATCGTCTGGAGGGGATGGCGGCAGCCATCATCGGCCAGAACGGGCAATGGTGCGTCTATGCCCATGAGTGTGAGCATCACCATCATGACCATGAGCACGGCGAGGATTGCTCCTGCCATGACCATGGACACGAACACCATCATGACCATGAGCACGATGAAGACTGCTCCTGTCATGAGCATAAGCACGAGGGCCACAAGCACCATGACCATGGGCCCCATGGCCATGAAGGCTGAGCGCGGGGCGGAGTCGGAACAACCATGAAGATCCTTGCCGTCTCGGACATGGAAAGCCGTTTCATTTGGGAACACTTCGATCCTGACGTATTCAGCGAAATTGAGATGATCATCTCCTGCGGGGATCTCAAGTCCTCCTACCTCAGCTATCTGGTCACCATGATCCCGGCCCCCTTGTTCTATGTGTTTGGAAACCATGACCAGGAATACATCCGAAAACCGCCCTTCGGCTGCGAGAGCGTGGATGGAAGAGTACTGGAGTATAAGGGCTTGCGGATCGGCGGACTCGGGGGCTGTATGGGGTCGGATCCCACCAACGATTTCCAGTTCACCGAGGGCCAGATGGAAAGACGCGTGCGCAGGCTGCAGTCCGATCTCCGGCGCAATCGGAAGATCGATATTTTCGTCACCCATGCGCCCTTGAAGGGGGTGGGAGACGGGGAGGACGAATTCCACCAGGGCTTTTCCTGCTTTCAGGACATACACCGGATGAATCAGCCTACCCTGCACCTGTTCGGCCACCGGCATCTCAGCGGGAACCCCGTGAATCGCTCCGCCGTGTATCATAGCGGGGATGTGACCCTGATCAACTGCACCGGCTACCGGATCATCGACCTGGAGGAATACGGAGTTCAAAGAAGGGAAGGCGCGCCGGACCGGCCTTTGGGCTTCCGCAGACCCAATCCCAAGCGCTACTTTGAAGACGGTATAAACGGCTGAGGCCGTTCTATATAAAAAACGAACACAAATCAAGTATAGGAGGTATTTTCATGGCTGGCATTTTCAAGTACACGCAGCTGAACCCCGTGATCTTCGGCAACGGCGCCATCGGTTGTGTGGGCGAGGAGCTGGCGAAGCTCGGCTGCAAGAAGCTGCTCTTCGTCTGCGGTCCCAATGTGACCAAGGCGGGCGGCACCATCAAGGCTGAGGAGAGCCTGAAGGCCCACGGCATCGATTTCCTGTATTGGAACGAGGTCAAGCCCGACGCGCCTTCCGGTCTGATCAACAAAGCCGCAGAATACGCCATCAAGGAAGGCTGCGACTCCGTTCTCGGTATCGGCGGCGGCTCCTGCATGGACCTGGCCAAGGCCGTGGCCCTGCTGCTGGATCTGAAGGAAACCAAGATCGAAAAGTATCTGCCCCCACCCCCTCCCACCATGCAGCCTGAGAAGGTGCCCATCCTCCTGGCCCCCACCACCTCCGGCTCCGGCTCCGAGGGGACCATGGTCTCCGTCATCACCGACGAGACCACCGGCCAGAAGCAGGCGATCTTCATCCATGCCACCATCGGCATCATCGATCCTGAGCTGACTCTGACCTGTCCTCCCTCCGTCACCGCCCAGGCCGGCTTCGACGTGATGGCCCACTGCATCGAATCCATCACCGCCCGGGACCGCAACCCCCATTCCGAGCTGCTGGCTCTCAGCGCTCTGCGCCGGGTGCGGGATAATCTGGTGGAGTGCTTCGAGCATGGGGATAATCTGGCAGCCCGCGGCGAAATGGCTCTGGCCTCCAACTGGGCCGGCCTCGCCTTCGTGGATACGGATATCCAGCTTGGCCATGCCACCTGCGATTCCATCTCCGCTACCTGCCATACTCCCCATGGCATCGAGTGCGCCTGGGTCACCCCCGAGCTGCTGAAGATCATGGCGGATTATGTGCCTGAGGAGATCAAGAAGATCGCCGACGCCATGCGCGTGGAGCTGACCGGCAAGGAGACCAATTTGGAGGTCGCGCTGAAGATCGGCGATGTGATCCATCAGATGATGCGGGCCTGCAAGGTCAAATCCCTGAAGGAGTACGGTGCCACCCGTCAGCAGGTGGTGGACGGCGCTCCCCTGGTGGTGGCCGCCCGTCATCTGTGGCCGAAGTGCCCCGTATATGTGGACAAGGAGCTCACCGTTGAAGATGCTGCCAAGTTCCTGGGGGACATTTACGACAACTACCAGTAAGCAGACCGAGCAACTGACCCGCGGGGGCGGCGCTTGGCGCCGCCCCCGCGCATCATGAGAGAAACAGGAGGAATGGGAATGAAGGTCGTTTTGGTCAATGGCAGTCCCAATGAACACGGGTGCACGTTCACCGCTTTGGAGGAAGCGGCGGGCCAGCTGAGGGAAAACGGCGTGGAAGCGGAGATCGTCTGGCTGGGGAACAAGCCCATCAACGGCTGCATCGCCTGCGGCGGATGCTTCCGGGCGAGAAACGGGCACTGCGTCTTTGGGGAAGGGGACGGAGTCAACGCGCTGATCGATAAGCTGGAGGCGGCAGACGGCGTGATCTTCGGTTCCCCCGTGCATTTTTCCAGTCCGGCGGGGAACCTGATCTCTGCCCTGGATCGGATCTTCTACTGCGCGAAGCCCCTGGCTGGAAAGCCCGCGGCGGCGGTGCTGAGCTGCCGGCGCAGCGGCGGTACCGCTTCCTTCGACGTGCTGAACAAGTATTTCACCATCGCCGGCATGCCTATCGTCAGCAGCAAATACTGGTGCGTGGTGCATGGCCGTACACCGGAGCAGGTGAAGGAAGACAAGGAAGGCATGCAGATCATGCGGACCCTGGGACGGAACATGGCTTGGCTGGTAAAATGCATCGAGGCCGGCAAACAGGCCGGGATCACCTATCCTGCGCTGGAACCCGTGGTGATGACGAATTTTATCCGATAACCGGGAGAAACGATCATGACTGAATTTGAAAAGAAGTATTATTGGGACCGGCGCGGCTCCGGCTGCGCGAAGTGGGATGGCATGGAGCGCGGTTTCGGCGGAAAGGATCTGATCGCCATGTGGGTGGCGGATATGGACTTTCGCGCTCCGGACACCGTGCGGGAGGCCATGAGCAAGCTGGCTG
This sequence comes from Oscillospiraceae bacterium, assembly GCA_045223835.1. GTDB lineage: Bacteria > Bacillota > Clostridia > Oscillospirales > Oscillospiraceae > UBA1774. Next base: position 14,092 of record JBGUZS010000170.1, on the reverse strand, counting down.
AACAGAATACCTACGGATATACCTTCCCCTCTCCCGCATACTATCAGAGCTTTATCCAATGGGAGCAGGAGCGGCACGGCTATACCGTGCAGCCGGGGTGGATCCGGTATACCCCCGGGGTGGTCTGCGGGATCTATCGGGCGATCGGCGCGCTGACCCAGCCGGGCGACGCCTGCCTGATCCTCAGCCCCTGCTATTACCCCTTCATGAGCGCCGCGGAGGATACAGGCCGCCGTCTCGTATGCAGCATGCTGAAGGAGGAAAACGGGTATTACACGCCGGATTATCAGGATTTTGAAGAGACCATCCTGCGGGAAAATGTGAAGATCTTCATCCTCTGCTCCCCCCATAACCCGGTGGGACGCATCTGGAAAAAGGAAGAACTGGCGCGGCTGCTGCAGATCTGTGAAAAGCACGGGGTCTGGGTGGTAAGCGACGAGATCCACCATGACCTGGAGATCACCGGCAAGCATGTGCCCATCTTTGCGGCTTACCCCTGCGAGAAGTTTGCCGTGCTTCTGACCGCCGCCTCCAAGACCTTCAACCTGGCCGGGCTTTCCCATTCCATGATCATCATTCCGGATGAGACGATCCGGAAGAAATACGACGCCTACTGCAAGCCCTTTACCGGCATCAACTCCAACATGACGGGGTATGTGGCGGTGGAGGCAGCCTATCGCGGCGGTCGGGAGTGGCTGGATGGCTGCCTGGAGCATCTGCGGAACAACGCCCGCATCACGGAGGTGATCCTGGGCGCGGGTCTGCCGGAAGCAGTGGTTTCCCCGCTGGAGGGTACCTATCTTCAGTGGGTGGACCTGGCTCCCTATGTGGGACGGGACAGGCTGGAGGAAGTGGTCCTGAAGCAATGCAAACTGGCGGTAGACTGGGGACATCAGTTTTTCCCCAAGGAAAGCCGCAGCAGCGGCGACGCCCGCGCAGCTGAGGCGGGAAAGACAGACTGCCATATCCGCCTGAATCTGGCTACCTCCGAAGCCTATGTCCGTCTGGCGGCGGAGCGGTTGGTGGAAGCGCTGAAGCGCTGAACGGATACATTTCGGAAAGGAATCAGCGGCATGGGAAAGACTCTGGTACTGGCGGAAAAGCCCTCTGTCGGCCGGGAGCTCGCCCGGAGCCTCGGCGCCGGTCAGGGACACGACGGATACCTGGAAGGGGACCGATATGTGGTTACCTGGGCGCTGGGGCATCTGGTGACCCTGGCGGACCCGGAGGAGTATGACCCCAAGTATAAAAAATGGGATATGGAGACCCTGCCCATGCTGCCGGAGAAGCGGAAGCTGGTGGTGATCCCGGAGACCGGACGGCAGTTCCGGGTAGTGCAGAGTCTTATGCGCCGTCCGGACGTCTCCGAGCTGGTAATTGCCACGGACGCGGGGCGGGAAGGAGAGCTGGTCGCCCGCTGGATCCTGGAAAAGGCGGGATGGAAGGGGAGGACCAGCCGTCTCTGGATCTCTTCCCAGACAGAAAAAGCGATCCGCGAGGGCTTTCGATCCCTCCGCCCGGCAGCGGAGTTTGACCGCCTGTACCAGAGCGCGGAGGCCCGCAGTCAGGCGGATTGGCTGGTGGGGCTGAACGTGACCCGGGCCCTGACCTGCCGGTTCGGCGCATCTCTGTCCGCCGGCCGGGTACAGACGCCGACTCTGGCCATGCTGGTGGCCCGGGAGGAGCAGATCCGTCATTTTGTCCCCAAGGCGTATTATACCGTCAGCGTAAAAGCGGAACAGGGCTTCACCCTGAACCGGCAGAGCTCCGGAGGCGGACGCATGGAGGACCGGGCGGAGGCGGAGAAGCTGGCTGCGAAGCTCAGCGGCGCGGAGGCTTCCGTTGAACGGGTGGAGAAGAAATTCAAGCAGACCCCGCCTCCCGCCGCCTATGATCTGACGGAGCTGCAGCGGGATGCAAACAAGAAATATGCATACAGCGCCAAGGAGACTCTGAACATTCTCCAGAGCCTTTACGAGCGGCATAAGGTGCTGACCTATCCCAGAACAGACTCCCGGTATATCCCGGAGGATGTGGTGCCGACTCTCCCGGAGCGGCTCCAGTCCCTGAGGGGAGGCACATTCAACGCGCTGGTCAATGAGCTGATGCGCAGGCGGCCCCTGCAGACCCGCTACCTGGTCAATGGGGCGAAGGTGACGGATCACCATGCCATTCTGCCCACGGAACAGCCGCCGGAGTACCGGGACATGACCGGGCCGGAACGCAATATCTATGATATGGTTGCCCGGCGATTTCTTGCGGTGCTGCTTCCTCCCATGGAATACGAGGATTTGACCCTGACGCTCCGTTGTCAGGGCGAGACTCTAACCGCCAAAGGCAGAAAGGTGCTGCAGGAGGGTTGGAGGGCAGCTTACGGCAGCATGGACATGGAGGAACCGGAGGAGGGCGAGGAAGAGGAACGGATCCAGCAGCTTCCCGCCCTCACCCAGGGGCAGAAGCTGCGCCTGGGCCAGGCCAGGGTGAATCAGGGGCAGACAAAGCCGCCCGCCCGATATACGGAAGCGGCGCTCCTCGGCGCGATGGAGCATCCCGGGAGCCAGGTGGAGGACAGGGATCTGTCCAGGACCCTGGAGGAGACGGGCGGCCTGGGAACGCCGGCCACCCGGGCGGATATCATCGAAAAGTTGCTCTCCGCTTTCTATGTGGAACGCAGCGGCAAGTCCCTGATCCCCACGGCAAAGGGGATGCAGGTGGTAGGACTCGCCCCGGAGGAGCTCCGCAGCCCGGAGCTCACCGCCCGATGGGAGCAGCGGCTCAGCAATATCGCAGCCGGAAAGGAAAAGCCCGCCGCCTTTATCCAGGAGATGAGGGGATATGCCGCCCGGCTGGTGGACAGAGTAAAAGCCAGCGAGGGACAGTATACGCCGGACAACGTCAGCCGGGAGCGCTGCCCTGACTGCGGCAAGCTCCTTCTGGAGGTCAAGGGCAAGAAGGGCGGAAAAATGCTGGTCTGTCCCGATCGCAGCTGCGGGTACCGGAAGAGCCTGAGCATCCAGACCCAGGCGCGTTGTCCCAACTGCCATAAGCGCATGGAGCTTCGGGGACAGGCGCCGGCCAAGGGGGAGGAGGACAAACGCATTTTTGTCTGCGTATGCGGCTACCGGGAGCGCATGGGAGACTTTGAGAAGCGCAGGAGCAGCGGAGACAAGGCGAACAAGCGGGATGTCCAGCGGTATCTGGCCAGGCAGCCGGAGCAGGGCGGCAGCACCGCCCTGGCAGACGCGCTGAAAAAATGGCAGGAAGAGAATGGCTGAGGGAGGAATGGGCATGGAGCTGAAGGAAACGATGCTTGCCAGAAAAGAGATCTATACCGGCAGAGTGTTCCGGGTCACCCGGGACGAGATCCTGCTGCCGGACGGCAGCAGGGGCATTCGGGAGCTGGTTCATTCCCATGGCGGCGTGGTGATCCTGCCTATGGATGAACAGGGAAACATCACGCTGGTTCATCAGTTTCGCTATGCCCAGGACCGGATCCTGCTGGAAGCCGTCGCCGGCAAGCTGGAGATCGGGGAGGAGCCTCTTCCTGCGGCAAAACGGGAGCTGCGGGAGGAGACGGGATTCACTGCGGACCGCTGGACGGAGCTCGGCTGGATATGCACTTCTCCCGGATTCCTGACGGAAAGACTGTACCTTTATCTGGCGGAAGGCATCCACCCGGGGGAACAACAGCTTGACCAGGGAGAATTCCTTCGCTGCGAAACCATGCCGCTGGAAGAGCTGGGAAGGCGGATCGCCGAAGGACAGGTGTCGGACGGGAAGACCCTGGCGATCTATCTGAAAGCGCTTTTGCGGAGACAGAAGGGAGGCAGCAATGGCTAAGCGCGTATTGGTGGTGGACGATGAACAGAACATCGTGGATATCCTTCGCTTCAATCTGGAGCGGGAGGGATATGAGGTAATCACCGCGGCAGACGGGATACAGGGGCTGGCCATGGCCCGCAGCTCCGATCCGGATCTGATCCTCCTGGACGTCATGATGCCGGAGATGGACGGGTTCCAGGTTTGCAGCGAGCTCCGCAAGGAGGATAAGCTGACCCCGATCATCATGCTCACCGCCCGGGAAGAGGAGGCGGACCGGGTGATGGGGCTGGAGCTGGGCGCAGACGATTATGTATCCAAGCCCTTCTCCGTACGAGAGCTGATGGCCCGCGTGCGGACCAATATCCGGCGTCAGTCTGCCATGAATGAGCCGGATACCGGGAGAAAGGAAGGCGTGATCCGAGCGGGCAGCCTCTCCGTGGATACGGTCGGCCTGCAGATCCTCAAAAACGGCGTTCCGGTGGAAGTCACCCAGCGGGAATATGCCTTGCTGCTGTTTCTGGCAAGCTCCGTGGGTACGGTGTTCTCCCGGGAGACTCTGATGCAGAAGGTATGGAATTACGATTACTGGAGCGATACCCGCAGCGTGGACGTGGCGGTGCGGCGTCTCCGGGAAAAGCTCGAAGATGATCCGGCCAATCCGACCCTGCTCTGTACCCGGCGGGGAGCCGGATACTATCTCAGCGGGAACTGACCCCGGGATCGAGGGAACATGCAAGGAGAGGGGGAATAGGGACAGATGCGAAGAGGTCTCCAGTTCAAGCTGGTCTTTGTCCTGCTGCTGCTCATCGTCGCCCTGATGGTGGTGGTGAGCGCCTTCCTCATCCGCGGCGTCATGCAGTTTTACATGGGCGGCTTCTATCAGCAGATGCAGGAGGTATTCGGGAATCAGGCCTTTGTCTCGGATCTGCGGGAGGCGGCGGGAGAGCCGGAGGGAGAGACCCACCTGGCAGAAGTGATGAGCGCCTATTCCGGTGCGCTGGGGATAGACGCCGGCATACGCAGCTTCTATATCCTCTCCGGCGATACGGGCAGGGTGCTGGCTTCCGGCGACGGCAGTACGGAGGAGATCGAGCTGACGCCCAATATCATCACCTCCCTAGCCGGCTCCGAGGGATATGCCAGCGAAGCCGGAGCATCCTACATGGATGTGGCGGTGCCGATCTCCGGGGAGAACAACCGGTTCGTGGTATATGTCCGGGATAATAAGCAGACCGTGGCTGCGCTGACCAGGCAGCTGTTCACCATTATCCTGGAGGCGCTGCTGGTGGGCCTCGGGATCTCCGTCCTGCTTGCGATCCTCCTGTCCAAAACGCTGGTGGTGCCGATCCAGGGTCTCACCCGGGCGGCGAACCGCATGGCGGCGGGGGATTTTTCCGAGAAAATCCCGGTGCAGGCGGAGGACGAGATCGGCGTATTGACGGATACCTTCAATGATATGGCCTCCCGGCTGCACGATACCCTTCTGGTGATCGAAAACGAAAGGAATAAGCTCGCCACGGTATTCCTGCATATGACGGACGGCATCGTATCCTTTTCCAGAGAGGGCGCCGTGATCCAGTTTAATCCGGCGGCGGAGCGCTTCCTGGGCATGAGGCTGACGGATACGGAACTGCGCTTCGACGAGATCTTCGGCGATATCGCCCCCCTGAGCCGGGTTCTGGATATGGGCCAGGATGAGGTGATCGAAGGGGAAAAACAGAGCGGAAGCCGCAGCCTGGATGTGTTTTTGGCTCCTTTCCGGGGGGAGGGAGCACAGGGCGGTATCCTGGCGGTCGTCCACGACGTGACGGAACAGCGCCGCAGCGATGAGATGCGCCGGGAATTCGTGGCCAATGTATCCCATGAGCTGCGTACGCCCATTACGAATGTGCGATCCTATGCGGAGACCCTGGTGGACTCCACCGGAGATTTGCCGCCGGAAACGGAGCAGCGCTTTTTGAACGTAATCCTGGGAGAGAGCGACCGCATGACCAAGATCGTACAGGATCTGCTGGCGCTCAGCCGCTTCGACGCCGGAGAGATGCAGTTCACCATGGCTCCCTTTGATCTGACGGAATCCGCGGTCAAGGTCTATGAGGCCATGCGCCTGGACGTGGAAAAGCATGGGATCGACCTCCATATCTCCCTGCCCACGGAATCGCTGCGGGTGTACGGCGACCAGGCCAGGATCGAGCAGGTCATCATCAATATCATGACCAATGCGGAGCGGTACACGCCCAGCGGAGGCAGCGTGACCATGGAGCTCGCACGGAAAAGGGATATGGTCATTGTCTGCGTCCGGGATACGGGTATCGGGATACCGGAGGAGGATATCCCGCATATTTTCGATCGCTTCTATCGGGTGGACAAGGCCAGGAGCAGAGCGATGGGCGGGACCGGTCTGGGCCTTTCCATTGCCTATGAAATCATCAGCAGGCATAACGGCGAGATTCGGATCGAAAGCAAGGTGGGGGAGGGTACGGCAGTCAGCGTCTGCCTGCCCCGGCTGGAGGAGCAGGATAAATGAGCCGGAGTAAGCGCTGGATCGAGCGGATCAAGAGCCTGCTCATCCTTCTTTTGTCATTGAGCGCCGTATTCCTGGCCTGGAAGACAGGCCTTTTCCAGCGTCTCATGCCGGAGCACGAGGCCCTTGAGCCCGCGGAACCCACTCCGGGGGTTAGCAGCTACCAGGCCGCCGCGGATCCGGTGTGCGCCGCGGTGACCGGAGTTCCCGGCCTGATTTACGGCGTTTGCTACGATGATGAGGGTATGCGCGCGGTGATGCAGGAGTTCCGCTCGGTTTTGGGGGAGACGCTTGGATCCGCTTCCGAGCCGGTCCCGGTGGAGGAGTCCGTCTGGCGGGAGGCACTGCTGGGCCCAGGCTTGTTTCTGGATTACGGTTCGCCGATTGCCTTGAATGTGCTCGCCTGCTGGATGGGAACGACGGCGGGCTTTGAGCCGGAGCGGCGCGCGGATCGGCTTCTGCTTGCCCTTCCGGCGGAGGATCGGGTGGATTTCTACTACCTGGATGAGCATGGGGATGCGTATTATTGCGAAACCCTGGCCTTGGGCAGCACCCTGTATGCAGGGATAAACAGCTTTTTGCCCAATGGCGCGGATTTTGCCATGCAGATCGAAACGCTGCAGGAATGCGCGCCTTATACGCTCATCCTGCGTCGTCTGCCCGTCCTGCATACCGTCACGGCCAGCGACGAGGGCGGCAGCAGCGCCGTACAGACGGCAGCTGAGCTTTTCGGGATCAGACTCAATGCTGCCGGAAGCTTTCAGGAGCAGGAGGATACGGTCTACCTCGGAGAGGAGGGACGCCTTCGACTGGAAGCGGATGGCTGTATCCGATATCTTTCTGCCGAAGGAAAGGATCTCGGAGGGGCGGAAACGGAAGAGGACCGGATCGAGCTTTGCCGAAGCCTGCTTGCCCGGCTTGCCGACGCCTGCGGCGGCGCAGGGGAGCTGCAGTACGCCGCCGCTCAGATTGACGGCGGCAGTGTCACCTATCGTTTCGATTATCGGGTAAAGGGGATCCAGGTAAGGCTCGGCAGCGGGAACGCCGGTTGGGCCGTATTCCTGGACGGAAGGCTCGTCGAGCTGGGCTTCCGTCCCAGGACATATCAGGTTACGGAGAACAGCGTTGATCGGATCCCGCCCCTCCAGGCGGCTGCCGCCTCGGGAAGCCTGCAAAGCGGGAGCGCGCCGGAGCTGCTTTTCTCGGATCCCGGCGGAGAGGCGCTCCTCGAGCCCGTATGGATCCTGCGGGAAAGGAGGGCCTGAGGATGGACAGCGGGAAACTGAAATCCGCCGTGATCCTGATCCTGCTTCTGGTAAACGCCGCTTTCGGCTGGATCCTGCTGACCCAGCGAAAAAACGAAGCCGACCTTCAGGCGCAGACCCGCAGCGAGCTGGTGCAGGTGATGGCCAATATGGGGGTAACCCTGGAGGAGAGCGCCATTCCCCGGGAGACGTCCATGCGGCAGTATACGCTGACACGGGATATGGGCCTGGAGACCACCCTGGTCCAGGCGTTTCTCGGCGCTGCCTCGGGACAGGACATGGGCGGCAGCATTCACTATTATGAAAACGAGAACGGCAGGGCCAGCTTTTGGAGCTCCGGGGATTTTGAGATCCGGGTATCCCTTCCGGGCAGCTCCATCGAAAAGCGCCTGATTGAGAATGGCCTTTCCCTGGCCCGGGACGGAGATGAATTCATCTGCCTGCTGAATGAACGGGAGGTTTTCAACTGCCGTATTCGGCTTTCCGCCCAGGAGGAGGGCAGTTATCGGATTTACGGCAGGTGTCTGTTGGGAACGCTTCAGCCCGGAAAGACCATCGCCGCCCTCGGCGCCCCCTCCATGATTCTTCGTTTTCGGGATCAGGTGGAGGAGACGGGAAGGGTGTTTACCGCGATCCGTTCGATCCGGTCCGGGTATCTGCTGCGGCCTGCCGTACCGGCTGCAGAGCTGGAACCGGTCTGGTGTATCGAGACGGACGGCGGCGTCTGGTATGTGAACCTGGAGAAGGGAGAGCTCCTCAACGAGTATGTTCCGGGCTGAATCAAAGGGCGCCCGATCAAAGTTTTCCCTATGCGCAAAGGAAATGCTTTACTTTCCGCAGGTCAGCTTGTATAATAAAGATAATATGTAAACCCTCAGCGTTCCAGAATAGAAAAGGCGGAGTGCCGGGCAGCAGCCGGGATCCGTTACAGAGAGGTGCTTCTATGGCACGGAAAATTGAGATCCGCGGCGGAAAAACGCTGCATGGCGAATTGGAGATAAGCGGCGCAAAAAACGCCGCCATTGCGATTATTCCGGCAGCCATGCTGGTGGACGGCGTCTGCAGAATAGAGAATATCCCGCAGATCAGTGACGTCAGCCTGATGCTGACCAATATGGATGAAATGGGCGCGGCGATCCGGACGATCAATCGGACGACCATGGGATTTGACTGCCGCGATCTTCCTCCTGTGGAGGAGGGAAGCAAGTCCATGAGCAAGATCCGCGCATCCTATTATTTCATCGGTGTGCTGCTCGGCCGCTTCGGCAGGGCCAAGGTTCCTATGCCCGGCGGCTGCGATTTCGGCGTCCGCCCCATCGATCAGCATCTGAAGGGGATGCGGGCGATGGGCGCCAAGGTGGAAGTAGCGGACGGCTATATCTATGCTCAGGCGAAAAACGGCAAGCTCCACGGCGCGAACATTTACCTGGATGTGGTCAGCGTCGGCGCCACCATGAACATCATGCTGGCCGCCGTTTTGGCTGAAGGCAGAACGGTAATCGAAAACGCCGCCCGGGAACCGCATATCGTTGACCTGGCCAACTTCCTCAACGCCATGGGCGGCGATGTGCGCGGCGCCGGTACCAGCGTTGTCCGCATCAACGGCGTCGAGAAGCTTCATGGCGGGTTTTACTCCATCATTCCCGACCAGATCGAAGCCGGGACCTATCTGGCTGCCGTCGCCGCGACGGGGGGAGACGTGGTGCTGAAAAACGTGATCCCCAAGCACCTGTATTCCATCACCGCCAAGCTGGCGGAGATGGGAGCTGAGGTGGAGGAGATGGGGGACGCCATCCGCATCACCTCGGATGGCCGGCTGTGCAGCGCCAATATCAAAACCATGCCCTATCCCGGTTTCCCAACGGATATGCAGCCGCAGATCCTCACCTGTCTGACCATCGCCCAGGGCACCAGCGTGGTCACGGAGGATATTTGGGACAATCGGTATAACTATGTGACGGAGCTCCTGAAAATGGGCGCGAAGGTCCAGGTGGATGGAAAAACCGCCGTCGTGGAGGGTCAGCAGATGCTCACGGGAGCGGAAGTGCGGGCCTGCGATCTTCGGGCTGGCGCCGCCATGGTGATCGCCGGTCTTATCGCCCGGGGTGTCACCAGCATCGGGGAGATCTATCATATTGAACGGGGCTACGAGGATATGGTGGAAAAGCTCCGGGGAATCGGGGCAGATATCCGTCTGGTGGAAGAAGAGGATCCCGTCCGGAAAGCCCTGGAACTGGCCTGAGTGGGCCTGCCGCTGCGGTGACTTGATGGGAAAGGATAAGACGCATTAACCGCAGGTCAATGCGTCTTTTTTGGTGGATCTTCATGCGGTATGTGAGCTTTGCCAGCGGTTCCTCGGGAAACTGCGGCCTGCTTCGGGGCGGAGGCATTTCGCTGCTGGTGGACGCGGGCATCTCCCTCAAACGGATCCGGGCCTGCCTTGCGGACGAGGGGCTGGAGCTTGGGGACCTGAACGGCGTTCTGGTGACCCATGAACACAGCGACCATGTGGCGGGCCTGGCCATGCTGAGCAAGTATTCGGAGCTGCCTGTGTACATGAGCGGCGGCACCGCCCGCGCCATCCTGAGGCAGATCAGATGTCGGGAAGAAAGCCTGCATATGGTGGAAGCCGGCGTACCGTTTTCCCTGGGAGAGCTTCGGGTGACGGCGTTTGAGACCTCACATGATGCTGCGGAGCCCCTCGGCTTCCGCGTCGAAGGGGAGACGGGGGTGCTGGCTATCGTGACCGACCTTGGTTATGTGAGCCGGGGCGTCCGGGAAGCGGTGGAGGGCTGCGCCGCGGCTGTGGTAGAGGCCAATTATGACGCAGAGATGCTCCGGTACGGACCCTATCCCCTGAACCTGAAGCGGCGGATACAGGGGAATTTCGGGCATCTGGACAATCGGGATGCTGCGGAGCTTTGCGCCTGTCTGGCGGAAAAAGGCGCAAAGCAGCTCATGCTGGCCCACCTGAGCAAGGAAAACAATCTGCCCGGACTGGCGCAGGAGACCGTGAACAAAAGCCTGAAGGGCGAGATCCGGCTCCTGGTGGCGCCGCGAAGCGAACGAAGCGGAGAATTGGAGATATAGATTGCCATTATGTTGAGCCTGAAAATCATTTGCGTGGGAAAACTCAAAGAGAAATTCTATCTGGATGCTGCGGCGGAATACCAGAAGCGCCTGGGGGGACTGTGCCGCCTGGAGGTGGAGGAGCTGCCTGAGGCCAGGCTTTCCTCCGAGCCTTCGGAGGCCGAAGTGGAAGCGGCAATGCATCGGGAGGCAGAGAGCATTTTCCTGCGCATCCCCTCCGGGGCGGTTACGGTCGCCCTATGCATAGAAGGAAAAACCATCGACAGCGTCGGCTTTTCGCAATTTCTGGAAATGTGCGCGCTGAAAGGGAAGAGCAAGCTCTGCTTTATCATCGGCGGCTCCCTGGGTCTGCATCAGGAGGTCAAGGATCGGGCGGCGCTGCAGCTCAGCTTTTCCCCCATGACCTTTCCTCATCATCTGGTGCGGGTCATGCTGCTGGAGCAGCTTTACCGCGCCTTTCAGATCCAGATGGGAAGCAAGTATCATAAATGACGGAGGGATGACGCATGCCCTGGTGTATGAACTGCAAGAAGATCTATCCGGCCGGTACCGAGATATGCCCGGATTGCGGCGACCTGCTGGAGGACGGAAAGCCCGCAGAGGGCTGCAGCGGAGACTGCTCAACCTGCGGGATTTGCGGGGATGAGGAGAGCTGCTCCGGGAACTGCGATCAGGGAATATGGCCGACGGATGACGATGGGGAGCCGGTGGCTCCCGCCCTGCTGACCACGGTTACGGGCACCCAGCTGGATTATCAGATGCTGCTGGCACAGCTGCGTTCCTACGGCGTACCGGTGCTTGGCACCTTCACGGCAACCGGGAATCTGGCCAAGCTGATCCTGGGCTTTGCGGGAACCGGCATGGACGTATATGTGCCGGAAACGATGGTCGAGCTGGCCAAGGAACTCCTGAAGCCGGTGGAGGAGCCGGAAGAGGAAGACCCTTCGGGGAATTGATTCAGCCGGCAGAAGAGAGAAGAGGAAAGAGGAAAACGACTATGACGGAAATGCAGTACGGCAACGTTTATGATATCCAGAAGTTCTCCGTTCACGACGGTCCCGGTATCCGTACCGACGTCTACCTTAAGGGCTGCCCCCTTCGCTGCCTTTGGTGTCACAGCCCGGAAAGCCAGAGCTTCGGTCATGACGTGGCTTTCATGGATGTGCGCTGCGTGGGACGGGAGGACTGCGGCCTCTGTGAGCCCGTCTGCGATCGGGACGCCATTTCCTGGGGAGAAGCGGTAAAGGACCTTTCCGGGGAAAAGGATATCTATCGGCCGGTAATCGACCGGAAAAAATGCGATATCTGCCTGAAGTGTGTGGAGGCCTGCCCGGCCAACGCGCTGTATGATCCGCTGAAGCGGATGAGCGTGGACGATTGTATGCAGCAGATCCTTCTGGATAAAAAGTACTATGATAAATCCGGCGGCGGTGTGACCATCTCCGGCGGTGAGCCCATGAGCCAGTTTGCTTTTACCCTGGCCCTGTGCAAGCGCTGCCGGGAAGAGGGGGTCAACGTTGCGCTGGATACCACCGGCTTTGCGCCGACGGAGCAATATCTGGAGATCCTGCCCTATGTAGATCTGTTCCTGTATGATCTGAAACATATGGACTCCCATCATCATGAGAAGCTCACCGGGGTCCCCAATGAGCTGATCCTGAAAAATGCCCGGGAGCTGGTGAAAGCGGGAGCACGTTTCCAGGTACGTTTTCCCATGATCCCGAAGCTGAACGCGACACCGGAAAACATCCGGGCAACAGCGGAATTCTGCAAGGAAATCGAAGCGGGGATCGATGTGGTGCAGCTGCTCCCCTACCACAAATTCGGATCTATGAAATACATCCGCCTGGGGATCCCATACCGTCTGACCAATGTGGAGCCTCCGGAGGACAGCTTCATGAAGGAGCAGCTTGCCCTGTTCCAGAGCTACGGCCTGCCCGCCATGATCCACTGAGCGCACAATGCCCGACAGCCTGAGCTGCCGGGCATCTTTTATACAAAAGCCTTATCGTTGACAAGATATCGCCGGGGCAATTATACTGTATATAATGACTGGAATGGAGGCGGATCGATATGGATCAGCAGGAATTGATCACCAGACTTTTGGATAGGGAATTTGTCATGTTCCATGCGGTGAACGGGGACGGAGAAAAAGCGGACTGCCAGAATGACAGGCAGACCTTTGATATGATGCGGCGGGCCCAATTCTCCGCTTGGAGCATGGAGACCTGCGAGTCCTACTATCAGGATATCCTGGAGGCGGAAAGCACGGGCCGGAATCTCTGCGCCGAGAAATACATCCACATGATGAAAAACACGGCGATCCTGCAGTATGAGCAGCTGAAGGATCGGCTCACTTTTCCGGATGACCGGGGAATGGAACTGGTGGACCGGATCAACGAAGAGATGATCCGGCAGACGGAAACGCTCTTCCAGCGGTATCCCTATGTCTCCGGCGCAGGAAGACCGCTGTACAGCGCCCAGGATCTTGGAGGCACCACCTCCATCGAGACCTATCAGCGGGGCGAGCTCATGACGTATTCCACCCGCACGCTGGAGCTGCTGCATCATCACCTGTGCAGCCTGAAGGAGCAGGGGATCTCCCTTGCGGAAAAGATCCTGGAGGGAAGCGTCTGCAGTTACGGGTACAGCAGCCTGGATGAAGCGGAGGAAGAGACAAAAAAACGCGCGGAAGCCATGGGGATTCAGATCTCCTACGGCTGCAGCCGCTTACAGGAACAGCCCCCCGCGGAGGACTGAAGCATGGATGACTTCTTTCGTGAGCTGGACCAACTCTTTCAGAATGGCGATCAGGAGCAGATCGAAGCCTTTCTGCGGGATACCCTGAGCCGGCTGGAGGCGGAAGGCCGGGGAGAAAGCGGGGAGTATGCCTCCGTGCTCAACGAGATGGCCTGCTTCTTCCGGGGCGTCAGCCGGTATGCGGAATCTGCGGAGGCCTTTTCCCGTGCGCTGGGGATCATGGAGCGCCTGGGCCTGGAGCACACTCCCCAGTTTGCCACGATCCTGGTAAACTGCGCGGGCCTGCATCGGCTCATGAAGCAGGGAGCGCGTGCGGCAGAGATGTTTCTCCGGGCCAAGGTCCTGCTGGAGCAGGCGGGAAAGCAGCCCGCTTATGCCTATGTGAGCGTGCTGAACAATCTGGCGCTGGTCTATCAGGAGTCCGGCCGGCTGGAGGAGGCGTTAAGCCAGGTCCGGGACGCAATGGCGTACTTTCGTACGCAGCCGGGCAGCGAGCATGAGATCGCCACGACCCACAGCAATCTTTCGGCGATCTATCTGAAAATGAACGACCTGGCGTCGGCGGAGCGGGAGATCCGTCAGGCGCTTGCGATTTACGAGGCAATGGAGGAGCCGGATGATCATCATGCGG
>JBGUZS010000169.1:0-50921 GCA_045223835.1 Oscillospiraceae bacterium | reverse complement strand
TTCGGTCTGATCTATTCCGAGTGGATCAGCGGCTCCACCTGAAAGGATGTAGGATCATGAAGAAAATTTTGGTTCTGGAAGACGAATCCAGCATCCGCAGCTTCCTGGTCATCAATCTGCGGCGCTCCGGCTATGAGCCCATCGAGGCGGAGACCGGAGAAGAGGCCTTCCGGCAGCTTCAGCTGCATCCGGATATCAACCTGGCCCTGCTGGATATCATGCTTCCGGATACGGACGGCTTCGAGGTCTGCCGCAGGATTCGGGCCTCCGGCAGCAAAATGGGCATCATCATGCTCACCGCCCGCTCCCAGGAGATGGACAAGGTCACCGGCCTCATGACCGGCGCGGACGACTATGTCACGAAGCCCCTGGCCTCCATAGCGGAGCTCACCGCCCGGGTGGACGCCCTGTACCGCCGTGTCGGCGGCGGGGATAATGAGGACCCGACGGAGATCGTCCGGGGTGCCTTCCGCCTCAGCACCCGAAACCGGACCCTGGAAAAGAACGGGAGCCGGATCCGCCTGACCCAGGTGGAATACGCCATTGTCAAGCTCTTTATGGATAATCCGGGAAAGGCCCTCTCCCGGGAGGAGATCCTTTCCACCGTCTGGGGGAAGGATTATGACGGGGAGCTGAAGATCGTGGATGTGAATATCCGCCGTCTTCGGCTCAAGGTGGAGGATGATCCGCAGAATCCCACCTGCATCACCACCGTCTGGGGATACGGCTACAAATGGGGGATCTGATTGAGCGTGGCCGGAGCGGCCTGAACCTCCGGGGGATCCGGGCAAAATGGATGCTGAACAGTATGCTCCTGGTGGTGCTGGCCCTGCTTTTGGGGCTGGCCGCCTATTCCTTCGCCATCAGCAGCTATTACTACAGCGGCATTCGCTCCACGCTGGAATCCAAGGCCAAGACCTCCTCGAACTTCTTTGCGAATTACGTCACCCGCACCTATGCGGAATACTACCAGAGCGCCTATAAGTATACGGAGATTTTCGACGGCCGGGACCAGATGGAGCTGCAGTTCGTCAATTCCACCGGACGCATCCTGGTCTCCACCACCGGCTTATCCGCCGGCTCCCACCCCAACACGCCGGATATTGCCGAGGCCATCAGCACCCGCAGCCTGAGCACATGGCAGGGCCGCAGCCCTGCGACGGGCGAGCGCATCATGGCGGTCTCCAGCCCTCTGCTTTACGGCCAGGGTCAGGTGGTGGGCGTCATCCGATATGTCACCAGTCTGCGCAGGGTGGACCGGCAGGTGTTCCTGAGCATCCTGGTGGGCTGCGGGATCGGCCTGGGCGTCATTCTTGTGGTGCTGGTCAGCAACCTGTTCTTTATCCGCTCCATCCTCTCCCCCATCCAGAAGGTCACGGTGATGACCCGGCGCATCGCTGACGGCGGCTTCGGCGCCCAGATCGAGAACAAGTATGAGGATGAGATCGGGGACATGGTCGGCGCCATCAACGAGATGTCCATGCAGCTGAGCCAGTCGGAAAAAATGAAGGCTGAGTTCATCTCCTCCGTTTCCCATGAGCTGCGCACCCCCCTTACCGCCATTGCCGGCTGGGGTGAAACCCTGGAGTATGACGAGACCCTCAGCGAGGACAGCCGGAAGGGGCTGGACATCATCCTCAAGGAGGCCAGACGTCTTTCCAATATGGTGGAGGAGCTGCTGGTCTTCACCCGCATCGAGGACGGGCGGTTCACGGTGAACATAGAGATGCTGGATGTGGGCGCCGAGCTGGAAGAGGCCATTTTTACCTACAGGGAGCTGCTGAAGCAGGAGGGGATCCAGCTCTTCTACGATCCTCCGGAGGATCCGCTTCCCCTGATCCCCGGCGATCCGGAGCGGCTGAAGCAGGTGATCCTGAACATTCTGGATAACGCCGCCAAGCATGGCGGCAGCGGCAAGCGCATCACCGTCACCAGCGACCTGGTGGAGAATGCGCCGGAGACCGGCTGCGACTGCGTGCGCATCCGCATCCGGGATTACGGCCCCGGCATTCCGCCGGATGAGCTGCCCCGGGTAAAGCTGAAATTCTATAAGGGCAGCAGCAAGGCAAGAGGCAGCGGCATCGGCCTTGCGGTGTGCGACGAGATCATCCGCCGGCATAACGGCGTATTGGATATCGCCAACGCCGAAGAGGAAAGCGGAACCGTGGTCACCATCCTCCTGCCCACCACCGAATAACGCTATTTTTGAGAAGGGATCTCATCCATGTCCGATAAACAAAAACAGGGAACCGATTTCCGCACCACCATCGGCGGCCAGGCCTTGATGGAGGGCATCCTCATGCGGGGGCCGAAGAAGGAGGCCATCGTCTGCCGGGGGCAGGACGGACTCATCCGCAAGGTGGAGGAGCTGCGCCTGATCAAGGACCGGTACCCGGTCTGCGGTCTGCCGCTCATCCGGGGGGTCGTCACCTTTTTTGACTCTTTGGTCCACGGGGTCAAGGCTCTGATGTTCTCCGCCGAGCAGCTGCCCGAGGAGGAGCAGGCCGCCCAGGAGGACAAGCTGGATAAGTGGATCAACGCGCATTTCCAGGGGGAAACGGCGAAAAAGCTCATCATCGGCGTTTCCGTCACCCTGGGCATCCTGATGGCCATCGGGCTGTTCATGCTCCTGCCCTATCTGCTCACCTCCTTTCTGGCCGGTCCTCTCCGGTCCAGCTTTCTGAAGAATCTCATTGACGGCGCTCTGCGCATTCTGATTTTTCTCCTCTACCTCTGGCTGGTGACCCGGGTGCCGGATATCCACCGGGTCTTCGAGTACCATGGGGCGGAGCACAAATCCATCCACTGCTATGAAAAGGGGCTGGAGCTCACGGTGGAGAACGTACGCCCCCAACCCAGAGCCCACCCCCGCTGCGGCACCAGCTTTCTCTTCGTGGTGATGATCATCAGCATTCTGGTCTTCAGCGTGGTGAGCTGGAAAAACAAGCTGGCCGCCCTGCTCCTCCGGCTCCTGCTCCTGCCGGTGGTGGTGGCCTTCAGCTATGAGCTGAATCGATGGGTGGGGCGGCACGATAACTGGCTTTCCTCCATTCTTTCCGCCCCTGGAAAGGCTTTGCAGCGTCTGACGGTGTATGAGCCGGATGACGGGATGATCGAATGCGCCATCGAGGCGTTGAAGCTGGTCATTCCGGAGGAAAAGGGCGCGGACCGGTGGTGAGGCAGCCATGATCCGGGATTATAACGAAATCTATCTGGATACCCGGCGCAGACTGAAGGCCGCGGGCATCGAGGCGGCGGGGCTGGAGGCCAGGCTGCTGCTGGCTTTTGCCGCGGACAAGAAGCCGGAGGAATTCCTGCGGGATATCCGCATGTATCCGGACGAGACCTTCACCCAGCGGGCGGAAGAGCTGGTGCGGCGGCGGCTTGCCGGGGAACCTGCAGCCTATCTCACCGGCTCCTGGTCCTTCTATGGTCTGGACCTGGAGATCAACCCCAATGTGCTCATCCCCCGGGCTGACTCGGAGCTGATGGTGGACGCCGCCCTGGATCGTCTCAGGGATGTTCCCGAGCCCCGGGTACTGGACCTGTGTACCGGCTCCGGCTGCATCGGCATCGCCATAGCCGCCCGGATCCCGGCCTGCCGGGCAGTACTTGCGGATCTGGACCGCAGAGCGCTGCTCCTGGCCAAGCGCAACGCCATGCTGACCCATGTGAGCGGACGGGTCCTCTGCACGGAGGCGGATGTGCACCAGGGACCTGCCCCCCGGCTGGGGGATTTCACCCTGATCGTCTGCAATCCCCCCTATATCCCCACCCCGGAGCTGGAAACCCTCGACCCCTCCGTGCGGGACTATGAGCCCCGACTGGCCCTGGATGGCGGCGAGGATGGGTTGGATTTTTACCGCAGCATCTTCGCCCGCTGGACGGGGATCATCCGTCCCGGCGGCTGGCTCATATTGGAATGCGGAGAAGGGCAGAGCATGGCGCTCCGCCGCATGGGAGAGGAGACCGGGATCTTCCCCGCCGATACCCTGGTGGACGGCCGCGGCACGGAACGCACCCTGGTCTTCCGCAAGCCGGGACCGCCGAACGCCGATTAAACGATTCTGACAGATCATCATAGAAGGAGAGGTTGAACCATGGCCGACAAGAAGAAACGAGGCATTGAGCCTGCTGCTCCCGCGGCGGATAAGCAGAAAGCCCTGGAGACCACCATGGCCCAGATCGAAAGGCAGTTTGGCGCAGGCTCCATCATGCGGCTGGGCTCCGCCGCAAACACCGGGATCGAGGCCATTTCCACCGGTTCTCTGGCCCTGGACCTGGCCCTGGGGATCGGCGGCGTGCCCAAGGGGCGGATCGTGGAGATCTACGGCCCCGAATCCTCCGGCAAGACCACCCTGGCTCTGCATATTGTCGCCTCCGCCCAGAAGGCGGGGGGCGAAGCGGCCTTCATCGATGCTGAGCATGCCCTGGATCCCACCTATGCCCAGGCGCTCGGCGTGGATATCGACAACCTGCTCATCTCTCAGCCGGATACCGGCGAGCAGGCACTGGAAATCTGTGACGCCCTGGTCCGCTCCGGCGCCATCGACGTGGTGGTGATCGACTCTGTGGCGGCGCTTGTCCCGCGCTCCGAGATCGAAGCGGAGATGGGAGACAGCGTTGTGGGGCTTCAGGCCCGCCTGATGTCCCAGGCCCTGCGGAAGCTCACCGGCTCTATCTCCAAAACCAACTGCGTGGTGATCTTCATCAACCAGCTGAGGGAGAAGATCGGCGTGATGTACGGCAATCCGGAAACCACCACAGGCGGCCGGGCCCTGAAGTTCTATGCCAGCGTCCGTCTGGATGTGCGGCGCACCGAAACCCTCAGCGTGGGCGGCCAGAAGATCGGCAGCCATACCCGGGTAAAGGTGACGAAAAACAAGGTCGCTCCCCCCTTCCGGGAAGCGGAGTTCGACATCATCTATGGCGAAGGCATCTCCCGCTCCAGCGAACTCACGGATATCGCCCTGCAGCTGGGCATCATCGAAAAGAGCGGCAGCTGGTTCACCTTCCGGGATCAACGGCTCCAGGGCAAGGACAGCGTGAAGAACTATCTGAAGGAGAACCCGGATATCGCAGACGAGCTGGAGGAGCAGGTGAAGGAAGCCATGGTCAAGCGCCAGCAGCCCGCCCCCAAGCCCGCCGCCGCCACCCCCGCCAGCCGTGCCGTGAGCGTGGACGCGGAGGATTTTGAAGACTGATCGTGCGGCTCCTCCATATCAGGCCGCTGGATGAGGGCGCCCGCTTCCTTCTGGTCCTGGAGAACGGCGAAGAGCTGCGCTGCGGGCCCCGGGAGGTCATGGAGCTGAACCTTTTCCCGGGCATGGAGCTGGACCCGGATGCCCTGGCGGAGCTGCGGGATGCCTGCGAGGCTTACGGGGTTCGCGTCAAGGCCGCGGAGCAGCTGAGCCGCCGGGCCATGTCCGCCCGGGAGCTGGAACGCAGGCTGCGGGAGAAGGGCGCCTCCCCCGAACACGCGGAGGCGGCGGTGCGGCGGATGACCGAGCTGGGCGTGATCGACGAGGCGGTCTACGCGGAGATGATCGTCCGGCGCTGCGGGACAAGGGGCTACGGGCGCCGGCGCGCGGAGCAGGAGCTGATGCGGCATCAGGTCCCCCGGGAATACTGGGCGGAAGCCCTGGAATCGCTTCCCGCGGCGGAGGACAAGCTGGACGCCCTCATCGCCGCCCGGCTGAAAGGGACCGTCCCGGATGGGGAGCAGCGCAAAAAGCTGGCCGCCTATCTTCAGCGGCGCGGCTACAGCTGGGAGGAAATCAGCTCCGCCCTGCGCCGTTGGGCGGCGGAGCCTGAGGATTGACCGGTCCGCGCCAATTTTCTCAGACGAGAAAGGAAGGAAAACCATGATCAAAACCGTGGGACTGATCTCCCTGGGCTGCGCAAAGAACCTGATCAACAGCGAGCAGATGCTCTGCCTCCTCAGCGAAGCAGGCTACGGGATCACGTCCGACCCCGCGGAAGCGGACGCCCTGATCATCAACACCTGCGCCTTCATCGACAGCGCCAAATCCGAGGCCATCGACAACATTCTGGAATGTGCCGAGCTGAAAAAAACCGGGAAGCTGAAGACCCTGCTGGTGGCGGGCTGCCTGCCCCAGCGGTACAAGGAGGAGCTGCTCCGGGAGCTTCCCGAGGTAGACGGCATCCTGGGCACCGGTGCCTTCGATGAGGTCGTCGCTGCGCTGGAGCAGGCGGACGCGGGGGAAAAGCCGCTGCTTCTCGGGGATCTGAACGCTCCGGTGAGCGAAGCCGGCCGGATCGTCAGTACCGGCCCGGGCTGGGCCTATCTGAAGATCGCGGAGGGCTGCGATAACCGCTGCGCCTTCTGCGTCATCCCCTCCATCCGGGGCAGATACCGCTCCCGGCCCATGGAACGCGTGCTGGAGGAAGCGAAGGGTCTGGCTGCTGGCGGCGTGAAGGAGCTCCTGGTGGTAGCCCAGGATATCACCCGCTACGGGCTGGATCTCTACGGCAGACCCCGGCTGGCCGAGCTGGTGCGGGAGCTCTGCCGGATCGACGGGATCCACTGGATCCGCCTCCATTACCTTTACCCCGACCTGATCGACGATGAGCTGATCCGCACCGTTGCGGAGGAGGACAAGGTGGTCAAATACCTGGATATCCCCATCCAGCATATCAACGACGGCATCCTGAAGCGGATGCACCGCCGGGGCAGCGGAGCGGAGCTGGAAGCCCTGCTTACCCGCCTGCGGGAGCGCATCCCCGGTTTGGTGATCCGCACCAGCCTGATCACCGGCCTCCCGGGAGAGGGGGTTGAGGAATTCGGCCAGCTGTGCGACTTCCTCCGGAGAGCCAAGCTGGAACGGGCAGGCGTATTCCCCTACTCCCCCGAAGAGGGCACCCCGGCCTGCTCCATGGAGAGGCCGGATACGGAGACGGCTGAACGGCGCTGCGACCTCATCACGGAGCTCCAGTCCCGGATCATGGACGAGTTCAACGAGAGCCGTCTGGGCACCGTACAGGAGGTACTGGCGGAGGGGTTCGACGTGGTGGCGGAGTGCTGGTATGGCCGCAGCTACGCGGACAGCCCCGATGTGGACGGGAAGGTGTTTTTCACCGGCAAAAACGTACAGCCCGGTTCCTTTGTCCGGGTCCGCATCAATGAGGTGCTGGACGGGGATCTGGTGGGAGAACTGGTGGACTGAGTTCCCGGTCTCCGACGGAAAGAAGGGTTCTTTTTCCATGACGACAGCTAATAAGATCACCATGCTTCGGGTCGCTCTGATCCCCGTATTCGTGGTTCTGATGCTCCTGCGGTTTCCCGGCTCCAACCTTATCGCCCTGGGGATTTTCATTCTGGCCAGCATTTCCGACAGTGTAGACGGGTACATCGCCAGAAAGTACAGCCAGATCACCACCTTCGGCAAGTTCATGGATCCCCTGGCGGACAAGCTGCTGGTCGCTTCAGCGATCCTGATCTTCGTGGAATGGGGGCAGATCCCCTCCTGGGCCGCCTTTCTCATCATCGCCCGGGAATTTGCCGTCACCGCCCTGCGGCTGGTGGCGGTGGACAGCGGCATCGTCATAGCCGCAGGGATATCCGGCAAAATCAAAACGGCGGTGACCATGGTCTGCCTTTGCGTGATGATGACCTCGCTTCATTCCCGGGAATTGTTTCCCGGCTTTTCCGTGGATGGGCTGTGCGTGGCCCTGATGGTGATCACCACCCTCTGGTCCGGTTTCCGGTATTTTTCCAATCATGCCGGTCTGCTGAAGCTGAAATAACGGCCGCGAAAAAGCGCATAAAATCACCCGGACATATCAAACTATGTCCGGGTGATCGTTATGTTCAGCGTTTCTTTTGGGAAGGGCGGCAGCCACAGGCTGCAGCCTTATGTGAAGAGCTGCCTGAAAAAGGCCAGCCGGGAGGGGACGATCAACGCCGCCATCTGTTCCGGCGGCCGGGCAGACCTGCTGATCCTGCCCCCCGGCGCTTCCCTCCGGGATGACAGCGATTGTCTGGTCCTGGCCATGGGGCAGGCCCCTCATCCCGGTACCCGGACCGTCTCCTGCGGTCTGCGGTACGGGGATGATCTCACCCTCTCCAGCATAGGAGCGGACAGCGCCATGCTGGCGCTCCAGGCAGATATTCCCGCTCTGAACGGCGCCCTGTTGGAGCCCCAGGAGATCCCGATCACCCTGGAAGCCCCGGCAGAGCCGGAGGCTGTGCTGGCGGCGGCGGGCGCCATGCTCCTGCTGGGCGCAGACGCCTCGGAGGGGCTGCGGCTGCCTTAATCGCGTCCCTGAATATACCCGTCGAAAAACTCCGTCATCCGCTCCATGGCGGTATGAAGCGTCTCCATATTGGGCAGATATACGATGCGGAAATGATCCGGCGAGCCCCAGTTGAAGCCGCTGCCCGGGGTGACCAGGATATGGGTCTGCTTCAGCAGATCCAGGGCCATTCGGGCGTCGCTGGTGATGCGGAACCTCTCCGTATCCACCCTGGGAAAGATATAGAAGGCGGCCTTCGGCTTGGCTGCGGTGACCCCCGGGATGCTGTTCAGCGAATTCCAGATGAATTCCCGCTGCTCATACAGCCGCCCTCCCGGACAGAGGTATTCATCCATGGACTGATAGCCGCCCAAGGAGGTCTGAATGATGCTCTGCCCGGGCACATTGGAGCAGAGGCGCATCTTTGCCAGGAGGTTCAGGCCTTCGATATAGCCCCGGGCATGGCTCTTGTCCCCCGCGAGACAGACCCAGCCGCAGCGGTATCCCGCGACGCGATGGGACTTGGAGAGGCCATTGTAGCACAGGGTGAGCAGATCCGGAGCCAGGGAGGCCAAAGCCACATGCTCCTCCTCGTCCTGCATCACCAGGCGGTCGTAGATCTCATCCGCAAAGAGGATCAGCTCATGCTCCCGGGCCACCTCCACGATCTGCTCCAGCAGCTCCCGGGAATAGAGGGCCCCCGTCGGGTTATTGGGGTTGATGACGACGATGCCCTTGGTCCGGTCCGTGACCTTGCTCCGCAGATCCTGGATATCCGGATACCAGTCAGAGGCTTCGTCGCATACATAATGGACGGCTTTACCGCCGGCCAGCGTGATGGATGCGGTCCAGAGGGGATAATCCGGGCTGGGTACCAGGATCTCATCCCCGTTATCCAGCAGCGCCTGCATGGTCATGGTGATCAGCTCGCTTACCCCGTTTCCGGTGAGGATATCCTGAATCCCCACGTTGGGAATATGCTTCAGCTGGCAGTACTGCATGATGGCCTTTCGGGCGGAGAACAGCCCCTGAGAATCGGAATAGCCTTCGCTGGCCCGAAGATTGTAGATCATATCCAAAATGACCTCGTCCGGCGCACTGAAGCCGAAAGGAGCCGGGTTGCCGATATTGAGCTTCAGGATCTGGGCGCCCCTGGCCTCCATCCGCATGGCCTCGTCCATCACGGGACCCCGGATATCGTAGGCCACATTGTTCAGTTTGCTGGACTGGTTGAATTCCCGTTTCATGATCGCTTCCTCCAAAACAAAAAAATCCGCCCTGAGCCTATGCTCAGGGCGGACATAATCATATCCGTGTTACCACCTGAATTCGGGCCGGAGGCCCGCACTCTGCCCGGTACTGTCATACCGGCCCCTGGATAACGGAGGGTACCCGTCAGGGCTTACTCGGAGCGAGCTCCTTTACGTCCTGCCGCTCGGGGATGGCTTCGGCTTCCTTGGCATTGAGGCTCGCACCGGCCGCCTCTTCTCTGAATGCCGCAAAAAGCGTACTCTTTCCCGTCATGGCGTTTCCTATGAAATTACTTGAACTTTAACACAGGGCAATCTGTTTGTCAAGAGGTTGAATCTGTTTTTTGCGCCTGGAGGCAGAATTGGGAGACCTCGTGCTGATACCTCTCCGTATCCGTCAGATAGCTCAGGCCATGGCCTGCCTCCGGGAAAGTCACGAGCCGAACCATCTTTGGGTTCGCCGCGGCGATCTCCCGGCTCATCTCCAACGGCACGAACCGGTCCTCCTCCCCGTGGATCAGGAGGATGGGCGCCCGGGCATGCTTTACCGCCTCCGCACAGCTGACCCCGGCGAAGCGAAAGCCGCCGTACAGGCCGGCTCCGCCCCGCAGCAGGGCCAAGGCGGGTCTCTCCGGCAGGCCCATATCCCGGCTCACCTTCCCCAGGATCGCCTCCGGAGAGGAATAGGGGGAATCCGCAATGATGCAGCGCACCTCCTCCGGCAGGGGAAGCGCGGATGCCAGGAGCACCGTCGCGGCGCCCATGGATACCCCATACAGCGTCACCGGGCCCCGCAGCTCCGGCCTCGTCCGGATATACCGCACCCAATCCAGGCAGTCCCACCGCTCCAGAACGCCGAAGGTCATGGTCCTGCCTTCGCTCTCCCCCTGGGCCCGCTGATCCACCAGGAGCACGTTATGTCCTTCTCCCAGGAGGAAGAGCCCGCCGCCGCTGAAATCCCGCAGCCCGGCGGCCCGCCAGCCATGGAAGCACAGATCCACCGGCGCATCCCTTCCGCCCCGGAGATAGAGCCTGCCCCGGAGCCTCAGCCCATCCCGGGAAGGGATGCAGACCCGCTCGCAGGGCTCCGCGGCCATGCGCCGGATCATCTCCCGCATCTCCGCCGCCCGGGGAAGGTATTGATCCCCCTCCGGCAGACGGTAAATATTGTTCTGCCCCCGCAGGGGAGAACGGAATGCGGTGCGGTAAGGCAGATACAGGCCCAACGCCGCGGCCAAAGCCGCGGCGCCGACTCCGGCGCCGATCCCCGCCGCTTTACGGATGGAGGATCCCGTAGGAGGCGACGTCTTCATAGCGTCCGTCCTTATAGTCATGGGACTTCTGGGTGCCCTCATACTCCATTCCGCTCTTCTGCATCACCCGTCCGGAGGCAGGATTGGAGGCAAAATGCCGGGCATAGATCTTATGCAGATCAAGGATCCGGAACCCAAAGTCGATCACCGCCCGGCAGGCCTCGGTGCCGATGCCCTTGCCCCAATGGCGGCGGCCGTAGGCATAGCCCAGCTCGGCCCGGTGATCCCGGGGCTCCATCACCAGGCAGATGAATCCGTACATCTCCCCGGTCTCCCGCCCGGTCACGGCAAAGACGAAGGAGGAGCCCTTTTCCCAGGAGGCGCTCATTCCGCCGATCCATCGCCGCACATTCTCTTCAGGGAAGGGATAGCTCATGGCGTGGGTGGTCTTGACCACCTCCGGGTCGTTCATCTCCGCCGTGATGGCGGGCACATCCTCCTCCCGAAAGGGGCGAAGGATCAGGTTCTCCGTAGTGATGGTTCTGGTTTCCGTATCGTAATTCATCAGGTTACCTCCTTATTTCCCAGCTGCCAGAAGGCCACCGCCCCGGCGGCGGCCACATTCAGCGAATCCACTCCCCGGCACATGGGTATGCGCACCGCATCGTCGCAAAGGTCGATGGTCTCCTGGCGCAGGCCATCCCCCTCGGTGCCCAGCAGGAGGGCCAGCTTTTCCGCCTTTTCCAGACGAGGATCCCCCAGGACTGCGGCGTCCTCCCGCAGGGCCAGAGCAGCGATGCGGAAATTCATAGCCCGCAGCCGGGCGATCCCGCCGCCGGGCCAGTCCTCTGCCTCCTCCCCCAGTCTGGCCCAGGGCAGGAGCAGCACAGAACCCATGCTCACCCGCACCGCCCGCCGGCACAGAGGGTCGCAGCAGGAGGGGCTGAGAAGCATGGCGTCCATCCCCAGGGCCGCTGCGGAGCGAAAGAGCGCGCCCACATTGGTGCTGTCCGTCACATCCTCCAGCACCGCAATCCGCCTGGCTTTGGCGCAGATTACCTCCGGGACTGCCGGCTGCGGACGGCGAAGGGCGCAGAGGATGCCCCGGGTCAGGGTATACCCCGTAAGCCGGCTCAGCAGCTCCCTCTCCCCCACATAGGCCGGGATATCTCCGCATTTTTCCAGGATGGCGCTGCCCTGCCCCTCCAGCTTTCTCCGATCCATGAGCAGGGACAGGGGCTGATACCCCGCCTCCAAGGCGAGGGTCACCACCTTTGCCGTCTCTGCGATAAAGACGCCCTTCTCCGGCTCCACCCGGCTGCGGAGCTGCGTTTCCGTCAGTCTGGCGTATACCTCCAGCTCCGGGAGAGCCAGATCCCGGACCTCGATGATCCGGGGCACGGTCACTCCGCCGCTTCCCAGGCCGTATCCAGGGCGACCTCCATCATCTCGGTGAAGGAGTCCTGCCGGTCCTGGGCGCTGAGCCCTTCCCCTGTGAAGATATGGTCGGAGATGGTGAGCAAGCTGAGGGCCCGCTTATGGGAAGCCATGGCCTCCCAGTAGATGCCGGCGGTCTCCATCTCCACCGCCAGGAGACCCATATCCCGATACTGGGCGGCGGCCTTATCATTCCGGTTATAGAACATATCCGCGGTGAATACGCTGCCCACCTTCACATGGATGCCCCGTCCCTCCGCCAGCTCCACGGCCCGCCGGAGAAGCCCGTAGTCCGCTTGAGGGCTCAGCTGGCCGGGGAACTGATACTGGATGCAGTAGTTGGAGTTGGTGGAGGCGGTCATGGCCACCACCAGGTCCCGCAGCTGAACATCCGCGCCGATGCCCCCGGCGGAGCCGATGCGCAGCACGGTCTCCACGCCGTAAAAGCTGAACAGCTCATGGACGTACAGGGTAGCGCTGGGCACGCCCATGCCGCTGCCCATCACGGAGATGCGGCGGCCTTTATATGCTCCGGTGAACCCCAGCATATTCCGCACGGTGTTGAAGCATACCGGCTTTTCCAGATAGGTCTCTGCGACCTTTTGGGCCCGAAGCGGGTCGCCGGGCATAAGCACAACTTTGGCGATCAGGTCGGGATCCGCCTCGATGCAGGCGGAGGGGGACGAAATCAGGTTGCCCATACTCACTCTTCCTTTCTGAACAGCGCCGCCAGGCTCTCGGTATAGGGCGGGCGGCAGATGCCTTTTTCCGTAATGATCCCGGCAATCAGGCTGTGGTCGGTCACATCGAAGGCGGGATTATAGCATTTCACATCGGCGGGAGCCATGGGCTCCGCATACCATTTGCTGCGGATCTCCTCCGGGTCGCGGAGCTCCACGGGGATATGGTCCCCGTCGGGACAGGCAGGATCGATGGTGGAGGTCGGCCCCAGCACATAGAAGGGAATGCCGTAATGCTTCGCCAGGATCGCCACGCCGGAGGTGCCGATCTTGTTGGCGGCGTCCCCGTTCATGGCCACCCGGTCGCAGCCTACGAAGCAGCACTGAACCCAGCCTTGCCGCATGACGATAGAGGCCATATTGTCGCAGATCAGGGTCGTGTCGATCCCCGCCCGGCTCAGCTCCCAGCTGGTAAGCCGGGCCCCCTGGAGCAGCGGACGAGTCTCATCGCAAAAGGCCCGGAAGCTCATCCCCCGCTCCCGCCCCAGGAGCAGCGGGCCGATGGCGGTGCCGTAACGGGAGGTGGCGATGGGCCCGGCGTTGCAGTGGGTCAGGACCCCGTCCCCCTCGTGCAGCAGACTTAATCCGTACTCCGAGATGGCCCGGCACATGGCGATATCCTCCTCCAGGATAGCCTGGCATTCCCGATGGAGAGCCTCCAGGTCTCCCCCGCTCTCCTCCGCTGTGCGGCACATGCGCTTCAGCGCCCAGCTCAGGTTCACCGCCGTGGGACGGGAGGAATTCAGGTAGTCTGCGTCCTCCCGGAACCGCTGCAGGAAACCCTCTCTGGGATACCGGAGGCTGAGAATATACATGGCAAAACCCGCGAAGATGCCGATCGCCGGGGCGCCGCGCACCCGCAGCTCCTTGATCGCCTCGTAGCATTCCTCCCGGGTGTTCAGCGTCAGATAAACCTGAGCATTGGGCAGGCGCGTCTGGTCCAGGATCACCAGGCTTCGTCCATCCTCGCTGAGGCGCACGTGGTCTATGACTTCCATAAGCTTACCCCCATTCTCCTTTTCCTGTTTTATTTATAACACAGGGCAAATGGCTTGTAAAGCGAAGGCCGTTCCGGTATAATATGAACAGAATGAACAAAATTTCCGGGTTTCTGGCCGCAGTTTTCTACGTGCTGAGCAGACAGCCCTGCATCCGGCGCGGCCCGATCCCTGCGGGAGGCGAAGAGATGGAATATAAGCTCACCGAAAAAGAGAATTTTCTCCGTATGCTTTCCGGGGAAATGCCGGAATTCGTGCCCCATTACGACATGATGGGCTGGGGCCTGCGGAGCACCGTGCGCTTCTCCGATGGGCCGGATCTCGGCGGCGGCTTCATCAGCGATTACGGCGTGGAGTTCACCTCCGTTTCCGCTGCGGGCGGCGCGGCGCTCCCCACCCCGGGAAAATTCATTCTGAAGGAGATCGAGGACTGGCCCAATGTCATCCGCAACCCCAGGATCCCGGAGGATATCGACTGGGAGGCCGCGGCAAAGAAGGACCTGGAGAAGTTTGACCGGGTGAACAAGCCCGCCATCATGAGCGCCGGGGACTATTTCCAGAACCTCATGGCCTTCATGGGCTTTACGGAAGGGCTCTGCGCCATGTACGAGTCCCCGGAGGAGGTCACCGCCCTCTTCTCCTACCTCCATGAATACAATATCGCCAGGGAGAAGATCTATCTCCACTACTACAAGCCGGATATCTGGTATATCCTGGATGACAATGCCACCCGGCTGAATCCCTTCATTTCTCCCCAGATGAACCGGGAGCTGCTGATCCCCTTCCAGCGGGAGCAGGCGGAGCTGGCTCTGGACGCGGGCTGCAAGGTGATGATGCACGACTGCGGCCGCTGCGAGGACTTCATCCCGGACTGGATCGATATGGGCGTCTCCGCCTGGGATCCTGCCCAGGTGGATAATGATCTGCTGGGGATCAAGGCCAGATATGGCGGCAGGCTCTCCCTCCTGGGCTGCTGGGATTCCCAGGGCCCCGCCAGCTGGTCGGAAAGCTCCGATGAGCTGCTTCTGGACTCCCTGGCGGAGTATGTGGATACCTATGCTCCCGGGGGCGGCTTCGCCTGGACCGCCAACGTTCTGGGCGCAGAGGGGGACGAAAACGTGAAGCGAAAAAACGAGCTGGTGAAAAGGTTCTATGAGGACTACGCGAAGCCTTGGTATTACAACCATGCATAAGGGTATATAAACATGGGCACGGCCGCCGAAAGCCGTGCCCATGTTTGCGTTTTTATTCTATCCCCGGTCCTCCAGGAGCGCGACTTCCCGCGCCCCGTCGAATTCCGGGACCCGGACCTCCACCAGCTCCCGCCGGGAGGTGGGAACGTTCTTCCCCACGAAGTCCGCCCGGATGGGCAGCTCCCGGTGGCCCCGGTCCACCAGGACCGCAAGCTGGATGGCAGCGGGCCTTCCCCGGTCCATGACCGCCTCGATGGCCGCCCGGGCGGTTCGCCCGGTATACAGCACATCGTCCACCAGGACCACCACCTTGCCGCTCACATCGAAATCCATCTTTGTGCTGCTCACGGCGGCCTGATCGCCGATCTCCTCCAGATCATCCCGGTAGAGGCGGATATCCAGCTCCCCCAGAGCGGGGGCAGAGCCGGTGATGCTTTTCAGGTTTTCCCCGATCTGCCGGGCAAGGCTGCAGCCGCGGCGGTATATCCCCACCAGGCAGACATCCTCCACAGACGTATTCCGCTCCAGGATCTCATGGCTGATGCGCATGAGGGAACGGTCCATGGCCGCGCCGTCCATCAGGATGGCTTTCTGGAAAAACATGATTATTTATGGATGGAGGTGTTGATGCCGGTCATATCCGGCCCGTCGTTCAGGTTGTTCCAGTTCCATTCCCGGCCGCCCAGGAACACACTGGAGTTCATGTCGTTGGAGAGGAAGATCAGGATGGCCTCGGGGAACTTCATGCACATATCGTAGAAGAACTCCTTCATGGCCATTTCGTTCACATCCCCGGACTTGATGCCGTATTTCTTGCAGAGCTTGTCCAGCTCCTTATCCGTCTCGATGAGGTAATCCCGGGTGAAGGTGTAGGCGCGGCCGTCATAGGGCTCATTGTGCTTGGCGTGGCCGGGAATGACCACCTGGGCGCCCAGGGCTTCCAGCTTGTTGATGGCGTCGATCCACTTCTTCCGGCCGTTGGCGCTCACCTCGCAGGTGAAAGGATGGGCGTTGGAGAAGAGCACGTCGGAGCCGATAACGGTGGAAATGGAGGGGACATATACGATGGTATTGTACTGGAGATCGCCCCAGACCTGGGGGAATACGATGATCTCCTCCCCCTCCAGCATGATCTTGTTGTCCGCGGGCAGGGGGGTCAGGGCGGGATAGCGGTCCTTGCGGCAGAGATTCACCTTGCCGATGATGCTCTCCCAATGCTCCACCTTATCGCCGAACTGCGCATCGATGGTGGGGATGTCCTCCGGCATGGCGTAGCAGACGCAGTCCGGGAAGGCTTCCTTCACATGGCCGATGCCCCAGTAATGGTCGGGATGGGCATGGGTGGCGAAGCAGGCCACCAGGTTCAGGTTCCGCTCGCAGATCTCCGCGATGACCCGGTAGGCGTTGGACCGGGTCCACTGGCAGTCCACCAGGACGGCGTCCTTTTCGCCGAAGATCAGGGTGCTGACCACATTGAAGCCGGCCTCATCGGAGGTCATGGCGAGGGTCTGCAGCTTTCCGGGGCCGTGGGTATTCAAACGGACTTCCATGCTCATAGTTCAGTCTCTCCTTTTATTGAATATTTTCAAATCCGCTGTATTGCCGCTGTGGGTATATGGTCTCTGTTCAGTTTACCATAGGCTGCCGGCAAACCGCAAGCCCCATATTCTCCGTTTTTCCGAACATCCGGAGCTTTTGGGAAACCGGAGGATACAAAAAGGCTGTGAAGGACCGATAAACGGCGCTTCACAGCCTGCCGAGCTCTTCCGTATCCGGGATGATATTCCGCTTTCCCACGGCTTCCCAGGAGAACAGGGGGATCAGCTCCTCCGCCCGGATCGGCTCATACCGGTCCAGGAGGCCGCAGGCATGGGCCAGGATGCCGATGACCGTCTCGGGTCTGTGCCGCTGCCGCAGATAACCCAGGTCCAGGTCCGCGTCCCGCTTGGAGAGCTTTCGCCCCTCCCGGTCCGTGAGCATGGGCACATGGCAGTATTCCGGCTGGGGATAGCCCAAAAGCCGCTGGAGATAGATCTGCCGGGGAGTTGAGCTGAGCAGATCGCATCCCCGGACCACCTCCGTGACGCCGAATTCCCCGTCATCCACCACCACGGCAAGCTGATAGACGAACACTCCGTCCGCCCGGCGCAGGACAAAGTCGCCGCAGGCCTCCTTCAAATTCTCCGTATAGCGGCCATAAACTCCGTCTGTAAACCCGATGGAGAGATCAGGCGCCTCCAGCCGCCAGGCCGGGGGCGTTTTATGCTTGGCCCGCTCCTCCTCGCTCGCCTCCCGGCAGGAGGCGGGATGGATGGGATGGCCGTCGGAAGCATGGGGAGCGTTCACCAGATTCAGGCTGCCCCGGGTGCACCAGCAGGGAAAGACGTTGCCCCGGCTTCGCAGCGTCTCCAGCGCCTGTTCATAGGCCTGCGTACGGCTGCGCTGGGACGGGGTTTCCCGATCCCATTCCAGCCCCAGCCATCGAAGATCGCTGCGGATGGATTCGCCATTTTCTTCCGTGCAGCGCAGGGTATCCAGGTCTTCCATCCGAAGCTGGATCTCCCCGCCCCGGCTTCTGACCGAGAGCCAGGCCAGGAGATAAGCGAAGGCGTTGCCCAGATGCATCCTTCCGCTGGGGGTGGGGGCAAAGCGCCCGATCACCGGCCGGTTCATTTTCTTTCCTCCGGTATCGCCTCATAGCGCCAGGGGGAGGTCTCATCCCGCCGCTCCAGCAGGAATCCCCGTCCGTTTTTCGGCTGCCATTCGTAGCGGTTTTTTCCCTCCTCCGGGAACAGATGGGCCATGATGGCGGCGATGGGACCCCCGTGGGTCACCAGCAGGGTATCCGGCCCCCGCTCCAGTTCCCGCCAGGCCTGAAGCACACGGGCTTCCATGATGGCGCCGCTCTCTCCTCCCGGGCAGATGTTCGCCGTATTGTCCCCGGTGATCCAGGCCAGATACTCCGGGTCTTCCTTCATCGTCTCATAGCTGCGCATCTCAAAGGCGCCGAAGTCCATCTCCCGGAAGCCGGGGAGCGCCGTATGCTTCCCCGCCCCGAAAAGCAGGGACAGGGTCTCGTCCGTCCGACGCATGCCGCTGGTGGCAAAGCGCAGCCCCGCCGCGGAGGGATACCGCGCATCCCGGCGCAGGGCCAGCAGCTCTTCTCTCCCCGCTTCCATCAGGGGCAGATCCGTGCTGCCGCAGTAGAGCCATCTCTCATTGGCTTCCGTCCGCCCATGGCGGATGAGCATGCAGCGGATCATTTCAGCTGCTGGGAAAGGCCGCAGAAGATACGGGTCACCGTATCCGCCTTCGCCGCAAGGGCGCTGAGGTAGCGGCCCACCGCCTCCCGCCAGGCCCGCTGCTCCGCATCGATGGGCACGATGCCGCAGCTGATGTCCCGGCAGATGAGCACCGCGTTCTTCCGGAATTTCTGCGTGGGCTCCTCTCCCTTCCGGAGGCAGCCCAGCACATACTCCTCCAGGTGCCGGATGCAGCGTTTGGAAGCGTCCAGCTCCCCATCCTCCCCGCAGGTAAAGATATCCGTATCCTTCAAGCCGTATTTCTCCCGGGCATAGGTGAGCTTGCCCTGGTACGCGCCGCCGATGATCAGAACCATGTTCTTCCTCCCGTTATCAGATGAGTGCCAGGACCAGCAGGCCGCAGAACTCGCCCACGGTCACAGCCAGCCCGGAAATATCCCCGGACATGCCTCCCAGCTGTTTTCTGCCATGGAGGATGCACAGGGCCGCCCCGGCCGCGGCGGCGGCGGAGCAGACGCCGGATAAGCCCCAGAAGATCAGCGGCAGCGCCAGAGCCGCCACCAGCATGACGCAGACGGCCGCCTTATGGACCGGGGCGACCCCTTTCCGGAAATCTCCCGCATAGCCGCTGGTGCCCATGGGCTCCAGGGTCATCACCGCCAGGGCGGAGGGACAGCGGGAGGCCAGGGGCAGGAGCAGGAGCAGAAGGACCCGGCTGCCGGAAAGATCCGCAGAGGCCATCAGGGCAAAGGAGCCGATCAGCAGCATCGCGGCGCAGATCACGGCGAAGGAGCCAACATGACTGTCCTTCAGGATCCGCTGACGCTCCGGCAGATCCCGCCGGGAAAGGATGGCGTCGCAGCAGTCCATAAACCCGTCCAGGTGGATGAAGCCGGTGAGCAGGTAGGGCAGGAAAGCCAGAAGGAGGGGGCCGAAAAGGCCAAGTCCGCCGGCCAGGCCCAGCAGCCAGGCCAGCAGGCTCCAGATTCCCCCGATGAGCAGCCCGATGAGGGGGAAGCAGGCCAGCATGGCCGGACGCCTTCCATTGTCCCACCGGGGATAGGGGCAGGGAATGGCGCAGAACATGCCCCAGGCCATGAAGAACGGGATCGTGCGCTTCATACCGGCAGCTCCCCCTTGAACAGGTTCCGCGAGCCGGAAACGATCTCCGCCACCGTGTCGCAGGCATGGGCCAGCGCCCGGTCTACATAGGCGAGCCCTCGGCGATAGGCCTCCGTCCATTCATCGTAGCGACCGGCGTCTGCATAGAGGAAGTCGCTGACGAAAACCGCGTTCTCCGCATAGCGGGCAAAGTTTTTCAGATCCTCCGCCACCCGGGCCGGAGAGGTGGGATCAAAGCTGCCGTCCGCGCCGAACATCTCATTCGCCAGTAGGGCGGTAACGCTGTCCAGCAGGTAGCTCCCGCGGCCTCCGGTCGTCTCCAGGCAGGAGGAGATATGGCTTCCCAGCTCCAGGGTCTCGAAGCCCCAGCCCTCCCGCTCAGCCAGGTGGCGGCGGATGCGGGCCCGGTCCTCCTCGTCATGGGGGATCATGGTGGCGATGTAGTACAGGGGGCCGTCCCCCGCCAGCTTTTTGGCGGCATGCTGGGCCAGGGTGGATTTGCCGTTCTTGCACCCGCCGGAAAGAAAGATCGTCATACCTTAAAGCTCTCCCCCGCCCGGATCTCCTCCAGGTAATCATCGTTGATGCTGGCCTCCGCAAAGGTGGCCATCTCGTTCATGATGGCGCAGGCGGCGTCCATCACCTGGAAGGCGAGAGGACAGCCGCTCCCCTCCCCCAGCCGCATGTTCAGCAGCAGCCAGGGCTCCAGTCCCAGCTCCTTCGCCGCCTGCATATAGCCGATCTCGTAGGAGGCATGGCTGGGGAAGATATACTCCGCCGCCCGGGGGCAGAGCCGCCCCGCGCACAGCGCCGCCACAATGGAGATAAAGCCGTCCGCCACCACGGGAAGCCGATTCGCCGCGGCGCCCAGGAATACCCCGCACATGGCGGCCAGGTCGAAGCCCCCCACCTTGCTCAGCACATCCACCGGGTCATTCCGATCCGGCCTTTGGAGCTCCAGCGCATGGGCGATGACCTGCTTTTTCTTCCGGAAGCTCTCGTCTGTGATCCCGCCGCCCCGGCCGGTGACCTGCTCCACGGCGAGGCCGGTGAGGGCGGCCAGGACGGCGGCGGAGGTGGTGGTATTGCCGATCCCCATCTCTCCCACGCCGATCACTCGGATCCCCTCCGCCTTGGCCTGGCCCGCCAGCTCCGCTCCGGTGAGGATGGCCTGGATGGCCTGCGTCCTGGTCATGGCCGGCTCGCGATACAGGTTCCTTGTCCCCTTTCCCAGGCTTCGATCCAGGATCCCGGGGCAGGTATAGGGACAGGCGATGCCCATATCCACCACCTGAACGTCATCCCCGAAATGCTTGGCTAAGGTAGACATGCCGGTGAGCCGCCGGGTCATATTCACCGCCTGAGCGGCGGTGACGGTCTGGGGCGCGGAAGCGACTCCCTCCTCCGCCACGCCGTTATCCGCGCAGAGGACGATGATCCTCCGCTTTTCCACCGTATTATGCAGCTGCCCGGTGATCCCCGAAAGGCGGATGGAGATATCCTCCAGTCTGCCCAGGCTGCCGGGCGGTTTCGCCAGCTCCGCCTGACGTTCCCGGGCCTTTTCCATCGCCCGGTCGTCCAGAGGCGCAATGGCGCTCAGCAGCGCCTTCAGCTTTTCTTCCATAACCAGGTCCTCCTTGGTCTGTCTGGCTTATTATATAACAGTTTTCCCTGCTTCTGCAACCGAAGGAAATTGCCGCTTCGGGGATTGCATTCTCCCGTCGGAAAACGTATAATGCAGAGCATTCCGGGAGGAAGGGAGTTGTTCCATTATGGCGGCGCGCATTCGCTTTGTCCGGCCCGAGGATGCGGAGGCCCTGGCGGAGATCTATGCCCCCTATGTCCGGCAGACAGCCATCACCTTTGAATATGAACCTCCGTCTCCGGAGGAATTCCGCCGGCGGATCGAAGGGATCCGGCAGCGTTATCCCTATCTGGCGGCGGAGGAGGATGGGCAGCTGCTGGGCTATTGCTACGCTTCTCCCTTCAAGGGCCGCGCCGCGTACGACTGGGCCGCGGAGACCTCCATTTATATCCGCAGGGATCAGCATCGGCGGGGGCTGGGCAAACGGCTCTATGCCGTGCTGGAGGAGCTGCTCCGGGCTCAGGGGATCCTGGATATGCTGGCCAGCATCGCGGTCCCGGAGCCGGAGGACGAATATCTGACCTTGGACAGCGTACGGTTTCACGCTGCGCTGGGCTTCCGGGAGATCGCCCGCTTCCCCAGCATCGGCAGCAAGTTCGGCCGCTGGTATCATATGGTCTGGATGGACAAGGTCCTGGGGGAACATGCTCCGGCTCCAAAACCCATCCGCGCGGTCTCCGACCTGGGCTTCCGGGAGGACGCAGAGTTCTGAACGGGCGTTTCGAAGGGCAGCAGGGCTTCCGCCTCGCAGCCCTTTTCTTTTCTCCCCGCTTGCTCCCGGACTCAGCGGGTGAGGATCTTCACCCAGCGGAAGCGGTTGCAGACGATCCCGTTGGGGATGCACTTCAGCAGCTGGTCCGCCTTCAGGCAGCAATAGGTGACCGCTGGGGGAAAGTGAAAGACGAAGGCGCTGAGCACGGCGGAGGGAATGGTGAACAGCCACATAAACAGATTATCGGTGATGGCGGCGTACTTCGTGCTCCCTCCGCCTCCGATGATCCCGCCCTCCACCGGGTATTCGTAGCAGGAACCGGCGGTCGTCACGCTGAGTATTGTCAAGAACTGCAAGGATAGGGCCCGTGTTTCCGGCGAGATCCGGTAAACGGCCACGATAGGTCTCATGCACAGGAACAGCAGGCCGCCCAGGAGCACCCCCAGGGTCAGGAAGATCCCCTGCATGGTTTTTGCATAGGAGCGGACCATATCCAGCCGCCCCTCCCCCACGGTCTTCCCGGTGACCACAGAGGCCACGTTGGCGCAGGCCATGCCGAATACGGCGAAGACCTGGGAGATGGTGACCGCGATGCTGTTGGCGGCGATGACCTGGGCGCTGATATGGCCCAGGACCGCGGTCTGGGCCGCCTGGGCGACGCCCCAGAGCAGACCGCTGATAATGACCGGCGCGGCAACCTTGACGTAATCCCGGAGATAGGTCCCGTCCAGGGAGAAGATCTCCCGAAGCTTCATCCGCAGCTTTTTGTCCATATACAGGGTATAGATCAGGATAATCAGCAGCTCCACCGTGCGGCTGGTCAGCGTCGCCAGCGCCGCTCCCGTGACCCCCAGCTCCGGGGCGCCCAGATTTCCGTAGATCAGGCAGTAATTGAGGCAGGCATTGATCGCGATGGTGCTGAGGGACATGACCGTGCCGATTATGGCGGTCTCCACGCTCTGCAGCGCGTACATCAGGGTATTGGACACGGAGAAGAGCAGGTATGTCCAGCGCATGATGCGCAAATACCGAAGTCCTTCTTCGATCACCGCTTCCTCCCGGGTAAACAGGGAGAGCAGGCTCCTGGGGATGAAGGTGGAAAGCAGGAAGAAAACGAGCCCGGCCGCAATGCCGAATTTCATGCCGATGGAGATGATCTTTTTGATCGGCCCCGTGCGCAGCTGTCCCCAATACTGGGAGGCCAGCACCACGATGCCCATACCGATCCCGGCGGCGATCTGCTGCAGGACGAACTGGAGCTGGTTGACCAGCGTGGCCCCGGAGAGAGCCAGCTCGGAGTAGGTGCCGAGCATGAGGTTGTCCACCAGGTTCACCGTCAGGGCGGCCAGCTGCTGCAGCGCGATGACCAGCAGCAGGGGGAAGAAGGTCCGGTAAAAGGTCTTGTCCCGGGTGAACAGGCCCAGGTATTTGGGATCCCGATCCGGCGGGAGCTGGGCGTAAGCTTTCATGGACACACACTCCTGACAGGAACGCCTTGCGGCGGAAATCGGCGGGGGATATACCCCGGGGCGCGGCTTCCTGAGCCGCGCCCCGGTATCGTTCTGTCTCTTTAAGGGCTGATCAGCCTTTTCCCAAAGCCTGGAGGACCTTATCCGGGGTCGCGGGAGGATCTACCCATACGCCAATGGCGTTGTGGATGGCCATGATCACCAGGTGGGTGTTGGCCAGACTGTGGCTGATGCCGCTGCCGCCGTAGGCGCCGTTGCTGGCACGGGTCTCCAGGAAGGTTTTGTCCACCGGAGGAATATCCGCCATGGTGGGCTTATGATAATCGATCATGTTGGTGTTCAGACGAACGCCGGTATGCTCATCATAGATGAAGTCCTCAAGGAGCTGGCAGCCCTGGCTCATGTACATGACCTGGTCCACCTGGCTCTCCAGGGAGGTGAGGCGGATGACCTTCCCCGGGTCCGCCACCACGCCGAAGCGGAGGATCTCCACTTCGCCGGTCTCCTCGTCCACCGCCACTTCGCAGTAAGCCGTGTTCATGGCGTCCATCTGCCTGGCTCCGGGGCCGACGCTCCATACGGACAGGGGCGGCTTTCCGGTATAGGTGGCGAACAGGTTTTCGCTGGTAGCCTCCTTCAGGGGCAGACCGACGCTGTGGTCCTCTTTCAGGCAGACCAGACCGTCCACGATATCCAGCTCTTCGGGCTTATGTCCCTTCAGGGGATTCTCCTTTTTCGGTCTGCCGAAATCGAACATGCTGGGAGGAGGCGGATTATCCGCCTGCTGGACGGCGGATTCCAGGATCTGCTTCTTCAGCATGTTGGCGCATTCCTTGGTGACCCAGGAAGAGGCGGTCACGCCGTCGGATCCGCCGCCCTGGGGGGTGAAGGCCTCGCGATAATCGAAATCCACCGCAATATCTTCATACTTCAGGCCCAGCTCCTCCGCCGCCACCATGGCGTTGCACTCCACGCCGTAGATGCCCACATGGGGGCCCTGGGTGGGAAAATGCACCACGCCATCCCGCAGCTCCAGCTTGACGGAATAATTCATGCCGGAGTGCCGGGGGCACTGCTGATACCGGAAGCTGGCTCCGTGGAGCCGCCCGTCCGGAAGACGCTTCGCCCCGTCCTTATGCCAGGTCCAGTTCATGAATTTCCGGCCTTCCTCGATGCAGGCTTCGAAGGAGGGCACGGGGTCGCTGTCATCCTTCTCCTTTGGGCCGTGCAGATTGACCCGGGCAACGTCGATGGGATCCATGCCCAGCTTTTCCGCCACAAGATACTCCGCCATGCTGATGATGTCCCAGTTGAAGGGGCAGTGCTGGCCGGATACGTACATCATGCCCCGGTTGGAATCCACGATATCCATCCGCTGCTTTACATTGGTGCACTTGATGGAGGTATAGGGGCCGTAGGTCAGGTCTCCGGCGGTGCCGAAGGAGGAGCTGCCCCGCACGCCGCCGTCCGCCAGGGAATTGTCGATGATGGCGGTAATCAGGCCGGTGTGGTCGAAGCCGATCTTCACATGGCAGAAACGCTGGTTCATGAGGAAATCAAAGGATTCCTCCCGGGTGTTCATGCAGCGCACGGGACGCCCGGTCCGCTTGGCCAGCAGCGGGGTGATCTCCTGGCTGCGGCGCAGGCCCCAGTCGCAGTACCGCCCGCCCATGAACAGGCCTTCCTGAATCGTCTTCTCCAAAGGCATGTGGTAAGAGCGGGCAATGGGCTCCCGGTTGCGCACCGCCCCTTCGATATGGAGGCTGGGGCCGGTGCCGTGGTAGGGATCGTCCTCCCACCAGCCCAGGGAGCCGGGAATATTGGGCATCACGGAGCCATAGGAGGGCATATTCATATCAAACTCCAGGGTGAACTCGCTCTCCGCCATGGCCTTTTCCGCGTCTCCCTCGTCCAGCCCGGCATGGGAGACGTTCCCCTGCTTGGGAGGCAGCTCCGGCCCGCCGCCTCCGCGGCGGCCGAAGGTGGTGGGGGTGGCGTTGTTCGGGAAGATGGCAAAGGCTTCCGGATCCGCGCCCTTTTTGATGTTCACCACATGGGGAAGGACTTCCCATTCGATATCCAGCGCCCGAAGGGCTTCGTCGCAGATATCCTCGGTCTCGCAGACCACGATGCAGCCGACCTCCGCCCCTTCCATATCCGCGATATTATCCAGCCAGGGGCGGGGAGAACCCCAGTGCTCCCCATTGCCCACAAAATTCGCGATATCCGGGTCTTCCCAGGTGAGGATATCCACCACGCCGGGGATCGCCCGGGCTCTGGCCGTATCCAGCTTCGTGATCTTCGCGTTGGCATAGGGGCTGTGCAGGAACTTGGCATGGAGCATATCCGGCTTTACATAGTCCGCCCCGAACTTGGCGACGCCGGTGGCCACCGCGTAGGAAAGCACCCCGGGCAGATTGGGCTTTCCGACGACTTTAAACTCCTCACGCAATCCGTTTACACCCGCATAATCCGGCATAGCGCAGACCTCCTTCATTCTCGTTCCGACCGTTCCGAAAAACCGGAACCCGGGGAACGACCGTTGCTTCTCCGATTATAGCAAATCTCCGTCTCTTTTTCTACTGCTTTTTTCCTGATGCATTGCCTTTTCCGAAAAAGGGTGTTAAAATTCATTCAACCATCTAAATCATGATGAAGGGAGACCGATTATGATCACTTCCATGGATACGGCATTTTGCCTGAAGGGACGGACCGCCATCGTCACCGGCGGAGATACCGGCATCGGCTTCGGCATCTCGGAGGCGCTGGCGCAGAAGGGCGCCAATATCGCCATCTTCTGCCGGAACGAGAAGCGCGCGGCCGAGGCGCTGGAGAAGCTGGCCAAGTACGAGGGAAAAGCGCGTTTCTACCGTACGGACATCACCGATTTTGAAAACTGCAAGGCTTCCGTGGATGCGGTTCTGGCAGACTACGGAGAGATCGACATCCTGGTCAACAACGGCGGCGTCGCCGCCATGGGCGGAGTTCTGGATTATCCCGAGGATCTGACCGAGTGGTTCCGCTGCATCGACGTGGACCTGAACGGCGCCTTCCGTCTCTGCTACCTGGTGGGAAAGCATATGCGGGATCAGGGCAAGGGCAAGGTGATCAACGTCACCTCCAACAGCGGCGAGATGTGCAACATCCCCTCCTTCACGCCGTACAACGTGGCCAAGGCGGGCCTGAACCGGCTCACCAAGTGCCTGGCCTGGGAATGGGGCCCCTACCATATCAACGTCAACGCCATCGCCCCCGGCTATACCCATTCCAATCTCTCCTCCGAGGCCCCCAAGGAGGTGGAGGAAATGCTCACGGAGCGCATCCCCTACGGCCGTTACGGGGAGCCCATCGAGATCGGTGCGCTGGCGGTGTACCTGGCCTCCGACGCCAGCGATATCATGACCGGCGCCGTGCTCACCATCGACGGCGGGTATTCCCTGGCGCGCTGAGCAGGTATTCATGTTTTTGAGAAAATATTCATAATTTTCTCTTGACATTGTATAATTATTCGCTTATACTGGGTTTCAGCCCGGTAAACCGGGATCAGATCGATCATGTAAGGAAGAAGGATACTAAAAATGAAGAAGATCTTTGCTCTGCTGCTGGCCCTTCTGCTGGTGGCGTGCTGCTTCGGCGGCTGCGCCAAGAAGGAGGCCGCCACCCTGACCGTTGCGATTTCTCCTGACTTCGCCCCCATGGAGTTTGTGGACACCTCCAAGACCGGTCAGGATCAGTACATCGGCTTTGACGTGATGCTGGCCAAGTACATCGCCCAGGAGATGGGCCGCACCCTGGTCATCAAGCCCATGAGCTTCGACGCCTGCCAGGCCGCCGTCCAGACCGGCAATGTGGATATGTCCATCTCCGGCTTTTCCGTCACCGCGGAGCGGGCGGAAAACTACAACCTCTCCGATTACTACTATGCCGGAGAGAATGAGACTGAGCAGGCCATCATCACCACGAAGGAAAACGGCGGCAAGCTCACCACAGCGGATTCCTTTGCCGGTCTCACCGTCGGCGCGCAGACTGCCTCCCTGCAGATGAATCTCTGCAAGGAGCAGCTTCCGGACACCGTCACCATCAAGGAATTCTCCGATATCGGCACCGCCGTGGAAGCCCTGCGGAACGGCAATATCGACGCCCTGGCCGTGGCCAAGGGCAATGGCGATGCCATTCTGGCCAACAATGACGCCTTGGCCTTCACCGGCTTTGAGTTCGAGGTCTCCGAGGAAGCCGAGAACAACGTTATCCTTCTGAAGAAGGGCAACGACGAGCTCACCAAGCAGGTAAACGAGATCCTGGCCAAGGCTCTCGCCGCCGGGCTCTACGGCCCCTGGTACGAGGAAGCCAAGAAGCTGGCCGGCATTGAAACCGCCGCCGAGATCGGCTACGACGATCAGGGCCAGGTGGCCGAGTGATCCCCGCCTAGAACCACTCTCCCCGTCGGGCTGCAAGGCCCGTCGGGGAAAACCTTTCCCCGGCAAATCTGAGCTCCGGAGGTCGATACCTTGGACTTCTTCAGCAACATTGTCAAGATCATGCAGAAATACTGGCATGTGTTTCTGGTGGAAGGCATCAGCTATACCCTGCTCCTCAGTCTGCTCACCGTGGCCTTCGGCGCCGTGCTGGGCCTGCTCCTGTACCTGGGACGCACCGTGCGTTTCAAACCGCTGAACTGGATCTGCGT
This sequence comes from Oscillospiraceae bacterium, assembly GCA_045223835.1. Lineage (GTDB taxonomy): Bacteria > Bacillota > Clostridia > Oscillospirales > Oscillospiraceae > UBA1774. The sequence goes on along the minus strand of JBGUZS010000169.1, from coordinate 22,896 downwards.
CGCCATTGTGGAGATCATCCGGGGTACGCCTATGCTGCTCCAGCTCTACGTTGGCTATTTCATCGTGCCGAAGATCCTTCCCTTCCAGGTGACGGAATTCACCAGCGTGGCGGTAGCCCTTTGCATCAACTCCGGCTGTTATGTATCGGAGATTTTCCGCAGCGGCATCCAGGCGGTGGACAAGGGCCAGACCGAGGCGGCCCGCAGCCTGGGACTGAACGGGCGGCAGACCATGTTCCGCATCATTCTCCCCCAGGCCATCAAGAACATCCTCCCTGCCCTGGGGAACGAGTTCATCATGATCATTAAGGACACCTCCCTGGCCTCCACCTTCTTCGTGGGCGAGCTGATGACCGCCTGCCTGAAGGTCCGGGGCAACACCTTCCTTGCCATGGAGTGCATGACCATCGTCGGCGTGATCTATTTTGTGCTCACCTTTATTCTGAGCAAGCTGCTGAGCTCCTTTGAAAGGAGGATGAAGGCCAATGACTGAGAATCTCATCGAAACCGTCGACCTTCACAAGAGCTTCACCATCAAGGGCAAAGGGACCCTTCATGTCCTCAGGGGCGTCTCGGAACACATCGCCAAGGGCGAGGTGGTCTCCATCATCGGTCCCAGCGGCGGCGGCAAGAGCACCTTCCTCCGCTGCCTGAACCTGCTGGAACGGCCGGAAACGGGGCAGATCTTTTTTGAGGGCGTGGAGATCACCAACGAGAAGGTGGATATCAACCTCCACAGGCAGAAGATGGGCATGGTCTTCCAGCATTTCAACGTCTTCCCTCACCTCTCCGTGATGAAAAACATCACCCTTGCCCCGGTGCTTCTGGGCAAGCGGACCCAGGCGGAGGCGGATGAGCAGGCGGAGTCCCTTCTGAACCGGGTCGGTCTGCTGGATAAGAAGGACGAGCATCCCAGCCGCCTTTCCGGCGGGCAGAAGCAGCGGCTGGCTATCGTCCGGGCCCTGGCCATGGAGCCGGACGTCATGCTGTTCGATGAGCCCACCTCAGCGCTTGACCCGGAGATGGTGGGCGAGGTGCTCGACGTCATCAAGGCCCTGGTGAAAAGCGGCATGACCAGCGTCATCGTCACCCATGAGATGGGCTTCGCCCGGGAGGTCTCCGACCGGATCCTGTTCATGGACGGAGGCATTATCGCGGAAAGCGGCAGGCCTGAAGCCATCATGAACAATCCCCAGAACCCCAGGACGAAGGAATTTCTGAGCAAGGTGCTGTACTGATATGGATTGGAAAACAGAAGCCCAGGCATGGATCGGAAATCGAGGCGGCGAATTCGCCGCCCTTTCCCATGAGATTTGGGAATATGCGGAGCTGAGCCTCCGGGAATACCGCTCCGCGGAGCGGTATAAGGAAAGGCTGCGGGAAGAAGGCTTCACCATAACGGAGTCGCTGGGGGACATCCCCACCGCCTTTTCCGGCTCCTTCGGCAGCGGAAAACCGGTCATCGGCATTCTGGGAGAATTCGATGCCCTCTCCGGTCTGAGCCAGGCCGCGGGGGAGGCGGTGCATCACCCTCTGGTCCCCGGCGGTCCCGGTCACGGCTGCGGGCACAATATGCTGGGCACCGCCTCCTTCGCCGCGGCCTGCGGCGTCAAGCATTTCTTGGAGCGGAGCGGTCTTCCGGGCACCGTGATCTTCTACGGCTGTCCCGGGGAAGAGGGCGGCGCAGCCAAGGCTTATCTGGCCCGGGAGGGTGTTTGGAAGGAGCTTGACGCGGCCCTGTGCTGGCATCCTGGGGACACCAACGAGATCACCACCGGCACCAACAATTCCTGCACCCAGGTGCTCTACCGGTTCAAGGGTATCGCCGCCCACGCCGCGGGGGATCCGGAGCACGGGCGCAGCGCCCTGGACGCGGTGGAGCTGATGAACATCGGCGTACAGTTCCTGCGGGAGCATATGAAGAGCGACGCCCGCATCCACTATGCCATCATCGATGGGGGCGGCGTCTCCCCCAACGTGGTGCAGCCCGCCGCCTCCGTTCTTTACATGGTGCGGAGCCGCGATGTGCCGGATACCCTGGCCCTGCAGGAGCGGGTGGACCGGATCGCAGAGGGGGCGGCCCTGATGACGGAGACGAGCTTTGACCGCATCTTCGTGGACGGCACCGCCAATACCCTGCCCAATCCCCCCCTGGAGGCCTGTCTGTACGCCAACATGCAGGCGGTTCCCCTGCCGGGATATTCGGAGTCGGAAAGGGAATTTGCCGTCGCTTTGCGGAAGACATACGCCGCCGAGGGTCTTCCCGGTTTGGGCGCGCAGCATGACCCGGCCATCGCGGAGGAGGTCCGGGCCCTGAGCGGGAATGGGACAAAACCCCTGAACGACTTTCTTCTCCCCTATTACAGCGGGGAGGATTTCTCCCCCGGCTCTACGGATGTGGGGGATGTGAGCTGGCTCACCCCTACGGCGCAGTTCACCGCCCTCTGCTTCCCGGCAGGCGCTCCCGGCCACAGCTGGCAGAACGTGAGCTGCGGCGGCAGCTCCATCGGGGACAAGGGTCTGCTTTGGGCAGCTCAGGTGCTCTGCGGCGCTGCGGCGGACCTTTTCTCCGATCCCGCCATCCTGGAGGCGGCAAGGGCGGATTTCCGCAGGCGCACGGCGCAGCGCGGCTATATCTGCCCCATTCCCCGGGATGCGGTCCCCTATGTGATCGAATAACGGCGGTCGGAGGATCGGGCGTGCTGCAAATGCGGCGCGCCTCTTTCTTTTCGCCGCCCCGGGGCCGCGGAAGACTGCCGGACGGGGATGCGCTCCTCCCGCTTGCTTTTGGCGCGGAAGTCCGATATAATCTCAGCATCAGATCGGAACAGACGAAAAGGAGGATTTCTCATGGAACACAGCTGGAAAAACGTGCCCAAGCTGGGCTTCGGCCTGATGCGCCTGCCCATGCTGGGAGACAAAGTGGATATCGAGCAGTTCAAGATCATGGCGGACCGGTTTCTGGAGGCGGGCTTCACCTATTTCGATACCGCCTACGGCTACATCAACGGACAGTCCGAGGCTGCCTTCAAGGAGGCTGTGATCAAGCGCCATCCCAGGGACAGCTTCACCATCGCCACCAAGCTCCCCGCCTGGGCCGGCCCCAAGACGGCGGAGGAGGCCAAGCAGATGTTCTGGACATCTCTGGAGCGCACCGGAGCGGGTTACTTCGATTTCTATCTCCTGCATAACGTCAGCGCCTCCCGCAAGCCGGTTTTCGATGAATACGGCATCTGGGATTTTGTGCAGGAGCGGAAGAAGGAAGGCCTCATCCGGCACGCGGGCTTCTCCTTCCATGATACGGCTGAGGTGCTGGACAAGGTCCTTACCGAGCATCCCGAGGTGGATTTCATCCAGCTCCAGATCAACTATGCGGACTGGGAGGATAATTCCGTTCAGTCCCGTCTCTGCTGGGAGACTGCCAGGAAGCACGGCAAGCCCGTGGTGATCATGGAGCCGGTGAAGGGCGGCACCCTGGCCAACCTGCCGGAGGAGGTACAAAAGCCCTTCCGGGAAGGCGGGCTGGAGCCCGTGGAGGCGGCGCTCCGCTTCGCCGCCTCACTGGATGGGGTCATCACCGTCCTCAGCGGCATGTCCACCCTGGAGCAGATGGAACAGAACCTGCGCTTCATGAAGCCCTTCCGTCCTCTTGACGATCGGGAGCGGGGCCTGATCGCCCAGGCGCTGGAGGCGCTGAAAGCCAGGCCGGGCATACCCTGTACCGCCTGCAAGTACTGCGAAAAGGGCTGCCCCCAGAACATCGCCATATCCCAGGTCTTCGCCGCCCGGAATACGGAGCTGGTGTACGGCGACTCCAGGGGCGCGAAGATGGCTTACCGTCTCGCGCTGATGCAGGGCGGTAGGCCCTCCGGCTGCGTGGCCTGCGGCCAATGCGAGCGGGCCTGCCCCCAGAAGATCCGCATCATCGACGAGCTGAAAAACGCTGTCATGGACTACGAGGAATGATCCTTCCTCCCCAGCAAAAACCGGCTGCGGCAGATGCCGCAGCCGGTATGGTTTTCCCTCTATTTTCTGTATTCAAACTCCAGATCGTAGATGGAGACCGTATCTCCCTCCCGGATACCCAGATCCTCCAGCCGTTCATAGACGCCGCCCTGGCGCAGGGAACGTTCGAAATACATCCTGCTCTCGATATCCGACAGATTCACCCGATCCAGGAGCCGCTCCAGCCAGGGTCCCTCCACGGACCACAGGCCCTTCTCGGGCTGGGAGATCTTCAGCTCCTCCACGGTGCCCGGCGCGGCCTCCGGCTCCACATATTCCGCCTGGAACACGGGGATCGGGGGCAGATGGGCCAGCTCCCCCGCCGCCGCCTTCACCAGCTCCCGCAGACCCTGGCCCGTGGCGGCGGAGATCATGAACAGGGGCAGACCCTGCTCCGCGATATACGCCATGAACCGCTCCAGGGTCTCCTGATCCTGGGCGATGTCGCATTTATTGGCCGCCACGATCTGGGGGCGGTCCGCCAGATCGGCGCTGTACTGCCGCAGCTCCTCCCGGATAGCCTTGAAATCCTCCACCGGGTCCCGGCCCTCCCGGCCGGAAACATCCACCACATGGATGAGCAGACGGCACCGCTCGATATGGCGGAGAAAATCATGGCCCAGTCCCGCGCCCTCCGCCGCGCCCTCGATGATGCCGGGGATGTCGGCCAGGACAAAGGAGCTGCCCTCCCCCGCCCACACGACGCCCAGGTTGGGATAGAGGGTGGTGAAATGATAATCCGCGATCTTGGGATGGGCCTTGCTCACCATGCTGAGGAGAGTGGATTTGCCCACATTGGGGAAGCCCACCAGGCCAACGTCGGCCAGGAGCTTCAGCTCCAGCAATACCTCCCGCTTCTGCCCGGCCATGCCCGGCTTGGCGAAACGGGGCGCCTGACGGGTGGGGGTGGCGAAATGCTTGTTGCCCCAGCCCCCCCGGCCGCCCTTGGCCAGGATGAAGGGCTCGGAGCCGGACATATCCACGATCACCGCCCCGGTCTCCTTATCCCGCACCAGGGTGCCCCGGGGGACCCGGATCACCAGATCCGCCCCATCCTTGCCGGAGCGGAGGCCGCCCTGTCCGTCCGCCCCGGGCTGGGCGGAATACTTGCGCTTGTAGCGGAAATCCATGAGGGTGGACATGCTGTCGTCTGCCTGCAGGATAATGCTGCCGCCCCGGCCCCCGTCTCCCCCGTCCGGTCCGCCGGCCGCCACATATTTTTCCCGGTGAAAGGCTACGGCGCCGTTGCCGCCCTTCCCGGCGATCACGGTGATCGCCGCCTGATCCACAAACATCGGCATAATTCTTCTCCTACGGAAAAGGCCAGCTGCAACGCAGCTGGCCTTGTTCATCGGCTCGTTATTCGGCCGCCTCGGTCACTTCGTAAACGGAGACCTTCTTGCGGTTCCGGCCCAGACGCTCGTAACGGACGATGCCGTCCTTCAGCGCGAAGAGGTTGTAGTTGCTGCCGCAGCCCACATTGGTGCCGGGATGAATCTTCGTGCCGCACTGGGTGTACAGGATGTTGCCGGCCAGAACGAACTGCCCATCGGCCCGCTTTGCTCCAAGACGCTTGGACTTGCTGTCCCGCCCGTTCTTGGTGGAGCCCATTCCTTTTTTATGTGCCATGGTATCTCCTCCTTCTCAGCCGACCGTGATGGCGTCGATCTGGACCTGGGTATAGGGCTGACGATGACCCTGACGCCGGCGGTAATTCTTCTTCGCCTTGTACTTGAAAACATGGATCTTCTTGGCCTTGCCGTTCTTGATCACGTTGGCGGTGACCGCGGCGCCCTCCACCAGGGGCGCGCCGATGACGGCTTCCTTTTCATCATCCAGGACGGCCAGGACCTGATCGAAGGTCACGGTATCCCCGGCTTCCACCGGCAGCTTTTCCACGAACAGAACGTCGCCGCTCTTCACGCGGTACTGCTTGCCGCCGGTCACGATGATCGCATACTGCAAAATGTCTCTCTCCCTCATAAAAAGGCTCGCTGTCGGGGGCGCGGCGCAAGCCGGCTTTTCTTTGCCCATTCAAAGCGGCTTAAGAAGTATACCATCGGCGCGCAGGCCTGTCAAGGCTTTTCTTCGTCCTTTTTGTCTCTCTTTTTCCTGCTCCCTTTGGCTCGCTCCTGCCTCATTCCGGCAAACCGGTAGACGATCTTCCCCGGCTCCTCCGCCGTCTCCTCCTCTCCCTCCTCCGATCCGGGCCCGCGATACAGCCGGATGGGGACGTCAGGATCGTCGTTCAGGTTGGTAAGGATGGCGGCCAGGATGGGCAGGCCGAACAGGCCCAGGCCGCCGAAAAGGCTGGTACCCACGAACATGCAGGCCAGGGTGATCAGGGGCGGCAGCCCCACCTGTCTGCCCACGATACGGGGCTCCATGATCTGCCGCACGATGATGATCACCACATACAGGATGGCCATGCCGATCCCCTGGAGCACCTTGCCCTGGATAAAGGTGATCACCGTCCAGGGCAGCAGGATCAGTCCGGCGCCCACGATGGGGAAAATATCGAATATGGCGATCAGCGCGGCAATGAGCAGGGCGCGGGGCTTGCCGATGATCAGCAGCCCGACGGCGATCTCCCCGAAGGTCATGAGCATGATGATCAGATAGGAGATGCCGTATTTCATGATCACGTTCCGGAAGCTCTTGACCACATAGCCGGCGGTCTCCGTGACCTTCTCCGGCAGGTTCTTTTTCATGAAGCGGATGATGGACTCAAAGGTGGTGGCCATAAAGATGGTGGAGATGATGCAGATGGCCGCGCTGAGCAGCGCGCTGGGGATGGAGGTGGCCAGGCTGGTCAGCCTGGTCACCGCGGTGACGGAAAAGCGGGAAACGGCGCTGCCCAGGGAGGAGATGAGCTCCGGCATGACCCGGTTCACCACAGCCTCCAGCCGCGGGTCGATCCGGCTCACCAGCTCCTCCGCCGAGGCATACAGCCCGCTGAGCCCCGGCTCGATGGTCTGAGTATACAGGGCGGGCAGGCCGGAAAGCCGCTGGGCGATATTCGCCCCGACGTTGATCAGGATCAGGATGACCAGTCCGCCGATGATCAGGTAGAACAGCAGCACCGTTGCCACGACCAGAGCGGTATAGAGCTGTCCCCGCAGGTTTTTCTTCCGGTACCACCGGCAGATCGGACGCAGGAGCCATGCCACCAGCATGGCGATGACGAAGGGCATGAGCAGCTTGAGCAGGTAGCGGAAGCACAGATAGACAATGGCCAGTATTGCGGCCCAGTACAGGAGATTGATGAGAAATCGTCTGCGTTTGCTCACGGTATCCATGACCGGATCTCCTTTCCCCGGGATCCCGGCAGACTCAGAGGGCGATGAGGCCCAGATGCTCCAACAGGATCTTGATGCCCAGCAGGATCAGGATGATCCCGCCGGCTATCTCCGCCTTCTTTTGGTATTTTTCTCCGAAAAGGCTCCCGGCCTTCACCCCCAGCATGCTCAGCAGGAAGGTGATGCAGCCGATGAGCAGTACCGCCGGGAGGATGCGCACCCGGAGGAAGGCGAAGGTGATGCCCACCGCCAGGGCGTCGATGCTGGTGGCTACAGCCAGGAGGAGCATGGTTTTGAAGGAAAGAGAGGCGTCCGCCGGCTCCTCCCCGCCCTGCAGGGCCTCCCGGAGCATATTGGCCCCGATGGCAGCCAGCAGGATGAAGGCCACCCAGTGGTCGAAAGAGCGGATGTACTGTTCAAAACGACTGCCCAGAAAAAAACCGATCAGGGGCATCAGCGCCTGAAATCCGCCGAACCAGGCCCCTACGATCAGGGTATGCTTCCTTTTTATCTCCCCCAAAGCCAGGCCCTTGCACACGGAAACCGCAAAGGCATCCATGCTCAGTCCCACGGCCAGAAGGATGAGTTCCAGAAGACTCATACCGATGTGTCCCCTTTACGCCTCAAAGATGACCATATGCCGGTATACAGGATATTCCGCAGGAGCTCCGCATCCTGCACCAGGGGAAGGCGGTCGATCAGGGCCGCGCAGGAGGCCGCCTGGTTCACCAGGATATCCAGGATATCCTCCCGGGTCGCCCCTTCTCCGACGACGCCGGCCAGGGGGTTATAGCAACCCCTCCGCCGGTCCCGGTCCAGGTCCTCCAGGGCGTCCAGGAGATACAGGAACCGCCCCATGTGCTCCCCCGCCTCCCGGAGGGTATCCGCCCACCGGTCCTCCCGCCAGAGGAAAAGCTCCCCCATGAGCCGGCCGAAGGCCGAAGCGCCGGGATCCGGGCTCTTCTCCCCCCGGGCCTCTATCTCCCCCAGCTCCCGGAGACAGGCCTGCATGGCGGCCGCCTTTTTCGGAAGACGGCCGGCCGCTTCCTCCGCTCCCCGGCGCAGCAGCGCAGCCTCCCCCAGCCGCAGCAGCCTTCTCTCGTCCGCCCAGTCATCCAGGCAATTCTGCCGGGCGAGGATCACGCTCAGGTCTGCGGCATACCCCGTCGCCTCGGACTGCCAGCTGCGGCGCTTCCGAAGAGGGTGGATCGGACAGGGGCCATTCTGCTCCTCCTCCGGGGGCTCGTAAAGGCTCCCCAGCAGCAGGGTGAGGAAAACCATGTCATAGGTCAGGCTCATGCGGCACAGTTGGCCGCAGCGGCTGCCAATGCAACGGCAAAGTCCGCAGTAGCAGTCCTTGTAACGGTCGCGCTGTTCCGGCGTCAGGGCGCCGGTATCAGCCAGAATATATCCAAACATATGGGGATTATATCCCCTCGGCCGGGAAAAGTCCATACCGAGGGCGCGGATTGATTTTCATCCGGAATTAGAGTATGATTATGCAGTCATCCTATGGTTTAAGGAGGTGTCGTTATGACAACCGATATCCTCATTATCGGGGCGGGTCCCGCGGGCATTTTCACCGCCATCGAGCTGAGGCGGCTGGGCTGCCGCCGGAAGATCACCATCGCCGAAAAGGGAAAGGCGGTGGAGGATCGCCGCTGCCCCAAGGCCGAGACCCGGAAATGCGTCAACTGCAAGCCGTACTGCAGCATCACCACCGGCTTCTCCGGAGCCGGCGCCTTTTCGGACGGGAAGCTTTCCCTGAGCTATGAGGTGGGGGGCGAATTTCCCTCCCTCGTGGGTGCGGAGGCCGCCCAGTCCGTCATTGATTATACGGATACCATCTATCTGGATTTCGGCGCGGATACCCGGGTGGAGGGAAAGGAGGAGACGGAGGAGGTCAAGGAGATCCGCCGCCGGGCGATCTCTGCCGGGCTGAAGCTGGTGCTCTGCCCGATCCGTCATCTGGGCACGGAGAAGGCCCAGGAGCTGTATCTGAACATCGAAAACTGGCTCAGGGAGCAGGATGTGGAGCTGCTCATGGAGACGGAATGCCTGAACCTTGTCATCAGGGACGGCGTCTGTCTCGGGGCGGAGCTGATGTGCTCCGGGCGGCAGGAAACCATCACCGCCAATGAGGTCATCGTGGCCACCGGCCGCCGGGGAGCGGAGTGGCTGGAGGAGGTATGCGTCAAGCAGGGCATCGCCCATCAGCCCGGCACCGTGGATATCGGCGTTCGGGTGGAGGTGCGCAGCGAGATCATGGAGACCATCAACCGGGTTCTCTATGAATCGAAGCTCATCGGCTATCCCAAGCCCTTCAAGAACAAGGTCCGCACCTTCTGCCAGAATCCCGGCGGCTATGTGAGCCAGGAGAACTATGACGGCGGGCTTGCGGTGGTCAACGGCCATTCCTATAAAGACCGCAAATCCCCCAATACCAACGTGGCCATCCTCTGCTCCCATAATTTCAGCGTACCCTTCAACCAGCCCATCGAGTACGCCAGGAAGGTGGGAGAGCTCACCAACATGCTGGCGGACGGCCGACTGCTGGTGCAGCGCTTCGGGGATATCCTGGATGGCAAGCGGACCTGGGAAAAGGAGCTCTCCCGCTCCAACGTGCAGCCCACCATCCCGGATGCCGTACCCGGGGATATCACCGCCGCCATGCCCTATCGTTCCATGACCAGCATTCTGAGCTTTATCCAGGCCATGGACCAGGTGGTCCCCGGCTTTGCAGCCTATGAGACCCTGCTCTACGCCCCGGAGCTGAAATTCTACTCCAATCGGGTGGAGATGGATGCGGATCTGAACACCAGCATCAGAAATCTCCATTGCCTCGGGGATTCCAGCGGCTGGACCCGGGGGCTGATGATGGCCTCCGCCATGGGGGTGTGGATGGGCAGGAGGCTGATGGAATGCTGACCACCCTTACCCGAATGGAATCCCGGTATCCGGACTGTGACCGCATGGGCATTGTGCATCATGCGGTCTATCCTGTATGGATCGAGGCCGCCCGTATGGATTGGCTCAACCGGGCGGGCATTCCCTTTGCCCTGAGCCAGTCCCTGGGCCTGAACCCCGCCATGGTGGAGCTGAATATCCGCTACCTTGCCCCCGCCACCTATCCCCAGACCATCCTGATCGAGACCTGCCCCGGCCTGGTTGCTCCCAAAAAGCTGGAGCTGCTGTATACCCTTCGGGATGAAGCGGGCAGGACCCTGAGCGAAGGGCGGACATTCCATATCTGGACGGGAAGGGATAACCGGAGCTGCAATATGCAGGAGGTCTGCCCGGAGCTCTACGCACGGCTGCTGCAGGCCGCCGGGGAAGAATAGGGCGGCCCGGCGTCCCGCAAAATTTTGATTAATTATAATGATTTTGTTTCAATATACAGCAATTGGCACTTGATTGTTGCGTCCGGGAGGAGTATTCTAGGAATTGGATTATTATCCAGCTTTGTACGGTCAGAGGATTTAGGCAGAAAAAGGAGGGTACTGTATTGGGCCATCTCAATGACGCGGCTGTTCGGAGAATCGAGGAGATCTGCGACAGCCACAGCAAGGAAAACACTCCTCTCATTATGATCCTCAGCGATATCCAAAATGAGTTTGGATGCATCCCCATCGAGGTGCAGGAGATCGTGTCTGCCAAGACGGGCATTTCCGTCGCGGAAATCTTCGGCGTAGTGACATTCTATTCCTTCTTCTCCCTGGAGCCCCACGGCAAGTATGTGATTGGCTGCTGCCTGGGCACCGCGTGCTACGTCAAGGGTTCACAGAAAATCATCGATCAGTTCTGCGACCTGCTGGGCATACAGCCCGGCCAGACCACTGAGGATGGTCTCTTCTCCATTGACGCGCTGCGCTGCATCGGCGCCTGCGCTGCTGCTCCCGCCGTCACCATCAACGGCAAGATCTATGCCAGGGTCAAACCCTCCGATGTTTCCATGATCATCGCAGAATACAGGGATAAGGAGGTCGGCGCGCATGTATAAAACCTGCGAAGAGCTTCGCCGCGCCATTTCTACATACACCGCGGAGCTGGAGGAAAAGTTCAGCGGTGGCGACGGCAAGACCTATCTCATGCTCTGCGGCGGCACCGGCTGCATCGCCGGCGGCACGATGGATATCCGCGGCGAGCTGGAGAAATCCATCGCGGCGCACCATATGGAGGACAAGATCGCCATCCGGGTCGTGGGCTGCTTCGGCCTCTGCTCGGAAGGGCCCTTTGTCCGCGTATTCCCGGACGACGTGCTTTACCGAACGGTCACGCCCGAGGATGCGGAGGCGATCATCCAGGGCATCCGGGATGGGGAGATCGTCGAAAGACTGATCTACGAGGATCCCCGCACCGGAAAAAAATACCCGAAGAAGGACGAGATCCCCTTCTACCGCAAGCAAAAGCGCATCGCCCTGCACGGCTGCGGCGTGATCGATCCCAACCGGATCGAGGAAGCGCTGGGCTGCGGCGGATATCAGGGGCTGATGAAGGCCCTGACCATGTCCCGGCAGGAGGTCATCGACCTGATCAAGGCCTCCGGCCTCCGGGGCAGAGGCGGCGGCGGTTTCTCCACCGGAACCAAATGGCAGTTCGCTTTGGCCTCTCAGAGCGACCGGAAGTATGTGGTCTGCAACGGGGACGAGGGCGACCCCGGCGCCTTTATGGACCGGAGCGTATTGGAAGATAATCCCTTAGCCGTCATTGAAGGCATGGCCATCGCCGGCTACGCCATCGGCGCAAGCGAAGGTTATTTCTATATTCGTGCCGAGTATCCCACCGCCGTGGCCAGAGTCAGGGCCACCATCGCCAAGGCGGAGGAGCTGGGGCTTCTGGGGGACAATATCCTGGGCACCGGGTTCAGCTTCCATGCCCATGTCCGCCTGGGCGCCGGGGCATTCGTATGCGGCGAGGAGACGGCTCTGCTGAATTCCATCATGGGCCTGCGGGGCATGCCCAGGTCCCGGCCTCCCTATCCGGCCGTCAAGGGCCTTTGGGACAAGCCCACCATCGTAAACAATGTGGAGACCCTGGCCACCGTTCCCTATATCCTGCGGGAGGGGCTGGAGGCCTTCACCTGCTATGGCACCGAGAAAAGCAAAGGCACGAAGGTATTCTGCCTGGGCGGCAAGGTGAACAATGTCGGCCTGGTGGAGATTCCCATGGGCCTCACGCTGCGGGAGCTGATCTTCGATATCGGCGGCGGCATCCAGAACGGCAAGAAATTCAAAGCCATCCAGACCGGCGGCCCCTCCGGCGGCTGCCTTACCGAGGAATACCTGGATGAACCCATCGACTTCGACAATATGGTCCGGCTGGGTTCAATGATGGGCTCCGGCGGCGCCATCGTCATGGATGAGGACAACTGCATGGTGGACGTGGCGAAGTTCTATATGGGCTTCATCTGCGACGAGAGCTGCGGCAAGTGTTCCCCCTGCCGCATCGGCACCAAGCGCATGCTGGAGATCCTGGAGCGTATCACCTCCGGCAAGGGCTCCTTGAAGGATCTGGACGAGCTGGAGGAAATCAGCGACGCCTGCAAGAACAACTCCCTCTGCGCGCTGGGCCAGACCGCGGCAAACCCCATCAATTCCACCCTCCGTCATTTCCGGAATGAGTATCTGGCCCATATTGAGGATAAAGAATGTCCCGCGGGCGTCTGCAAGGACCTGATCTCCTTCTCCATCGATCCGGAAAAATGCCGGAAGTGCTCCCTCTGCTCCAGGGCCTGCCCTGTGGAAGCCATCAGCGGCATTCCCGGCAAGGAACCCTTCGTCATCGATCAAGCGCGGTGCGTGAAATGCGGGATGTGTATCGCCACCTGCAAGTTCGACGCAATCATTCGGAAGTAAGGAGGCGGGAATATGGCAAAGGTAAACATCAAGATCGAGGGCTGCGACTATACCGTTGAGGACAGTCTGACCGTCCTTGAAGCCGCGAGAGAATGCGGTTATGAGATCCCCTCCCTATGCAGTTACAACCACGGAGAATGCAATCAGGCCTCCTGCCGCGTATGTCTTGTGGAGGTTAAGGGCGCTAAAGGCCTTGTTGCCTCCTGCGTATATCCCGTTTCCGAGGGGATGGAGGTCATTATCTCCTCACAGAAGGCCATCAAAGCCCGGCGCACCAGCGTCGAGCTGCTGCTTTCGAACCACTCCCAGAACTGTCAGCAATGCCGGAAGAACGGCGACTGCGAGCTGCTCTACGTCTCCCGGCTGGTGGGGGCGAGAGAGGGCGTGTTCCAGGGCGGCAAGACTCCCGTCACCTACGAGGCGGTCTCCCCCTCCATTGTGCGGGATACCTCCAAGTGCATCCTTTGCGGACGCTGCATCGCCCGCTGCAAGGCCGCCCACGGCAACGGCGTCCTGGGCTTTGAGAACCGGGGCTTCAAGACCATCGTCGGCCCTGCCGGGAACATCTCCCTGGCGGATTCCCCCTGCCTGATGTGCGGCCAGTGCGTCAGCGTCTGCCCCACCGGCGCCCTGATGGAAAAATCCGACCAAGAGCTGGTTGACCGGGCCTTCGAGGAGGGCAAGCATGTGATTGTGCAGACCGCCCCCGCCGTGCGCGCCGGTCTGGGGGAAGAATTCGGCATGCCCGTGGGTACGCCGGTGACGGGAAAAATGGTCGCCGCCCTGCGCCGTCTGGGCTTCGAGCGGGTTTATGATACGAACTTTGCCGCCGACCTCACCATCATGGAGGAAGCCACCGAGCTTCTGAACCGGATCAAATACGGCGGCAAGCTCCCCATGATCACCTCCTGCTCCCCCGGCTGGATCAACTATGCGGAGACCTATTACGGGGATATTCTGGATCATATCTCCAGCTGCAAATCCCCCCATGAGATGCAGGGCGCCGTGCTGAAGAGCTACTATGCCAAGGTCCGGGGGCTGGATCCCAAGGATATCTTCGTGGTATCCATCATGCCCTGCACCGCCAAAAAGTTTGAGAAGGACCGTCCTCAGCTGCGGAACAAGGACGGCCTGAAGGATGTGGACGCCGTCCTCACCGTCCGGGAGCTGGGCGATATGATCAAACGCAGCGGCATCCGCTTCCTGCGCCTGCCGGATGAGGAATTCGATCAGGATATCATGGGCGAGTATTCCGGCGCCGGCGTCATCTTCGGCGTCACCGGCGGCGTGATGGAGGCTGCGCTCCGCACGGCTTACTATGTGCTGGAGGGCAAGGAAGCGGAGCCCATCGAGTTTACCGCCGTGCGCGGGTTTGAAGGCGTGAAGGAGGCGTCCCTGGAGCTGGGCGGCATGACCGTGAACATCGCCGTCACCAGCGGCATGAAGAATGCGAAGGTGCTGCTGGACGATATCCGCGCCGGGAAGAGCAAGTATCACTTCATCGAGATCATGTGCTGCCCCGGCGGCTGCATCAACGGCGGCGGCATGCCCTATATTCGCCCCTCCCTGCTGCCCAACGAGGAGCACGACATCGTGGACACCTTCCGGCAGAAGCGGGCGAATGCGCTGTACAGCGAGGATGAGCGGCAGGTCGTGCGCCAGTCCCACAATAACGCCCAGGTCCGGGAGCTCTACAAGAAGTTCCTGGGCGAGCCGAATTCCCATCTGGCCCATGAGCTGCTGCATACCGAGTACCGGGCCAGGAAGCCGTTCCGCATCGGGGAATGATAAGCTTCAGACACTGCGGCCCCGGCTGGCCGGAGGCTATCGCGGCGGCTTCATCCGCAAGGAGGGACGATATCCATGCCGAATCCTGAACAGGCTGTGGAGAAGTTCTTTCATGGCCAACCCCTGGAGCTGAGCCTCTATGGCGTCTTTGCCGCGGCAGTCCGGGAACGGATTCCCCAGGCGATCACCCGCTTCCGGCGCAGCCAGATCACCTTTGCGGCCCGCCGCGGCTTCGCCGCTGTCTGGATCCCCCCCTTCAAGGTGCGGGGAAGGCCGGAGCACTATATCGTCGTCTCCTTTGCCGCGGACAGGCGCATCGACCATCCCCGCATCGTCAGCGTGGCAGAGCCCTATCCCCATCGCTGGACCCATCATGTGCTGGTGAGCAGCCCTGAGGACGTGGACGAGAAGCTGATGGATTGGGTGGAGCAGGCCTTCCGCCTGACGAACGCGCGGTAGACGGGGAGCATCGAAGGAAAACGCAGTATCGGACCGGGCTGTCTTCGGGCAGCCCGGCCCTTTTTCCTCCGCGCCTTCTGTGCGGATTCCTATTGGAAAGTTGTTTCTTTTATGTTATAATGCCGGGAAGATGCAAGAGTATAATGCGAACAAAGGAGGAACCGGACCATGCTTTCGCCCAAGGAAA
Source organism: Oscillospiraceae bacterium (assembly GCA_045223835.1). GTDB lineage: Bacteria > Bacillota > Clostridia > Oscillospirales > Oscillospiraceae > UBA1774. The sequence goes on along the minus strand of JBGUZS010000169.1, from coordinate 7,303 downwards.
ACCTGCTGCGGATGTACAGGGGGGAACTGCCTGAGTACCTGCCTCGGGGCGGCTTTCGGGAATTCAAGTGCTCTGCCTTTATCGACGTGAAAAAGCCCGGCTGCACCCGGGATGAATTCGGCGTGGAATACACCGGGAAGGAAGACGTCTTCGGCGGCGCGCCCATCCCCTACCCCGGCCATTATGTCCTGGATGACATCACCAGGTGGCGGGATAAGATCAAGGCTCCCGATCTCTCCCATGTGGACTGGGAAGCCCTGGCCGCCAAGGATCTGAAGGATATCGACCGCAGCACCACGGGCGTCGTTTTCTATTGGGGGAAGATCTTCCAGCGCCTGGCGGACTTCATGGGCTTTACCGAAGGTCTCTGCGCCATTGCCGAGGAGCCGGAGGAGGTCTATGCCCTGTACGAATACCTCTGCGATTACAACTGCGAGGTGCTGAAGAACGTCTGCCATTACTATAAGCCGGATGCGGTGTGCATCCCCGACGATACCGCGACCGCCCGGGCGCCCTTTATCTCTCCCCAAGCCTATAAGGATCTGGTCAAGCCCTTCCATGCCCGGGAGGCGGAGATCGTTCTGAACAGCGGCTGCTACATCGATATGCATGACTGCGGCCACTGCGAAGCCTTTATCGACGACTGGATGGATTTCGGCGTCACCGCCTGGAACCCGGCCCAGACCTCCAATGATCTGAAGGCGATCAAGCAGAAATACGGCCGGAAGCTCATCATCTCCGGCGGCTGGGACTCCCAGCGCACCATGGGCTACAGCGAGCTGGACGACGATACCCTGCGGGATATCCTCATCCAATATGTGGATGACCTGGCCCCCAACGGCGGCTTCATCTTCTCCGCCTTCGTCATGGGCAGGCCGGACGCCAACGGCCACAGCAAGATGGACGTGGTGAACGACGTTTACGAAAACTACGCCAAGAATTATTATCAGACCCACTGATCGGCCTGGGGAGGAGGAAGCACATGCTGAATACCATACCTGACGCCGGCCCGCGGACGCCCGCCTCCTTTGAGGTCGAGCCCCCTCCCATTCCGGAGGACCGGATCACCGGCGCGCTGGAAGCCGATGTGGTGGTGGTGGGCGAAGGCCTGGCCGGACTGTGCTCCGCGCTGACCGCCCGGCAGGCGGGAGCGGACACCCTGATCGTCTCCGCCTCCGCCCGGCCCGTAGGCCGGGGCGGCAGCGTTTTTGCAGCCTACAGCAAGGTCATGGAGGCCAAGGGTCTCCCCCGGCAGAATCTGGACGACTTCTTTCTGGAGGAGTTCTCCTCCAACTCCTTCCTGGTAGACCAGCGCAAATGGTATACCCTGCTGGATCGGAGCGAGGAAGCCATGAACTGGCTCATCGATATCCTTCAGGCAGCCGGCTGCGGCGTGGTGCTGGAGGACGCCAACGAGGATGATCATCATAGTCCGACCTATCAGCCTCCCGGGACCCACGCCTTTGTGGGCAGCGGCATCGCCCGGGCGGGCACCGGCATCACCCTGGCCCTGAACGCCCTGGAGGAGGCCTTCCTGGCCGCGGGCGGACGGGTCCTGCGCTCCAGCCCCGCCAGACGGCTGGAGAAGACCGGGAAGCGGGTCACCGCTGTTCTGGCCCAGCAGAAGGATGGCGCCTATATCCGGGTGAAGGCCTCCCGGGCCGTCATCCTGGCCACGGGGGATTTCTCCGCCAACCCGGAAATGATGGCGAAATACTGTCCGCAGTACGCCCCCTTCTTTACTGCGGGCGGGGAAAACTACGATGTGGGCTTTTCCATGAAGGGGCTGTTCAAGGGAGAGGGGCATCAGATGGCCCTGTGGGCCGGAGCGGCCTGGCAGCGCACCTGGCCCTGCGCCGTGATGATCCAGGGCAGCCGTCTGGGCACCAACCTCCCCTATGGCTCCCACCGGGGCCTGCGGCTGAACAACCGCGGCGAGCGGTACTGCAACGAGGATATGAACGGCGCCTATACCGCCCTGACCACCCTGCGCGAGCCCAAGGGCGAGGCCTTTGCCATCTGGGGCGCAAACTATGCCCGGGAGATCCGCTTCCGCGCCCACGGCGGCCAGCGCGACGGCCCGGATACCCCGCCGGAAGCGGTGCTGGACAACTGGAACGCCATGGCGGACCGGGGAATGCTGGTCCGGGCGGACACCCCGGAGGGTGTGATCCAGGCCCTGGGCCTTCCCGAAGAGGCAGCCATGGCCTCCATTCTCCGGTATAACGAGCTCTGCCGGAACGGGAAGGATACGGATTTCCACAAGAAGCCCAAGTATCTGCAGGAAATCCGGGAAGCCCCATTTTACGGATGCAGCCTGAGCGACCGCTTCTTCTTCTCCGTGATGGGCGGACCCCGCACCAACTGGAAAATGCAGATCTGCGACGAGCAGGATGATCCCATCCCCGGGCTGTACTGCGTCGGCTCCATGGTGGGCGATATGTACGCCCATTGCTACAATTTCCGCATTCCCGGTCAGAATTACGGCGCCTGCCTCACCTTCGGCTACCTCACCGGCAAGCGGGCCGCCGAGGAAAGGGCCTGACGGCCGGAAGCGGATCCGCTTTCCCCGCATCCCCCCGAGGCAATGAGTTTTAATATGGAAGGATGTTGTTCTTCATGGCTTCTAAATACCCCCATGTATTCGAGCCCTTTGAGATCCGTGGCGTTCTGTTCAAAAACCATCTGGAGCAGGCCCCTCCCGGCTGCTTCTTCTCCGGCGACGAGCGGGGCTTCGTGACGGATCAGTTTGTGGAGTATTTCCGGCAGTATGCCCGGGGCGGCGTGGCCGTCTGCAACGTGGGCAACTGCAGCATCGATATTACCGAGAGCAGCGACGAAGCGGGCCAGCTGCAGCTTTCCGATCCGGGCTGCGTCTTGCCCGCCCGGAAGTTCAGCGAAATGTGCGAGATCTACGGGGCTCACGGCTCCTTTGAGCTCACCCATAACGGCAAGGATACCGCCTATGAGAATGTAGGCCACGCCCCCTTCAGCGCTTCCTCCTTCATCACCGCAGCGGAGGAACGCCGGTCGAAGATGCTGGGACGGGATCCCATCCCCACCATTGAAATGTCCAGGGAAAAAATCCGGGAGACGGTGGAGAAATATGCCCGGGCCGCCCGCTTCTGCAAGCAGGCGGGAATGAAGATCTGCATGATCCACGGCGCCCACGGCAACCTGATCGCCCAGTTCGCCAGCCCCAAATACAACAAACGCACGGACGAGTACGGCGGCTCCCTGCAGAACCGGGCCCGCTTCGCCAACGAAATCCTGGAGGCCGTCCGGGGCGCGGTGGGACAGGATTTTGTGATCGAATACCGGCTCAGCGCGGATGAGCACGCCCCGGACCAGATGCGCTTCCCGGAAACCCTGGAGTTCATCAAGTACATCAAGGATAAGGTGGATATCCTTCATGTCTCCGCGGGTATCCATGACCTGTACGGCGAGCCCTACTATCTCCGCTATTTGGTATCCAACTACACCATGCCCCAGAAGCTGAACGTGCATTTCTCCGCCGCCGTGAAGCAGGCCTATCCGGATCTGACGGTGGCGGTGGTGGGCGGCATCAAGGATCCCGGCCAGGCGGAGGAGATCATTTCCTCCGGCCAGGCGGACCTGGTGGCCATGAATCGCGCCCTCCATGCGGACTATGATATGCCCAGAAAGTATGCCGAGGGGAAGGAATGGCAGCATATGCCCTGCCTGCGCTGCTCCTGCTTCCGGATGGCCAGCCCTCATACCAACAAGCTCTGCAGCGTGAACCCCATGTGGGGCCGCTTTAAGGAATATCCCCAGGGCTGCCTGCCCCCCGCCCCGGTGAAGAAAAAGGTGGCGGTGGTCGGCGGCGGCCCCGCCGGCGTGGAGTCCGTCAAATGGCTGCTCCAGCGGGGGCATGACGTGACCCTGTATGAAAGAAGCGGCAGGATCGGCGGACATGTGCGGGATGCGGTGAAGGCGGATTTCAAGGCCGACCTGCGGGACTATGTCCGGTATATGGAGGATTTTGCGGCCAACTGCGGCGCCAGGATCCTGATGAATACCGAAGCCACTCCCGAGCTTCTGGCTCAGGAGGGCTACGACGCCATCATCGCCGCCGTCGGCGCGGATCCCATCCTGCCCAGGGTCCCCGGCGGGGACAAGCCCCATGTGCACTGGGCGCCGGATGCGGAAAACGGCCGTGCCGAATGCGGGCAGAACGTGGTGATCATCGGCGGCTCCTCCGTCGGTACCGAGGCCTCCATCAACCTGGCTAAGGAAGGAAAAAGGGTGACGGTGGTGGAGATGGCAGAGCGGGTGGACCTGTTCCGCACCGGCGCCGCCTCCGACCTGCTGAGCATGAGCGAGGAATACGGCGTGGAGCGGCTTCTGGGCTGGAAACTCCTGGAGGTGCGGGACGACTGCATCCTGGCGGAGAACGTCGGGACCGGGGAGCGGAAGACCATCCCTGCGGATACGGTGCTCATGGCCGTCGGGCTGAAGCCCCGGAGGCAGGCCGCCCTGGGCTTTGCCCACCTCTGCCCCGAGACCAGCTTCTTCATCATTGGGGACGCCCAACAGTCCGGGGATATCCGGGACGCCACCTTCCAGGCCTTTGAGGTGGCCAGAACGATTTAACCGCGATCATGATCGGGAAGGGGTGCTCCTCTTCCCGATTTTTTCTGTCCGGGAGGAAATCTGTCCCGCTGTATTGCAACGGGGAGAGAATAATGCTATAGTGATTATGTATATACATTATACCCTGCCGGAGCATTGCCGTCGCCTCCGGCCGGGCACGGGAGTTGATTTACCCTTATGGACGACATACCCCGAAGTATCCTCGTTCTGGCGCTTATCCTGCTGGGCGGCGGTTTCGCCGGCAGCGAGACCGCCCTCTCCTACTGCAATAAGGTGCGCATGCGGAAGCGGGCGGAGGAGGGTGAGCGTCGGGCGAAGCGCACGGTGCGGATCCTGGATCGGTTCGACAAGGCGATTTCCACCATCCTGATCGGCACCAATGTCTGCTATGTGTTTGCCTCCTCCTTTGCCGCTCTGCTCTTCATCCAACATATGGGCGCCGTCGGCGCGGTGGTCTCCACCGTTGTGCTCACCCTGCTGATCTTTTTCTTCGCGGAAACCATCCCCAAGAACTTCGCCCGGGTGAACAGCGACGCCTATGCCCTGGCGTGCTCCGGTCCCCTGTCGATCCTGATGTTCCTCCTCACCCCGCTGACCGCCCTGCTTACGGGCCTGGGCTGGGTGGTGAAACGGCTCCTGCCGGAAACGGGAGATCTGCCCAGCATCACAGAGGACGAATTTTCCACCATGATCGACAATATCGGAGAAGAGGGCCTGATGGAGCCTGCGGAGACGGCTCTGATCAAATCCGCCATCGATTTTTCGGATACCTCGGTGGAGCAGGTGATGACCCCGCTGAAAAGCATGGTGGCGGTCTCCATCTCCGAGGATCCGGAGAAGCTGAAAGCGCTGATCCTGAAGGAGAAGTACTCCCGCCTTCCGGTGTATGCCGGTACGCCTGACCGGATCGTGGGCGTACTTCAGACCCGGGACTGTCTCTGGCGCATCCTCCATGGGGAGCCCATCGACATCAGCTCCCTGATGAACCTCACCTATAATGTGAGCCCGGAGACCAAGCTCAATGCGCTGTTCGAGGGGCTTGGCCGGCGGCACACCCATATGGCCATGGTGGTGGACAGTGACGGTATCGCCCTGGGCTTCGTCACCATGGAGGATATCCTGGAGGAGCTGGTGGGCGAGATCTACGACGAGGACGATAAGCCCGCCCGGCCTCAGCAGAAGGAGGCGGGCGCATGATCTACCTTCTCTATCTGCTGCTGATCCTGCTGGTCCTCCTCAGCGCCTTTTTCTCCAGCTCTGAGATCGCCTATGCCACCGCAAGCAAGCTCCGTCTGCAGAACGATGCGGAAAACGGCAGCAAGCGGGCGGCCAGGGCCGTGTGGATCTCCGAGCATTTTACCGGCTTTCTTTCCACCATCCTGGTGGGCAATAATCTGGTGAATATCGCCTTTTCCTCCGCCATGACCGCCTTGCTGGCCCATGTCTACGGGGCAAGCGGGGAAACCGTCGCCCCCATCGCCAGCACGCTGGTCCTGCTCATCTTCGGCGAGACCATCCCCAAGATCGCCGGAACCAGCCAGGCGGACCGCCTGGTGCGGCTCTATACCTATCCCCTGCGCTTTTTCATGACCCTGTTCAAGCCCGTGACCGCCCTGGTCACCCGGATCGTGGACCGGATCTCCAAGCTCTGGACCTCTGAGGAGGCCGAACCGGAGGTGACGGACGACGAGCTGGTGAGCATCCTGGAAACCATCGAGGATGAGGGCGTCTTCACCGAGCAGGAGAGCGAGCTGATCAAATCCGCCATCGAGTTCAGCGATGTTACCGCCGGGGATATCTTTATCCCCCGGGTGGACGTCACCGCCATTGATGTGGAGGACAGCGTGGAGGACCTGCTGAAGGATGAGGAGCTTCTGAGCTATTCCCGCATCCCCGTCTATCGGGACACCATCGATACGATCCTGGGCATCCTCTCCACCAAAAAGCTGCTGAAGGCCGCGATCACCGCTCCCCTGTCCGAGATCCGGCTGGAGGATCTGCTCTCTCCCCCGGTGTATGTCCATAAGACCCGGAATATTTCCTCCATCCTTTCGGAATTCCGCAGGAAACACCTGATGATGGCCATCGTGGTGGATGAATACGGCGGCACCGAAGGCATCCTCACCCTGGAGGATATCCTGGAGGAGATCGTGGGGGATATCTTCGATGAGAGCGACGATATCGAGCTGGATGTGGAGCAGAAGTCGGATAATGTATTCATCGTGGATGGCGGGACGACCATCGAGGATTTCTTTGATTCCATCGACTATCGCCCCGAGCATTTCGAGAGCGAGTACAGCACCATGGGCGGCTGGGCCGTGGAGATGCTGGACCGCTTCCCCCAGAAGGGGGACCATTTCACCTGGGATCGCTTTTCCGTCACCGTAACGGAAGCGGAAGCCCGCCGGGTGGAGACCTTGGAGGTGGAGCTTCTGCCGCCTCCCGAAGAGGACTGAGTCGTTTTTCCCGCCTGTCCCCGCGCTGCTCTTCGGCGCGGGGACAGGTTTATCCCTTTCCGGTGCGGCGCGGGGGACGCGGGAAAAGATTTTCCTTGACACCGGGTGCAAAACTCTCTATAATGAGAAAGCTTTTGAATAAGCTTTCGGGGTGTGGCGAAGTTTGGTATCGCGCATGGTTCGGGACCATGAGGCCGCGGGTTCAAGTCCCGCCACTCCGACCAAAACTCCTT